>PAQE01000017.1 GCA_002709705.1 Methanobacteriota archaeon | reverse complement strand
TGTTGCT
This sequence comes from Methanobacteriota archaeon, assembly GCA_002709705.1. GTDB lineage: Archaea > Thermoplasmatota > Poseidoniia > Poseidoniales > Poseidoniaceae > MGIIa-K1. The sequence goes on along the minus strand of PAQE01000017.1, from coordinate 29,785 downwards.
CGCTCCAGGAATTCCCCTCTTTATCATGGGCCTAGGTGGAGGATTCCAGTATGAGGCAGTCTCTTCTGGAACTTTCGAAATCATAGATGCGGACGGACAGGGAGACTTTGGGTTTGAGATTTTCATTGAGGGGGTGCCAGGTGATTTTGATGGAAACGGTCGCCATAATTACTGTGAAAATGTTGTCATCAGCGCCAATCATACTGGTGGTTGGTATACCACTGGACCACACGGTGAGAATGTGGCCGGAAATCCTCCAGATGAAAGTAGAGAAGTGTTTTACAAGGAAATTACTGGCGAGGGCAGCGGAGACTGCGGTTCTCATCACAATCCTGAACAAGCAAGTCACAACGGAGTTCAACTCGTCAAAATCGGACGAGCCTGCAAAGACTGTATGAACGGCACTACTACTATCACTGCACAAAATGTAGAAGGTGGCGAGGTCTTGATGTGGATTAGAACCGAAGAGAATCAAGAAATACTTGGTATGCTAATTCCAGGCGCCATAATGATGGGTATTGGCACATTGACAGTCATTGGGTCTGTGGGTATCCTCGCAAAAACGCGTGGCTCCAATGGCCGAAGTCAGGCTACTTCTGGCGATTCAACTAACGTCTTTGGAACCTCATCTAATGCTGAAGATTGGTTTGCAGAACTTTCTAAACAGTCCAAGGCAATTGAAGATCAAGTAGCGAGTGGCGAGAAACTGAGTAATCACGAGCGTGTTATGGAGGAGATGAAATTCCCTGACAAGGCGAAAGTAGAATTCGATATTCAACAAGGTAGTTCTTTGTGGAAATGGTGTTCTCATTTGTTCAATGACCCTGCAAAGTCAGCAATTATTGCTAGGGAGTTAGGTTTGCAGGTTGGCGGAGCCGGATACGACTTTGAAGGCAAATGGAAAGACAAGGGGTTGTTTGCATACCACACAGGAAAGTATGCCGGCTGTGCTTACTTTGGAATTGGAGGCACAGCAGATGAAGAACTCGAACAAAAAGGTGGAGGCGATAAGTATCGTCCTTGGGAGATAAACGATCCTAACATGCCAAGTTCGGTTCGTGAAAAGTGGCGTAAGATCGAGGCTATGCTTGCTAGAAGCTACTACTTGAATCCACCAAAGAATAACTGATTAGATTGTTGCAAGTTCTAATCCTATGTGGCATTAATGAATTGCGAACAATATAGTTTTCAATCAACACTGAACTTTATTCAGAGACTGGGAAGTAGAATGGTCCGTAATCCCAAGTCATCATTGCGTGGTAAAATATTGCAGCAATGATGCTGATTAAGGTCATGAATATACAGAATAAAAACAACGGCCATTTCTTCTTTGAGTATGCGTAAATTGTTCTCTCTAGAGAAGAGATAATTGCCGCAATACACAGTATAAGTCCGATTACTGATTTGAAGTCAGAAATGAACGAAGTGAGAAGTGCAAAAACAAGAAGAATAATCGGCAGACCTGACAATAGAACTTCAGATTGATTAACCTTCATGGATTTTTCCTCACACAATCTATGCATGATTAAGATAGATCGATTGTGATCTCTCCAGAGTCTCCATAATCGTTATTCATGCCGTACGATTTACCATTGTAGACGAATCCAATATCTTCCTCATAGAAAGTGTATCTCATTTTCCAAACTTTAGAATCTTCTAAATTAACGTATTTCATTTCACTAGAGAAATCCTCGAATGAATAGATGTCTTGCTCGTTTCCAACTTCAAAGAATTCGACTTCGCCTCCCCATGAGCTGAAGTATTCGTTGCTCTGGTCTACGAATTTGATATCCCAGTTGGAATCGTCACAAGAGAATGAAATTGGCATTTCATTACCTGTGCTACCTGCATACTTTCTTACTAAATCCAATTCAATTGTGCCGGACTCTCCATTTCTGTTGTCTCCACCATATACGGAGTCTCCTACAATGAATCCAATGTCATCTTCATAGAAGGTATATTTCAGAGTCCAATCAAGAGATTCATCTAATGTAACATACTTTTTGTCGCCAGAAAAAAACTCCAAAACTTCTGTATTTCCATTCGAATCTGTAAATTCAACTTTACCGTCCCAAGATGCGAAATTATCGTTACTCAGGTCGAAAAATTCTACATGCCAGGAAGACGCACAACCAGAAAATGAAATTCTAGTATCGTCGTCAAATAGGTTCCAAAGGCATCCAGCAAGAGAGCTACTCAAGATGGTCAGGCAAAGAATCGTGGCAATCTTCCTCATATTGTTCACTAAACTGCCATCGTAGTATGACATATAAAAGAAATCCCGGATTTATACAAAATTCACGAAATACCTAACTTCCCATCAATAGGTTTAGCGCATAGCATTTATTTGGAGAAAGACACAATCCTTGATATGTTTCGCAAAGAAGATACTACGCCTCGAATAAAACCGCTCAACAAAAATGCACAAAGAGCGGCTGTCATCGTCCAACCCCACACATTGGTTATTCCTTGCATATCTCCATCGGTTAGCATCAAGGAAAGTGTGGTGGCTAGTCCAATTCCAATAGATGTCTTGACTCTGTTTCCTAATTCCATAGAAAGCAGTGTCCCGGCTTTCTTTTGGCTACTAAGTAGGAACATGGTCCAAATTGCAGTTCCAATTGGCCAAACAACTGCTTTAGTGTCAAGGCCACTGAGATCGAATCCCCTCTGTTCAAGTTGGAAATTAATTACGATAAGTATTATTGCCCATAGAACAGAAACTCCCAATGTGATGAGAATTTGGTTCAGAGAGACACCAACTTCTCCGGCAATTCCTCTTTCCTTTTGTGCATTTTTGGCACCTTCTGGATCTTCATTTTTATTTTTAGAATTTTCATTGTCACTAATTTCAGTTGACGTCTCAGATTGACTTTGTGATGCTTTCTCTAGGGCCAATTCTAACTCCTTGACTTCTGTTTCCAATCTTTGTATACTTTCAAGCAGTTCTCGGTGTTCAAGAACTGGTAGAGATACCATTGGAGGAAGTTTCTCTTCATCGACGATGATTTGTTTGTATTTTTCATCGCCTTTAAGCGATTCAATGAATTCAGATTTCTGTTTTTTACGATTCTCTACTAACATGTCTCTTTTTTCAGTAACCTTATCACTAATCTCTGACGATAATTTCGAAGCGGATTCACCAGCCCTTTTNGATGCCTCAGCGATTGCCTTAGCAGATTTTACAGCGCCAACTTTNATNCTATCAANNGCTTGTTCNATTNTTGAACTATNTTCACTGGATTNGCTNGAATCNTCNTCAGGCANCNAANNCACCNTCATTCGCACCAACTGGGCTTTTNNGANATGTATTTNCCTACATCTTCAGCGTATGAGTTTGTATCTTTGATGACTAATATGCAAGTATTTTCTACTTCAGAAGTGGCATCGTCTCCGTCTATTTCTAAGCTAATCCATTTTAGCCACATTGCATTTTCATCATCTGAGAATTCTTGTTTCATAGTCTGAATGATTTCTATTGAATCATCTCCATTTACTATGGTTGATGATATGGTCAAACGGTCGCCATCTATTTTCCAATTAGCATCATTGTTTGTACCATCTTCAAATGATCCATCCATGTTGAAAGTAAACACCTGCCCATCGGATTTAGTCCAAGAACCTTCTATCGGGTGAGTTGATGCAGGGATTTGCAAAACAANGTATACTACGAGTAATGCNGCAACTACTCCGGCAATTGAGTATACGACCTTCTTGTTTTCTTTGATAGCTAATTTCGCATTGTCAAACATTACGCCTGTTCTGAACATTATCTTGTCGATATTAAATGAAGAATCTGGCTGCTTTTCAGTTTCTTTATGTTCNGATGGGATAAATTCGAATCCNGGCGGAGGGGCAGGATCGGGCTTCCTTCCATCAAGTGAGAAATCCGGAAAATATCTCTGTGTATGCTCGANTGCTTCTTCTTCTGAATAGCCTTGTTCAATCAAATCGTCATGATAAGATAGCGCTTTAGACATATAANCACCTAAAATGTCACGAATCATTTGAATCCTCATTCAACTGCAGGATTTCTTCCAGAGAATCGTCTGAATCATCNGTTTGTGAATCAATCTCTTCATCCGATTCNGATTCTTCTTTTTCTACATTCCAGTGTAAAAATCCGCTGATAGCCAACATTCCCCACAATAACAGTGGTGGGGCTAACTCTACATTTAGAGAGATACTGTAGATGAAAGGAGGTGCTAATTCGGCTTCGATATTGAAACCGCCTCCTTCAGCAAGCATTTGNACGAATATNATCCATANGAATACACTAGTNCCNAGGGAAGCAGTCATTCTAGCAAGGGATTTGCCTTCAGTGAATAGGTAAATGCTCATCAGCATTATCGCAGTCACCAATCCGTATGATGCAGCACTAAATTCGGTTGAACCATAGGATGTTTGGTACATTGGAACCAANGCGCCAAATAATGTATGAGGAATTGCAACAATAAGCAGCCAAATATTTGGGTTTAGTATGCTTTTCAAATCGGTTTTCAAAATACGTTCAATTTTTTCTCCCACATTTAAGCCTCCTTTTCTACTTCTTTCTTGGGTTCCTTTTTCCTTGCTCTCCAGAGGAAAGTAATAGTTGCTGCAGAAGAAATTGCCAGCAGGATTAGAATATCTTGTATGCTAATAGTGATGACACCACTTTCTTCAGATTCTGCAGAATCACTATTTTGAGGTCCAGGTTGAATAATAGTTCCTCCAGAGTCAAGAGGCCTTGTGTCTAAAATGTCTATCACGCCATCACCATCATCATCACCATCTCGATTATTTCCAACACCATCTCCGTCAGTATCTCTCCACTCCGTAGGGTCTTCAGGGAAATCATCCTCAGAATTTTTGTAATTGTCTCCATCAATATCCAAGTCAATAGAGTCAGGAAGTCCATCGTTATCTAGGTCCGAAGTGTATGTTGAATTGTAGGGAAAAGCATCCTCAATATCAGGAATGCCATCGTTATCGTCATCTGTATCAGCGTTGTTTCCAATTCCGTCTCCATCATTATCTAGCCATTCCGAGGCATTGAATTGGAATGCATCAAGAATGTCGACAATTCCATCATTATCATCATCTGTATCAGAGTTATCACCTTTGGAGTCACCATCGAAATTGTACTGTTCTTGAGGGTCAAAAGGAAATGCATCTAATGTGTCATCAACGCCATCATTGTCGTCATCGGGGTCATTTTCATCAGAAATGCCATCTCCATCGTTATCATAAATTATCTCTACTTCATCAGTTTGAGAATCCTCATCATCAGGTATTCCATCATTATCATCATCATTGTCAGCATTGTCCCCTATTCCATCGCCATCGTGATCCGCATTCTCACTAGGGTCTAATGGGAATGCATCTTGAGAGTCTACGACGCCGTCATTATCATCATCGACATCTGCATTGTTTCCTAATCCATCTCCATCAGTATCTAGGTACTCTGAAGCATCTAGGGGGAATGCATCATCTTCATCTGGGACACCGTCGTTATCATCATCAGGATCAGCATTATTTCCAATGCTATCATTGTCAGTGTTGTATTGTTCTGAGCTATCCTTAGGGAACGCATCTTCTGAATCCGAAACGTTGTCTCCATCGTCATCATTGTCAGCATTGTCTCCTATACCATCACCATCGGTATCTTCGTGCTCGTTTTCGTTGTAAGGAAATGCATCTTCTTGGTCTTCATAACCATCGTTGTCATCATCACTATCAAGGGAATCATCCTCCCCATCGTTGTCGTAATCTGAGCCCGATGATCCTCCTCCTGAATTGCCATTTCCATTGTTGCTGCCTCCGCCTTCATAGTCTTCGTTTTCGTCACATTCTCCAGGATAATCACTGTCACTGGGGTCATCTTCTGCATCCCATTCGCACTGAGGGTATTGCGAACAACTGTTTTGATCTCCATCATATTGCTCACAGAATTCTTCATTCTCATCATCGTCATCATCGTCTTCGTCATCATCGTCATCATCGTCTTCATCGTCTTCATCATCATCTCGACCTGACGTCTCAAAGACATAATCTCCGTCTACTAGCAGATCAGTTTCGACAACTGTAACTGGAGCCAACGATAACATAAAAATTAGAAACCAAATGGCAAGAAGTCTATTCAGCACATGATTCCGCAAAAGTTCACCAATTTTAAGGGTCCCCTAAACCAAGAATAATTTGGTTCACAAATTAGTTCAACCAAATTAAAACAATGCAGGATTTTAAGGGGGCCCTAATCTTTTTAGGGCGCCCTAAAACACAGGAACCTATGCGCGGCATTGACGATTGTGCGGAATGCGGTAATATTCTCCAAGACACTTGGATTGTTTGTCCATTTTGTGGTGTTGAAAAATCAAACATTATCGCCTCTAGTATTTCGATTACAGAACTGGCACGAAGGTCCGCATGTTCAGGATGCGACAAAGGCTGCTCATCAAAAAAATTGAAATCAAAATGCTGTGGNAAATTCAGGAAAAAGAACAAGCATTGCAAAAAGTGTCCNATCACTTCAGCAAGATCAGAAAGNAGGGCNTCATCCTTTACATTGTAGTTCAGATTTAGATGGCTAATGAATGGAGATAGTCTCTCCCGGATTCGAACCGAGGTCGGCGGGACCAGAACCCACCATGATGGACCACTACACTAAGAGACTAGCAGAGTGGCCCAAAGGCCTCCTATTCTTCAATTAAGCGGTTTCAAATCTAACCNCGTAGTGCAGCAATAACATCTTCAAGTTGCTCAGGNGATGGCCTCAGTAGNTCNTCACCCATCTCTACTAGAGGNGTGTCATGCAAGTCTAAATCTGTGTCGAGAGCTGGTTTTTCTCCATCGAAGTAGAGTATGCCTGTGACGTGCTTTTTGTCAGCATCTGCTTTGTGAAGTGCAGAAAGTGCAGCAACTGCATCAGATATGTCATGGTCTTCAGAGATGGTTTCCAATCTCATAGTCGAGCCATCGTGAAGAGTGACATCTCTGAANGATCCTGCAGGAACTTCAACCTGTTCAAGTGGAGAAAAGTGAGGAATATATCCAACGGAGTGTAATTCTGCTTGGTTGTCCTTAACATATCCATATGAACGCAAAGATTCATCATTATTGTTGAATGTAACACACGGACTTATCACGTCNATCAATGCGAATCCTTTGTGAGAAATGGCTGCTTTTAGCAAGGCTGTGAGTTGTTTTTTGGAACCGCTGAAAGAACGAGCTACAAATGAACACCCTAGATTGATTGCCATTGCACACAAATCGATTGGCTGTGTCTCATTAACAGGTCCTTTCTTCTTTTTTGAACCAACATCTGCGGTTGCTGAGTATTGGCCCTTTGTTAATCCATATACTCCATTATTTTCAACGATGTAAACCATATTCACATTTCGCCTAATTGCGTGTACCAGCTGTCCAATACCAATTGATGCGGAATCACCATCTCCAGAAACACCGATGTAAGTAAGGTCCTTGTTTACGACGTTNGCCCCAGTTGTAACCGATGGCATTCTACCGTGAACAGTATTGAATCCATGTGATCTACCAAGGTAGTAGGCAGGAGTTTTACTTGAGCATCCAATTCCGCTCATTTTAGCAATTCTATGTGGTTGTAATCCATTATCCCATGCTGCAGATACAATTACGTTAGAAATCTGGTCGTGTCCACATCCAGGACAAAGTGATGATTTCCCTCCAGTGTAGGAATCTTTTGGCTCATTGATGACGTTGAGTTTAACGACCTTCGCTCGTCTCTCACTCATATTTCTGCCTCCTCAAGTACCTCTAATATCCGCTCGGCATATAGTCTGCCCCTTGGAGGCATTCCATCGCTGTATGCAACGCTTAGCATTTTACTAAGCAGATGAAGTGGATACTCTTTTCGCATGATTCCATAAAGTTGTGCATCTCGATTTATTTCTACAACAATTATTTTCTCGTGTTTTTCTATAAACGCTTCAACTTCGCTATGAAGTGGTAGCGCTCTAACTCTGCAAGTACTAATCTTCTTACCCGANTTTTCTTCGACGATGTCTTCAATTTCATCAATTGTATTTTCCATCGATCCGTAAAAAATGACACCTAGTTCCTGTTTTTCGTCCTCTTTGATGATAGGNGCAGGCAGGTAATCTCTAGCCCCATCTATTTTCCGTCCAAGCCTTTGCATGAGTTTGTAGTAAACATCAGGTTTTTCGGAATATGTTCCATCTTCATCGTGACCGGTTCCTCGGTATAGGATTGGATCTANGCCAGAACCAGGTAATGTTCTGTANGGNATTCCATCTCCATCAACGTCTCNATATCGGCCGTAATTTTCGATAGAATCCATCTGCTCTTGTGTGAGAACAACTTTTCCTCGGTCCATGGATTCATCAGGNTATTCAAAACCACGGCATGCCCATTTATTCATTCCTAAGTCGAGATCTGAGAATCCGAAGACAGGAGTTTGATATTTTTCAGATGCATCGAAGACTTTCCATCCAAACTCGAAACATTCCTCAACAGTTCCTGGGATGAATACAATGTGTTTTGTATCGCCGTGGCTGCTTTCGTAAAGCATAGTTAGGTCCCCTTGTTGTGTTCGAGTTGGTAAGCCAGTTGATGGTCCGACCCTGTTAATATCCCAAAATACACACGGGACTTCAGCGAAATACGCCAGTCCAATGAATTCTTGCATCAATGAAATACCAGGTCCAGAAGTGGCTGTAAGGCCTCTAGCTCCTGCCCAACCAGCACCAATTATCATTCCAGCAGCGGCCAACTCATCTTCAGCCTGTATGACTGCGTAGGTTGCCTTTCCTTCATCTGTTCTGAGTTTTGGCAACCAAGAAATAATTCCTTCAGCCACGCTTGAAGAAGGTGTAATTGGATACCAACCCAGCATCTGTATTCCACCAAAAATAGACCCTAATGCTATGGCTTCATTTCCTTCAATAAAGAATCCACCTTCTTCAATTTCCCTTGATTCTACTGAATAGGGGTCGCTCTTGGTGAATTCTTCAGCACAATATGCTCTTCCTAGTCTAGCGGCTTCTGCGTTTAATTCGATGGCCTTCTCTTTTCCACCAAACTGCTTTGAAATAGCCGCTTCTAATACCTCTTGATCCATTCCAAGAAGTTCAGCTAGAACTCCTACATAAACGACGTTTGCAATCATTCTAGCCAGTTTTGGATTGAGTTTTCTTGCTATTTTTGTCATTGGAACAGGATAAGAAATCACATCTTCTCTTTCCATCGGCATCTTAGAATCCATATTCCAGATAACTACTGTGCCTGGTTCTAGTGAGGCCAAATCTTCTTCCCAAGTTGCAGGGTTAACTAGAATCTGAATGTGAGTTCTGTCTCCAGGCGCTTGATATCCCTGTTCAGACAGACGAACGATGTACCAAGTTGGTAATCCAGAGATGTTTGAAGGGAATAGATTTTTTCCACTAACTGGAATTCCCATGTCGAACAATGTTTGCAGGAGAATNAGATTNGCGGACTGTGAGCCAGTACCATTGGCTGTGGCGATGTTGATGGTAAAGTCGTTTACAATCTTGTCCATTTTGGCTCCAACCCTACGCCATCCCCCCGAAGGGGGTTGTCCATTGACCCCCTGCGTTGGCCTGCGACCTTTGAATGTGTTGGCGACAAAATTCGATTTTTCCTAAGGGTAGGCCTCAAAACCAAAGCGGTTGTCGGCGAATTATGGCCGACAAAGATATCGCTGATACTTGGAAAGAAGCAGAAAAACTTCTGGATAAGGGCATGTATGAAGAAGCACTTTCCATCCTACGTCAAGTTGATGCGGATGGGAAAGAGGCTACTACGCTCAGATTAGCTGGGAAGTCAATGCACCTAAAGGCGGGGAAAACCGGCTCCGCCTCGGATTACAGAAAATCGGCTAGTTTGTACCGAGACGCCGTGAAAATTAACCCTAGGGATAAGCAGGCAAATGCTCAGTATAATCAACTTCTAAATGAAATGCAAGACAAGAGGATTTCTCAAACCATCATTCCTAGACTAGTAAACGATGGTACGCCCACTCCAGCAGGATTATTCGCTGTCGTTGCAGCACTATTGCTCCTTTTAGCAGCGATTCAGTTTCTCCAATCTAATGATGGATTTGAAGATGGTGAAGCAGTAATGAGGGTAACTTGGACTGATACGGACGGTGTTTTCCATGATGAAACCATCACAATCGCACTACATAGAGCTGAAGCACCGATTCATGTTGAGAACTTCATTCTTCACGCTGAAGATGGAAATTACAACAGCGTAATTTTCCACAGGATTATTTCAGGATTCATGATTCAAGGAGGAGACTTTGTGAATCAAGCAGGAACTGGAGGATATGCCGCTAAGTGGTACGGTTACTGTAATGGACAAGCTCAAGACAGTTCCGATGCATGTGGTCAGTCCAGTTGGACTATGCCTGATGAAGCAGATAACGGATTGACTCACAATCCCGGCTCATTAGCAATGGCAAAAACCAATGCTCCTCACACTGGAGGAAGTCAATTTTACATCGTTCCATCGGATAGTACCCCNAGCCATCTCGACGGCGTTCACACAGTGTTTGGGACGGTAACAGATGGCCTTGAGAATGTAGATTCAATTTCCTCTGTGGCAACCGGACAGAATGATAAGCCGGTAAATGATGTTACAATTGTTTCAATCGAGATTACTGACGATGGAATCATTGATGGAACGCCTTGGTACCAATTTTGGTGATTGAGCCATCAAAAGGCATGTTGATATGATTGGGTCTATCGCACATGATACATGAGCGAGTCGAATTCATTCTTTTCGAAGAAAGAATTCCCACTAGGGGGGTATTACCATTCGCTTGATTCATTGGATGATTCTGGAATTGATACATCCTCTCTGCCTTATTCGATCCGTGTACTTTTGGAAGGNGCTTTGAGGAACTGCGATGGTTTCCTAATCACTGAACAGGATGTACGCAATATCGCCGGCTGGACTGCAAATGGGGAGAGAGGAGAAATCCCTTTTCGTCCTTCAAGAGTTATTTTACAAGATTTCACCGGAGTTCCTGCAGTAGTTGATTTGGCTGCGCTTAGAGATGCAATGGTTGAGATGGGCGGGGACCCTGAAAAAGTAAATCCCCAAGTTCCAGTGGATCTAGTGATAGACCACTCAGTCCAGGTAGATATTTCCGGTGCAAATCCAGGAGCCCTTGACTTGAACTTGGACATTGAGTATCACCGAAATATGGAAAGATATACATTTCTCAAATGGGGTCAGCAATCTCTAGAGAATTTTAGAGCAGTACCTCCTTCAAGAGGAATTGTCCATCAAGTAAATTTGGAGTGGATTGCTACGGTTGCNCGTCAAGAAAATGGCGTATGGTTGCCCGATTCGTTAGTGGGGACTGATTCTCACACNACCATGATTAACGGATTAGGTGTCCTTGGTTGGGGTGTTGGTGGAATCGAGGCCGAGGCTGTAATGCTTGGCCAACCAATTTACATGCTTTCACCGGATGTAGTAGGCTTCCGACTCACTGGATCACTGAATACTGGTGTAACAGCCACTGACATGACATTAAGGATCGTTGAGATGCTTCGTGAACATGGAGTCGTTGGCAAATTTGTAGAGTTCTTCGGTCAAGGCATGGTTGCTCTATCATTACCAGATCGTGCTACAATTGCCAACATGGCGCCAGAATATGGAGCCACCTGCGGCTTCTTCCCAGTTGATGATAACACGCTAGCCTACATGAGACTCACAGGTAGGAATGAAGAGGATATCGCTGGAGTGGAAGCATATTGTAAGGCTCAAGGATTGTGGTACGATCCTTCTTCCCCGGAGAAGGTTTACTCCGCAATGTTAGAATTAGACCTTTCCACAGTTGAACCTGCTTTAGCAGGCCCCAAGAGGCCTCAAGATAGGGTGGATTTGTCAGAGATGGCTTCACACTTTGAAAATTCATTGACACACGAACTTGGACATCAAGGTCATGGTTTAACAGATGAAGATCTATCTAAATCATCACTGGTTGGTGGGGATTATGATCTCAATCATGGTGATGTTGTTATTGCGGCGATTACCTCCTGTACCAATACTTCGAATCCAGGAGTTATGCTTGCAGCAGGCCTTTTAGCAAGGAAAGCTAGAAAACGCGGATTGTTGGTTAAACCTTGGGTGAAAACCTCTCTTGCGCCCGGTTCTAGAGTTGTGACTGAGTACTACGAAGCAAATGGTTTGGACAAGGATTTAGCAGCACTAGGATTCAACAATGTAGGTTACGGCTGTACGACCTGTATTGGCAACTCAGGACCAATACCTGAAGATATTGAAGCAGCCATAGACGAATCTGGATTGATAGTTGGTTCTGTGATTTCGGGTAATCGTAATTTCGAAGGACGAGTTCATCAGAAAGTCAAGGCATCATACTTAGCAAGCCCTCCTTTAGTAGTCGCATATGCAATAGCGGGTAGTTTGAATGTGGATTTGACAACTGAACCAATTGGCTTTGACAGGACGGGCGAGCCTGTAATGTTGAGCGAGGTCTGGCCAACAAGTGAAGAATTGGATGCTGCTATGGCAAAAATAACTCCAGAAATGTTCAGAGAAAGGTATGCAACCGTAATGCAAGAACCTAGGTGGGATTCGATTCCTAGCGAAGAATCACCGCTTTATCCGTGGCAAGAAGACTCTACCTACATTCGTCTGCCGTCTTTCTTCCAAGGTCTTTCCAAGGAAGCGCAACCTATCGAATCAATTGAAGGTGCTAAAGTTCTTCTTAAACTAGGGGACTCAATAACTACTGATCACATATCGCCTGCTGGCGCATTTCCTGCAGATGGTCCTGCCGGAAAGTGGCTTCTAGAGCGCGATGTTCAACAAGATGATTTCAATTCATTCGGTAGCCGAAGAGGCAATCATGAAATCATGATGAGAGGTACTTTCGCTAATGTCAGAGTAAGGAATCAAATGGCCCCAGGTACAGAGGGTGGATTTGCGCTCAATTACAGGACAGGAGAAGTCACTTCAGTCTTCGAAGCAGCGATGGATTCCGAGGTTCCAATGGTAGTATTAGCGGGTTCCCAGTACGGCACAGGAAGTAGTAGGGACTGGGCTGCTAAAGGCACATACCTACTTGGTGTAAAAGCAGTAATAGCTACTTCTTTCGAGAGAATTCACAGGTCAAATCTTGTAGGAATGGGTGTTCTTCCATTGACATTTAAACCGGGTGAAGATGCGGACTCTCTGGGCCTTGATGGCACAGAATCTTTTGATATCCCAGTTACTGATGATGTACAAGCATTGCAAGAATTGACAATAACCGCTAACAAATCTGATGGTTCAACTGTTGAATTCCTAGTTGATGTTAGGCTGGATACTCCTGTGGAAGTTGACTACTACCGAAATGGAGGAATCTTGCACACTGTCCTGAGAAATCTTGCACAGTAGAACCGGTGGGTTGATGTCACATCGCCCTTAGGGCAAAGCATGCAGGAGTTGAGAGGCTACATTCGCTATCGATTCCGCAGCGATGATGACGATATTGATGTCCTTCTTGAAGGTGAAGCTGACTGGGTACGAGGAATCGTATCTGAATTAGGACTAGCAAAGGTTGGTTGGGCAATGCCAATGGCCGTTGATAGTACGTCTATTTCCAATTCCGGATTTGCTTCAGATTCTTCCGTAGAATCTGGAAAACCAAGGGACATGGGTCCTGAACCAGATCCTTCCAGAATACCTGTTGTCAGAAGGCCAATAGGTGAATTAAATCTCGCAGCCAAATTGGTTGAAGTAGGATTGGAGCGACCGGTTAGCCCTTCAGCAGATGAGTTGAGAGAGCAACTGCAAGAGATTGAAGAACCACATCCAGCACAAGGCCCTATGGTTAAGGATCCTATGGCAGAATCGTGGTTGAAGGAATTGCTAAGAATTGTGGTTAGAACTCATGGTGTAACGGCGATAACTACCGAAACAATCGCACTCGCAGCTAGTGACTTCCTTGGAGACAGAGAGGGTCTAGAACTCGAATTGTTCTTGGAAGGAATGTTTAGAGCTGGTAAAATCGTCAAAGTTCATGGTGGAAACAACACAGGATGGGGTCCTTCTCCCGCTTGGTTAGCCTCAGGATTGTGATTCTTCACGGATTATTTCGTGTTTGAAAAAAACGTTGCACTGCGCGGCATTTGTGCAAATCGCTTTCAGACATCATTCCAAAGCAATTAAAGTGGTAGTTGGATTCCGAGGAAATGAGTGATGATGATGCTTTGGAAGAGTATGAATGAAGATGGACGCGGAAGAGCGTTATTCTTAGTTTTAGTAATGTTACTTTCAACGACCGCCGCAAACCTTGTGTCTGCTTCGACTTCAAGGACATATACGACTGACACAGACCCTGTCGATGTCGCATTAGGCGATTTTGATTGTGATGGCGATTTAGATATCGTAACTGCGAACGACCGTAGTACGAAAATTTCAGTTCTGTGGAATGAAAACGGTCATTTCCAGAAGCGTTCCGATATATGGACATCTGCAAACCCTAACCAGGATGCGGATTTCGAAGATCATTCCAATACTCAGCAAGTTGAAGTTGGTGAATTCACCGGCGATAATGCTGTTGACATTGTAATCTATGCACGAAACCGTCCACTACGCCAAGATGCATCTGGTGCAATTGTAGTCGACAAGCCGGGTAACGTAACCATCATCGAAAATGATGGATGCAGTGTTGACACATTCACTATCGGAGAGCAATTCGATGTAGTTTGGATGTGGGACCTTGCAGTAGCTGATTTGGACCAAGATGGCAACGATGATATCGTCACTCTAGAGTTGCTTGCCGACTTGAAAAACCAGCGTGTAGTTACATACCGCGGCCCAATTACTTCCTCAACACAGGCTCAGATTACCAGCCTTGGAGATTCGACACAAAATGCGTATAGAGAATTAGAATTAGGTGACTGGGGAGAACCCAGTCAAACCGGTTTGCAAGGAAGCTGCGATGACGTAGATTTGTGGCTAGTGCGCTCAGAAGGAGTTGACTATATTTCAGGAGCTGCAACTAATCCTGGTAAGTCTGACAACGTAACAGTGTTAGAGTTTGATTGTCAAACCAACTCCTTCCCTGCAACCTTTACTTGGACAACAGCTGGTGGACAAGTTGGAACAGGTAGTTCTCTACACGTACACGCTCTAGGTCCTGAATTCGGTGGATTTGACATCGGAGACTTAGACAACGATGGAATTATCGATGTAGTGGCCATCAATGATGGAAACACAGAGAATGTTAGCTACGCAACAATCACCCAGTCGACTCACACCTACAGTCAAACCAAGACGGTATACTTCGGACCCTACATCGCTTGGGAAGTTACTGTCGGAGAATTGAACGGTGACGGCGAACCTGATTTCGTTCACGCTGCTAAATTTAAGCAGTCAAACTCAACTTCGTCTACTGGAGATACCACTTCCAACTATTACCTGAATCTTCCAACAAGCGTACAAGTTACTCTTTCCAACGGTAACGGTGGACACATGAATCCTCTGGAGTACTTCGGTGCTATGAGGCCTACTACTGTGGCTATCGGACAGGTTATTGGAGGAGCAAATAGCGCACCCGACCTAATTGTAGGACACGGTGCTTATGACCAATTTACTTACGATGACAACTTCGGTTGGGATGGATCATATGACCGAATTGTTGTAATTGAGATGGACAACAAGGACTTGGCTGTTTCAAGCATCGACATTTCTCCAACCGACGCATATGTTGGGGCTCTTGGAGAGGGTACTCGTGAAGTTGAGGTTACTGTTACTAACACAGGAATGGATATCCTAAACGGACAAGCAACACTTGATGTTGAAATCAAGGAAGTCGATGAATCGGCTTCTTCCAATGTTACTGTTTACGCCATGGACTGGGACAATCCAGAAGACAGAAGTGGATGCGGAACAGGATGTACCTGGACTACTGAAGCTTACTATGGAGTAAGCCATTGGCACGAGGAAGTTGCTGCTAACAGCACTGTTGGGCACACTGCAGGTAACAATGCACCAGCTCAATCCGCTAATGCAAACAATCCTACAGACTTCATGTGGTCTGGAATGATGAAGACTAACTCCAGTGGAGATACATGGTCTGGATATGAACCAAACTGGGATGAAGGTTTGGTTCTGAACGATGTCGACTTAACCGGAGCAGACCGTGCTTGGATGAGCGTTGAACTGTTCAGACACCTTGGACTGTCCGACCTATACACACAAGATGCCAACGGATATGTTCTTGCAGAAGTCTGGGACGATGCTGCAATGATTGAGGTATTCTCTGAAGATGTAGGATGGGTTACAGTCAGTTGTCCAACCACCGCTTACTTCTCCAATCAATGTGCATCCGGATCCAGTTATTGGGGAGGATATGACAACGGTAGACTTGAGAGTGAAGCTAACACTGGTTTAGATGCTGCAATTTTCCGATATGGAGGTGCAATCCCAGGCACTCAGTATGGCTGGGGTAACTTCACTGAGGAAGACCTAGGTGCATTTGACCTGTCTCGTTTTAGTGGTGAAACAGTAGACATTCGATTCAGATTCAAGTCCGGCTGGGAAGGTTCCGTTGGTTCCAATGAATCCACATGGTCTGGAAGAGACGGTTTTGCAATAGACAATGTTACAATTTGGAAGCAAAACACGGCATTCACGTCTAATGTACAAAATCAGCAGTCTAACATAAACATGAACAATCTCGCTCCAAACGAGGATTATACTACGGCTATTTCTGCTGATTTCACTAATGGAACAACCTACCGTATCTCTGCTGTTTTGAATTACGGCCAAGATGAACAACCAGCGAACGATGAAATTGTTGGTTACATTACTGCTTTCAATATCTATGATCCAGCCGTCATGGAAATAACATCATTCAAACCTGGAAGTTTGTATGCTGAAGGTAATTTCCCAATCAATGTAAAGGTAGAGCACCTCGGTAACACAAATGTCACCTTCGACTTGGAGGCTAAGGTCTACAGTGCACTTCCTACGGATGTTTACTGTGGTTCACCATTAGTAGTCTGTGAAGAAGGATTCGAGGGCGGTTCCGCAGGATTCAGATACACTGACGACGGAAACGCAAACGGAGGAATTCTTGACGATTCTAGTTGTACAGAGCAGATATTCGGCTCTCACGCATATTGGTTCGGACACCCATGTGATACTGCAAACAGCTTCGGAGATGTATGGGAGAACGAGACTCTAACAATCCCAGATATCGACCTGACCAGCATGTCTGGCGACTATGTTGCTCTAAACTTCGAATACTTCGCAGAAACATGGTTCGAGATTCAGCAATCGGGTGCTACTTCATCGGTTAACGATTATGCAGCGATAACTGTGGATTGGAATAAAGGTGGCTCTGACTATGATGGTCTAATTTACGGACAATGGATTGATTACAACGAAGACGGCTTCTGTATTGTTGACGAAGATGGTAACGGATTCATTGATCCAGAGAATGAGACCACTCTAGACAATACTGAAATCGAATACATTGGTGATCCGACTAACGTCAACGGTGGTTCTGGGAATTACAATGTGTTCTTCAACAGTGACGGATTAGTTCAAAGCAGAAGCATTGACCTAACACACCTGTATGTTGTCAATACAACCTCTCCAGATTCTAACCTTTGGACTGATGAATGTATCAGTCTAGCAGGTTCAACTGTTGACATCAACTTCGAGTTCCGCTCAAACGATGATGGTCACAACGGACAGAACGATGGCGTACGTGGAGTTGCTTTCGATAACATCTCCTTGCAGGAGTTCTCCTTCACTCAAGATGCAGTTTACAGCACTACAGTTGTAGATGTGGATGCTGAAGAGAACCGAACAATTACCATCGCAAACCACGACTTCGTCTCTGGTGTTTACAAGATTGAGGTAGAATCAATCTTCGACAATGCTACTCAAGGAACTCCTTGGTATGGATACGATGAGATTTCACTAGCCAACAACCTTGGAAGAGTCATCTTCTCAGTTGAAAGTGTAGATATTACTCTGGGCAAACCAGATCAACTATCTTGTTTGTCAGACGTAGTTCTAGATTGTGTACTGCCAATTGACAGTGCTAAGACACATGACTGGACATTATCCGCAACCAATGGTGTTCTACAGGGTGACTACACATTCCACATGAACGTTGTTGACATGGATAGTGGAACTCAGGTACATACCACTACTGCAGGACCGAGTCAGACCCTCGGTCCGCATGAGAGAACAACCATCTCATTCACTCCTTGGAATGGATGGGTTGATGGACACAAGTACAACATCAGTTACTACGCAACTCTTCCTGATGGCAGCACCTCAGGTAATGAAAGATACTTCCATGCAGCTTTTGCTGACCAGATTGACATCGCAATTCTTTCTGGTGATTCAACAAGAGTTACAGCAATCAAGGAAGACTTAGTCATTCTAGGATTAACATACACTCAGTATGACATTAATGACTGGTCAGAATATCTTGACCTGGGTTGGTTGACACACTACGACAAGGTGGTTATGCCTTGGCAAGAGGTGAATACTGCAAAGCCAAGCGATGAAGGTGGCAAGGGATACTACGAGTTGATTGGCGGTTCTTCCAACCAGAACGCTCTGAAGAGTTTCATGTCCGCTGGTGGTACAGTGCAGGTTCACCTGTCAGGAGCAACCGATTATTACGAGTACTCCTCTTCAACCGGTGAAAGCCTACTGCCATTCGATATGGATATCCAACCGAGGGACACTCCTGAAACCAGAATCACCTACAGCAATATGGAAGTCGCAGATCCATACCATCCTATATTGGATAGTGTAGATCTAGCAGCTTTCCAAGGATTCGACCAATTCGGAACAGTCACTGAAGCAATTATCAACACTAAGAGTGCATCTGCGACTTCGATTCCACGTGCTTGTAACGGATACTCTGAGGAAGGCGGTTCATTCCAGAGACTATTGCAATCTGAAGCAGATGTGCAAGACACCGTTCTTGGTGTGTGCAGTTATGTCGATGGTGGATTGATTGTTACCACAATCGATGTAGAGAGTGTGTCTGACCGTGCTAACAGCACTACCTTCCCTCTACTAGGTAACATGCTATCCTACCATGTGACTCCTTATCCAACTGGATTCGGTACACTAGGAAATGGTCTAGATTTGACCATCAACGGAGAAGTTCCTTCCTTTGACCCTTCAACTGGCGGATATGCATTCCACTACATGAAGAGCAACTCAGAGGTAACCTTCGGATACACAACAACAGCAACAGAAACCTTGTCAACAGATTGGGTGATGAGCGGACCTACCGATTGGGCAGGAGCATCCATGGCTAGTGGTACTGACCACACCGATGTAATGAGCCCTACAGTCAACTTCTGTAAGGTAGACCTTTCCTCTGCGACTGGATGTCTACAAGGTGCAACTTGGGAAATTACTCTCTTCTTGCACGATGCAGCGGGCCACTCTCGTACAATCTCTGTCACAGTGATGACTGATGATACAAGGGCGGACGAGTATCGTCCGGTAGCAGATGTAGTGGTCGACACTTCAATTAATCAAAATGAGCAACCATTTGACAGACCTATTGAAGACCGTGGAGTAAAGTCTGTTTCAGGAGTCGATTGGCCTCTAAAGAGAATACACATGGACGATACAGGTTCACTGACCGTTAACTTTGACGCAGGAAACTCATCAGACGCAGACGCTTTAAGCGGCAACGGAATTGAATCCTATGAATGGACAGTTCTCTTCGACAAACCATACAATGAGGACAATTACAAGTTGGAAGGTCACACGTTCATCACTCCAGCGTCAAGCGATGGAGATTGGGCATACACATTCAACAATGTAACTGTAGACCCAAGTGGTCAAACTGAGTCACTAATCCGTATTGAATTGGTTGTATTCGACCAGGCAGGAAAGAGTTCTGACAAGTACAAGATGTACTTCTCTGTAGTTCCTGAAGGATTCGGAGACGCCGAACCAACTATCCAAATCGATTTGTCCCTAAACGGAACAAAAGTTGACAGTGACACTATTACGTTAACAGGTAACATTGTCGATGGTGCAGAGCAAAGTGACGTATACGTTGAGGCTGCTCTTGAAGACACTACATTCGACCAAACAGCTGTGGCAAAATACACACTACAACTAGAAGGAAAGTGGGCTAAGTCCGATCCTCTAGGTGACGGCGACGGATTCGAATTGACATTGAATATTGATGATCTATTCGACAACGAAACCAAGTCCAAGAGAGTATTCTTGAAGGTTTACGAAGGCGATGACAAGCGCTGGCCTATCATCTACTGGATTGAGATTACACTTCCAGCATGTCAAGGCTTGGAAGTTCCAGTCGAGGTACTAGATGCTGAACCGGATGCTTACTGGATTTGGAATACAGACACTTCAGAGTGTGAATGGTCAGGAGATTTCACCGATTCAGATGAAGATGGAATCCCTGATAAGGCACCTGTTGAGGACGAAACTGAAAGCGGTGGAAGCGACAATATGATGCTCTACATAGGCGGTGGACTAGGATTAGCGTTCATTGTAATCCTGTCTCTATTCTTCGTTCTGAAGGGTGGAAAGGAAGACGATGTCATTGATTCCCAGATGAGTGGCGACTTCTCAGCAACAGCTGCTGGATACGCAGGAGTGGCTCAAATGGACCCTATGGAGCAATACGTACAGCAATTGATTGCTCAAGGATACCCAGAGGAGACTGCCCGGGCCTATGCCCAACAATATGCTGGGCATTTCCAACAGCAACAATAGCGAAATTGAGGTAGGTTCACGCTCCTAGGAGCGGACATCTAACCGATTGACCTTTGAGGTATGCCCGCTCGCCCGTGTCCATGGACAAGGGTGAGAGATATACGGTTGCGGACTTGAGTCTCGCTGATGAAGGCGCTATGCGAATTGATTGGGCTCGCTCCAGAATGCCCGTACTAGCAGCACTGCGCAAGCAAGCGGAGATTGACAAACCTCTCGCAGGAATGCGCGTTGCTGGGTGCTTACATGTAACCAAAGAAACCGCAGTTCTAATTGAGACGATCCAGGCAGCTGGTGCCGAAATTTCGTGGTCGGGCTGCAATCCGCTCTCGACTCAAGATGATGTAGCAGCATGGCTTGCAAGAGAAGGATACTCTGTTTACGCATGGCATGGCCAATCAGTGGAAGATTTCTATTGGTGTATTGACAAGACCTTAGAATTCAAGCCGACATTGACTCTTGATGATGGAGCAGATTTGATTGTTAGAGTTCATGGTGAAAAATCAGAATACGCTGCAACTGTGATTGGCGGAACCGAAGAGACCACAACAGGAGTTCACAGATTGAGAGCAATGGCTGCAGCTGGGGATTTGAAGTATCCAGTTATTGCAGTCAATGATGCAATAACCAAGTGGGATTTCGACAATGTATACGGTACAGGCCAATCAACTCTGGATGGAATTATCAGAGCAACTAGCGTACTTATTGCAGGTAAGACATTCGTTGTCGCAGGCTATGGTCACTGTGGAAAAGGAGTTGCGATACGTGCACGCGGGATGGGTGCAAATGTGATAATCACCGAAGTAGATCCACTTCCTGGACTTAGAGCAGTAATGGACGGATTCAGAGTAATGAAGATGGATGATGCTGCGCCACTAGGCGATATTTTCTGTACTGCTACTGGAATGAAGGATGTCATTGTCGGGCGCCATATGGAAGTTATGAAAGACGGTGCGTTGATTTCTAATACAGGCCATTACGATTGTGAGATAAACATTGAAGATTTGCGAAATATGTCATCCTCTGTCAGAACCATTCGTTCTGAAAATGAAGAATACACTATGCCTGACGGTCGCAGACTTCACTTGCTTGCAGAAGGACGCCTGGTTAACCTCGCAGCAGCAGAAGGTCATCCTTCAGAGGTCATGGACATGAGTTTCGCAAATCAGTTCCTTTCCTTGTGTAGGCTTGCTGCTGAAGGAAAAGCAATGGAAACCAAGGTTTACGATATTAGCCTAGAGCAGGATATGGATTTAGCAACTACGAAATTGAGTACTCTTGGTTTCTCAATTGATGAGTTGACTGAAGAGCAAATTGCATACTCAACAGATTACACAGCGGGAACATGATTACTCTTCTTCATATGAAGAAAGTTCAGATTCCTCTTCTCCATCTTCGATGTAACCTATTTCATCGAGGTGTGAATCAAAATCGGGAAGTTTCATTTTCCAATTCTTTGGAAGTTTCTTATCAGCAGCAATGATTTTCTCAAGCCTTTGCTGGAATGCAGGGGGGTGTCGAGAAAACAGGAATAGGTATAGTTTTGAGCGGCGTATGTCCTCGGGAATGACGATTTTTGCAGAACTAGCTTCGAACTGAATCGCTCTAAGTAAGTTGAATCCAGGTTTGTTGACGCGGTAGTATAGTTTTCTTGTAAATGCCATTCCAACAATTACTGTGACCAGAATCAGTAGGCTGGTTAGACAGAATCCACCCCATCCATCACCAAATATGGATCTCGATGCAAAAACTTCCAGCATCAAGAAAGGAATCGTAGTAATCATGAACAGCATATTCTCAGAAACAGGTGCTTTATGCGACCTCATTTTTATCGCAGTCCAACCTCCATGATTTTTCTTCCATGGTTTGAAATGTGAATCTTGGTCTTGTTGTGCAGACATATCTAGAGTTTTATGTAAATGAGAAATTCGTGATAGTTGCGAGTTAGCAATATCGAGATTTTCTTCAAATAAAGCGCTCAATCTATCTCTTGCCTCACCATACATTCCTAAATCTGACAGGATTGTAGTCTGCTCTACAATCGGCACAGATTCCAAAGGTGCAGCTTCTCGACACCTTTGCCACCAGTGCAAGGCATCCTCGTATAGTCCAAGATGATCTATCATAAGACGGCCACCTTTTACCCATGCGTCCACCCTAGTAGGGTCTAAGTCCACGACTTTGTTACAGGCGACCAATGCTTGTGATGCTTGTTCAATGTCAGGATATTTGCCGTCCGGAGCCAATAGTCCTACTATCATCCACCACGCATTGGAGTGTTCAGGATCTGCTTTCACAGCAAGTCTAGCATGTTCCAAGGCTTGTTCAAAGTCCTCATTCTCTTCTGCTTCAATTGCATCAAGATAATGACTCTCCGCACTCATTATCTATCCCT
This sequence comes from Methanobacteriota archaeon, assembly GCA_002709705.1. Classification (GTDB taxonomy): domain Archaea; phylum Thermoplasmatota; class Poseidoniia; order Poseidoniales; family Poseidoniaceae; genus MGIIa-K1. The sequence continues at coordinate 6,633 of PAQE01000017.1, read as the reverse complement.
CCGTTTACTTCTTTCATATTTGGTTGGATGTAAAGGAGGAGGGTCCTTCAGCTTGCGATGATGGCCCCTTTTCTTAGGACCGCCAACTCTCTTTGAGCGTCCACATCCAAAGCAGTCATTCCGTTTGGCGAAATTGGATTTCCCACACTGGGGGCATTCCCAATCTCCTGGCCTAGGTTGCGGTGTATCTCTTCTATCACCGGCTCTGCGGTCATTTCCTTTCCATTGTTTGCTCGAACCTCTGCCTCTACCTTTGGGAGCACCACAGCGATTACATTCCGTTCTGAATGAGAAATTTGAGTTTTGACATTCGCTACAAATCCAGTCATTGTTTGAATGAGTTCCTTTGTTCGAGCCCCTTTCGTTTCGTCCTCTTCTATCCCTTCCGCCACGACCTTTTGGCTCGCCACAGCGATTGCATTCAGTTCTAAAAGCGAAGTTCTTGTTATTGCATTTAGAGCACTCCCAATCGCGATTGTTTCCACCGTCTCTACTTCTATTATTCGAGTTATTTCTGTCGCGGTTTCCTCTCTCGTTACGTCCTCTTCCACGCCTTTCTTCTCGCCCTCGACTATTGTCTCTTGACCGATTGTTATCTCTGGGCCTTTTGGTACGTATTGTAATTTCAAGACCTACCATGTTGCGAGGATTAGCCTGTCGATCTAGGTGAGCGATATGAACTAGAGAATTGTTCAAATTACCAATCACGCCATCGACTTTGCCGATATAATTTTCACCAGAATCTACCATTACTGAGCCTAGAGCGGGGCAAGCTCCGGTGTAACTAACGAGCAGTCCGCCTTCATGACTGACTTTCTCTACTCGTCCTTTGAACATCGCAAAGCCTCAAAAAGTTGGAATTTATTCAATCCTTGCGAAGTAAAAGAGCCGCTCCTAACATAGCAACAATAGTCGCAATCATGCCTAATGAAGGTAGCCCGCTTTCTTCTTCAGAGTCATCAACAACAGTATCAGAGCCAGAGTTGTCTGATGCGTAAGGGTCTGGGATGCTGACAGATTCCATAGAACTTGCACCAACCGAATCTGTTGCACTGATTACAACATCATATTGAGTAGTAAGTCCTTGAGCTACACACTTAGCAATTGATAGACTTACTATCCACGAATCTCCGTTCTGTGTGAAGCTGTTTGTAGTCTCTCCACACATTGTTGCGGTCAAATCAACTGTACCGCCGTCAGGGTCAAGAGCAGTTCCAGAAAGGCTGAACGAGTACCCATCAGATGACCATGTCGCATATGTTCCTTCAATCTGGTCCATGTTAACCATGACTACAGGGGGAGTGTTTTCTTTCTCGATTTCAAAGTCCAATTCTATTTCCCAATCTAGCATTCCCGGAGATGTTGCTGTGATATGGATCATGAAACTGCCCGGTGACATACCGGATAAACTGATTGAATCATTTGATTGGGTAGAGCCGAGGTTAACTGTAGTTGCCGGCCCGGTATTACCGCCCTGGCTAGCAGAGATAGTAAGTGCTAGGTTTTGCACTAACAAAGACGGCTCTGATTCAATATTTACAGAATCTGTATACCAGTTCTCACTAATTTGGCGTACAATTCGATCTGGCACAGAGAAACTTGCAGGTTCTCCGAACTTCCAAGTGTGGCTAGCATTACTCATTGCTCCATACGGGTCCACTAAGTGGCATGTAGCATCAGATGATTGTGAACTTCCAGGAGTAACTAGTAGTTCTCCATCTGCGTTCATTCTACTTGACCAACCCTGCTCAGCAAACTGGCAATCCAATCCCCAAGCATCATTATCAGTTGCCCAATCTGTCATTGTGTCACCAGAAATAGCCACGACTTCATTGTTCCCAGTTATTAACATTGGAATAATGGTGCCATCTTCAGGTTCATTAGATGTCCATTCTGGGTTATCATTTGTCTCAGGAGGGCTTGTCGTCATGTCAAAGAAGACATTGCGAATCATTGGCCAGTCAGCCTTATCATAACCTATTGTCATACTAATTCGAACGCTACCATCTGGCAGGAATATCTCTTCGATATATCCTGCATTTAGATTCTCTACAACATTGACAGTTCCATCAGAGGATGTAGTTTCGTCTTGGATAGTCCAGTTAGCCATTCTCATTCCGTCGATGTAAGGGAATGTGAACATCATGGTCGCACTAGTGACATTTGTCGCATTCATTGCAACTGTGAAATCACTTTGACCAGAGTTAGGCAATTTGTTGAATCTTGAGTTGTGAGTTTCTCCATCCTTAACAAACATGGAAATTTCGAGGTTATTGGTTGCGGAGGTTGGGACTTCTTGACAGTCCGCACTAGCAAATGCATATCTTCCTGCACATGATCTCTCTTCAGGGTGTGCTTCTGGAATTAGGTCGACCTCTTCTAGACCGATTCCTTCTTCCACGAACTCAACATCATTCCAGTCAACTCCTCCACGGTGAGGTATTCCTTCACGGATTCCAATTCTAGTGTACATATCAGCGATGCACTTCGCACCAATTTCTCTCACAGCATCTCTTTCATCTGTGGAAATCCATGAGTTGTTTCCTCCAGGGAATCCTTCAAACAAACCGTCTAAGTTTTCTCTGACTACGGATGCTCTGCTTTCATTAACCCATGAATTAGCATACAAATCCGATGAAGCCCAATCGTCCAGAATTTGGAACATGAATACGGCATTATCATACTCGAATAAGTCTTCAAAGGTATAACCTGAACAATCTACATCGTCCATTTGTCTTCCAGAATCTTCAGCCATAGTAGTGCCGGTCATTGACATGGTCGCCATCAAAACAGCAAGCAAAAGTGCAGTAAACCTTCCCTTCATGTTCTGCCCGTAGGGCAGATTACTCTTAGTGTGTTCCTATGATTGTTAAGGATGAATGCGTTCTATCCGCCTAGTCAGTAGATAGGCGGGCAAAACGCTCCAGACAATAGCAGCTAGGCTGACGTTCAATGGTGACATTCCTCTGTCGACGTTATCTAGATGCATTTCTAAAATATGGTGATACAGGCCATTGGGAGATAACAAGTCCATGAATGCGTCTATTTTCACGAATTCTGCAGAATTTAAATCATCCACGCCCACACCTGAAAATCCTGCAACTACGGTTGTAAATACTAGCCATAAAAGTGTGAATATCATCCAGAGGCCTAATCCAATCGCAATTGAAGAACCCAAATCTTTAGCCCACGAAGAGGCTAGAAGTTGAATAGAAGTGTACCACAACAATACTAGTGCTGTAGCCAATGTGTGTATGAAAAATTCGTCAATGGTGATTAGGTCGTCAATTCTGTACCAAATTATCAACACACTGAATAAATTTAGAACCATTACTGGTAAGAAAATAGCACCCCAATGGCCGATTAAGAGTGCTCTTGCATACATTGAGCGATTTATCGGTTGAGACAATTTAACTTCTAAAACGCCGGATAATCTATCTCTACTTATTCCATCAAATGAAATTAAAACAGCACCCATTGTTGCCGAAAATAGAATGAAAGCACTCGCAACATACATTACGTCATATGCTGAATTCACAACTATGCTCGCAGGAAGGTTGACTTTTGGATCACTAAGCCCCCAACTAGAAAACAGTATGAAGATTGTAAGGAGAGGCCATATTACCATCATCCGTCCAGCAGTCATCCTTTCTTTCATGATGTTCCAACCAAGTTTCAGGGAACTCATTCTTCTTCAGCCCCCAGTGTTTTGAACGGCAACATATCATCATTAGACAATTGTAAACTGACATCATCAGGTGAAATTCCAGTTGCTGAGCATATCATTTCCACTATGCCAGATTTTTCATCGAGATCGAGTTCTTTGCGAATGTTATCAAGAGTCCCCTCAATGAGCATCTGGCCATGGTGTAACAAAGCAATTCTGTCGACTAGTGCTTCCAAATCTGCAACTTGATGAGATGAGATTACGACTGCGACTCCTTTGTTTGCTAGACTTCTGAGTAAATTGCAAAATGCTCTTTGGGCAAGTGGGTCTAATCCGTTTAGCGGTTCATCCATTACCAGGATTTTTGGGTCTCCAATAAGCGCACATGCTAGAGAAAGTCTTTGCCTCATTCCTTGAGAGAGGTTGTCTAGTATTTGTTCAGATTTCGATGATAGACCTACGGTTTGTATAATTCCATCCAAATCAACCTCGTCTTCACGCATCATTGCAATCGATTCTAGAGCGTGTTTCACGCTAACATTACCTTCCCAACGTACTTGCTCAGGCATGTAGCCAATTTCCCTACGTCTTCTTTCACTGGACTTGTCGAATCCTTCACAATCGTATAATCCACAAATTGCCCTCATTAGGGTTGTTTTTCCAGCACCATTGGGCCCAATAAGTCCCAATATCGTCCCTTTGTTGATTTCCATATGAATCGAGTGGATACCTGCACCGGCCCTTTTTGCCCAAGGCTTCCATGTAGAGAAATCCCGGACCATGTGCCGCCACGACACACCAGAAAGGCTCAGACATGGCTCCATCGCTCTCGGTGCTCACATTCAACCATTACAATCTGCCGCTTTAGTATGGCATTTAGGGTTGCACTTATGCTTACAAAGTGTTAGGGCATTGTGTGTTCGGAGGCATCCTCGCATCGGTTGCCCTTGTGGCAACATTATTTGGATTGTTGAAATTTAAGTCAGAAAATTTTGACAAATATATGATGTATGGTGTATTTTTCTGCGTTCTATTGTTATGGATTATTCCTTGGGGATTATTCGTAATCATTCCTCTGGCGTTAGCTTTGTCTGTTATCAGTCCAGCAGCAAGAGCAGAATGGAGTGAATTCAAAAATCGGCGTATTTCAATTGGTATTGTAATTATTATACTACTGAACTCATTTGCGCTCTATCCAGTTTCAGAGCCCGAAGGTGCGGAGGAATGGGGTAATCCGATCGCTACTGAGAATCCTCACGCTGCGTCATGGCCTGCAAGCGAACAGTACACCTGGTTCTATGACGGATCAGTGATAGGAATCGTGAATTCAAGGACACCCCACACTTTCTGTGCTTGGTCCCAAGACTCTTCGAGTGTAGCCCTAGGTGTGATGTTAGGGATGCATAACCAAAGGATGCGACAGTCGATAGAAGTGATGAATTCGTATATTCCGACATTCAGTATTGATTCAGAAACTTTCTCTCTTGAAGAAGTAGAAACAGAAGGAAGTCATCAATATGCAGGTGAAGATTACTTTGTAGCGAGGTTCAATGTCAAAAAGGATGGATTTGAAACTACTTTAGCCACGGTTCTTATCGTAGGGTTTCCAAATACCGGTGGCGAACTGACTCTACTTTCTATTACTCGTCCAATTACCTCTTCACAAGACGATGTTTTTGAAGAGAAAATAGTCCTTCAGTACCTTGAATAGCCAGTTTCGGTGTGACAGAAAATTGTATTTTTAGGGTAACCTAAAACTTATGTACGGCTTGCTTTTCGGGCACCCTAAATCGAGATGATTTAGATGAGCTTGAAAATGAAATCTATGCTATTGATACTGCTTATGAGTTGCGCTGCTTTTGCAGGCTGTTTAGGCAGTGATGATGATGAAAAAGAAGAAGAATCCAACGATTCTGTAGACGAAAAACCTGCGTGGTTAGACGCATCTGATGCTGGTTATACCTATGCATCCAATGTAGATAACCACCGCTCCTTGATGAACGATCTATGTGAAATCAAGGCTGCTGCCAGCTCTGATGGAGGATATGACTTCACAGGCGCTAAGGAAATCTACATGAACGGAAAGAACGCTCAAAAGAGCGATGGTTCATTTAGAACACTTGCAGGATTTGCTTCTGCAACTGGCAAGAACCACGACTATGATTCCTACTACGGAATGAATGGATCTGTCGATGCACACATTATGGCTGCACTTGACGGAACTGGAGATTTCGAGGGAACTTCTGACACAGTCAGATACCAAGGAACTGCTAAGTTGACTGTCAACTTGGGAATGGTTGCTTACACACTACACGAACTCAATGCTGCTATCCTAAAGGCTGAAGCAGGAAACTGGGGAACTGACGATGCACAACACGCATGGGACGAAGGATGGGCTTTCTTCCACGGACCAGATGAGCACTACGGCTGCTCACCTGCTAAGGTAATGGAGAAGAGAGCTGCTGACTTCGGAACTGCAGACGCAGACGGTGTTGCAGCAACATTTGCAGCAACAGAGGCTGCAATGAACGCTGGATTAACCGCTCTACAAAATGAGGACATGCAAGGCGTAGTAGACGCTCGTGATGAAGTTCTAAAGAACCTAGTTATCGTTTACTCACAGGCTGTTCTAAAGTACACATCCAAGATGGACAGCAACACTACCGCTGAAAAGTACCAGGCTGAAGGATATGCATTCTGGAAGGCTATTGAAGCATACGCTGCTCCTCACATGCACGACGGCTGCTACAACATGGCAGTTGGACACAAGGTAATGATGATGGGAGAGATCGACGCATCTGCTTGTGACGCTTTCATCTGGACTAACGGTTCTCAAGAAGAAAACGGTACTGCTGACACATGCTACAACACGGTAAACCACATGGTTTCTACTGACGCTACAGACGAAGCAGGCTGTGATGGATACACATCACAGTACTACATGGACAACTATGCTGCTACAATGA
>PAQE01000016.1 GCA_002709705.1 Methanobacteriota archaeon | reverse complement strand
CGCCATTTCTTCAATATCCTCTCCGCCTTTACCTGGTGCGGTTACAGCTTGATAGGTGAGTGAAGTAAGCAATCCCGGTTTTTTCGGGTCTGTGCTAATGTATTCTTCTTTTCCATCCATGTCAAAAAGTGAGGTCCTAGCTGCCCATTGTGCTTGGATGGCTGAATTAGGTGAAAGCACAAGTGCCGGCTTCTTGACTAAATCTGCCCAGACATAAAGTCCCAAAACGGTCTTTCCAGATCCGGGTGGGGCGACAACATAGAGTCTAGTTTCACCATTTTCTAATTGTGGAATTATTTCCTTACATGCCGCCTCTTGGGATGGCCGTAATTTGCCATCAAAGCGGATGTTGCCAAAATCTGGTAGTGGTTCTGGCATATTTGCGCTGTCATGTTTCCCATTTATCACGATAAGCCCTACATGAAATATTAGCCTCAGTTGGATGCGGTGTTAATGATAATTATCTCTTGATAATTATTGATAGTAAATCGCCATCTTTGAGTTGATGCTCTAGACCCACACGCTGCCAGTCAAACTTTGCGGAAGGACCCTTGACTCTAGCGAATCTGAACTTTCTGACGAAGTCTCGATGCAGATTGTTGCACACGTTTTCAACGGTTGAATCATCTTTTACAATCAATGGTTCTTCAAGGTCCGCTTCTTGTCCTTGAGGCTTGAGGAATATACGCATGAATCCTAAATTATCGTAAATGAAATCCTTCAATTGATCTATTCCTGTGCCTTTGAAAGCAGAGATTCTCATAATCGGCCAATCTTGTGGTAAGGCTTTTTCAGCAGCAACAATCTCTTCTTCTGTTGCAATATCTATTTTATTCACTGCAATTACAGATTTAGAATAAACTCGACTGCCCACCATTGTATCAACCAACATCTCGGCTGTTGTGTCTGCTCTGAGAGTTACAATAGCAGAAGTATAGCCGAAAGAACGAATGATATCTCCCATTTCTTCAGGAGTCAAGTGTGTTTGTTCTACTGTTGTACGAACATCTATTCCTCCTTTGTCGACTCTCTTTACAAACACAGGAGGTTTGGTTTGATTCAGTCGTATTCCAGCATTCTCCAATTCTCTGTGAAGTACTTTGAAGTGTGAATCTTGGAATGGATCCACAATGTAAAGGACCATGTCACATGAACGGATTACTCCAAGGATTTCTTTACCACGACCTTTTCCTTCAGCAGCACCTTTGATTAGACCTGGCAAATCTAAAATCTGGATTTTTGCTCCACGGTGTTCCATAAGTCCAGGTATACAGGTTAGGGTTGTGAATGCGAAGTTTCCAGCCTCTGATTTAGCATCTGTAACTTTTGTGATAAGTGTTGACTTTCCAACTGAAGGAAAACCGACCAAAGCAACTGAAGCGTCACCGGATTTCTTGACTTCGAATCCTTTGGCTGGCCCAGCCGCTTTTGCCGATGCCGCAGCTTTCTCTTCCTTGAGCTTAAGTTGCGCAATTTTGGCCTTTAATTTTCCAATGTGTGCATTAGTTGCCTTGTTTTTCTGAGTCTTGTTAATCTCATCATAGAGGGCTTGTATTTGCTCTTTGATAGTAGCCATATCATACCCTCCTGCATAGAACGGGCAGATTGGTATTCTTGAATGCTATCTATTACTTAGCACAAATCAATGCGAACTTGGTCCCGATGGAATGATGTGCATTGCCTTGCACGGCCCCCACATGGGGATTGAAATGCGCCTCCATCTCGCCGATGGAGAACGTCTAGAACAAATCCTGGAAATGGATTGGAATCAGTTCATTACACAAATGGAAAGTAGTTCTCTTCGTGATTTACGCCCTCCAATGGATTCGAAACTTAGCAGAGATTTCGATATAGATTGTGAAGCCGAGTTTCTAGACTTGGCAGATGAAATTTCCGGACAAGGTACAGTTCGTAATGTACTGTCAGCGAATGATGCCCATGACGCTCTGTTGAAGATTGTCGAATGGGTTAGCGTTGGTCATTGGGAAGCATGGGAGGGTCGTTGTTTTCTATACATTGAGAATGCTATAGGAAGAGAATTAGAACATGTTGATGAGATGTATTCTTACGAAGTATGGGAGAAAGTGAGAGAATCATTGTCGCAAATGAGTGAATCGGAATATTCTGAGAAAGTTTGCGCTGATTGGATGCAGCGTAGAAAGGATATGGGAGAGACATTAGATGAATCTAAGGACCCGCGAATTATTCCAACCTTTGAAGCACATGATAGAAATTCAAGGTTACTCCATCATGCTGTTAATCAAAAAATGTATGCTCATATTTTAGGTCGTGAACATCTTGATGCTAAACAATGGGGCCATGGAGATTGGAACTTAGGTAAACTCTTGGATTCGTGAAATTGAAAAATGACTTGTGGTTGGATATATCATGGACGATGAAGAGGAAGTAGTTGAAGATACAATCTCTGATAATCCAACAGATGAAGAAGATTCTACTGAAGTAGTTGAGGAAGTCGATCCGCTAACAGAGGCACTTCAGAGAGCAGAAGCTGCGGAAAAAGAGATTTCTTATCGCGATGCTGAAATTCAAAATGTCAGAAAGAGATTGATGGCTGAAAAGGCCACTGCTATTCAATATGGTGGAATGGTGATGGCTAGAAAGATGCTAAGTGTATTGGCAGATATTGACCGTGCTTTGTCGGTTAACGAGGATGAAGGCTTGCGACTAATTCGTTCCAAGATGTGGTCTGAATTATCGAGCGATGGCGTCTCAAAAATTGAGACAAAAGGTGCTAAGTTTGACCCAACGAAGATGGAAGCAATCACCACATTACCTCCAAGTGAAGACTTTCCTGCTAACTCCGTGATTGATGAGTTAGAAGCTGGCTACATGTACAAAGACAGAGTCCTAATTCCCTCAAGGGTAGTCGTTGCATCAGAACAGTAATTTCAGAACAATTTTTTCTGATTACTTCTTTTCCTTCTAGGTCGGCTTCTGCTACCGTGCCTTTTCAGCACCTTCTTGCTAATTTCTCTAGATTCCTTACTCGAACGGGCGGCATAACTTCGTTTGATACCTTCTTTTCTACTTTCGATTTCATCTAATATTGGTTCAGGATAGTGCTGTCCAATGACACAAGAAATCGTCTCTTGCAGTTCATTTGGCATTTTCCATGGTTCATGGATATATTTGGTAGGGACCATCGCTAACTCAGGAACCCATTTGCGGATGTAATCTCCTGTTGGATCTTGGTCCTTGCCTTGTTTAGTCATCGAATAGGCTCTAATTGTGTTGATTCCAGTAGTACCAGATTGCATACCAACCTGTGACCAGTGTATTCCTGGTTCATAATCTAAGAATTGTCTGGCTAGGTGGCATCCAGTTGCTCTCCAAGGCAGCCACAAATTGTATGATGCCGCAGACATTATCATCGCTCTCATTCGGAAATTAATCCATCCAGTGCTAGACAACTGGCGCATGCATGCATCTAAGAATGGCCAACCTGTTGTTCCATTCTTCCATCTTGTGAATCTGTCTTCATCTAAAACTCTCATCAAATTAGAATCAATTACCGGATTTTGTGCAACTAAATCTAGGTTATCTTCCATTTCCAATTTTTGAACGAAATGGCAATGCCATGCCAGCCTTTTTCTAAAAGAACCTAGACTTTTGAGCCAATCAGTCGGGTCTTTGATTTCGGCTTTATTTTTCCTAATATACTCCATTCTAGCATTGGTCGCTTGGACAACACGTCGCATAGAAATCGCACCTGCTGTGAGGTAAACTGAGAGGCCTGAGCCGTGTTTTACCGCAAGAGTCGGACTCGAAATTGCCCACTGAAACTGTTTTGCCTCTTCATTCAAGAATGAATCTAGTCTCTTGAGGGCTGCATCTTGACCTGGCTCTGGGTAGTTTTGCAATCTTCGAGATTTTAATCCTAGAGTTTTCATTGACGGGATTTCCCCTTGGAACTCAATACAATCTGAAATTATTGGGGGTTGGTATAGATTTTCTCGCATTCTAGAATCTCTTTTCCTCTTCCAAAGATCTCTATCCTGAAGCGTCCGTATGACGCCATTTGTTGGAAACTCGATCCAACTAATGTTTTGTTTTTGACACCACTTTTGAACCAGTTTATCTCTTTGATAAGACCACGAGTTCCCGGTTTCTTCATGCGATAGAATTCTTGCGATTTTAAAATTCGAGTTTATTTTGCTAAGTGTAGTAACTATGTCGCTGATTTCAAAATGTAAACTTCCACCAATTTTCTCAAGTGATTTAGATAATTCTATTGCATTGTTTAATTCCCATTCGATGTGAATTGGGTCCACGTCATCGAGGTCAAATCTCTCTGGTTCTAGGACATACAAGCAGAGAATTGTATTGTCGGATTTTGCAGCATCAATGAGTGGACTGTGGTCATAGGTCCGAAGGTCTTTCTTGAACCATACGACATCAACTGCCATAGCGATTTTTCCACATTTGGCTAGTATAAACTAGAGTTTCGAACCTGTCATCGCACATCGTTCAGATGAACAGAACCAACTTCGAGTCTTTCGTGAGTTGGATGGACTTCAATCATCATTACCGGGACATTTAGGTGCTCTGCAATTTCTTCAGCAGCGAATAAGGGGAACTCAATTCTTTGTGTAGATGCGTCAAATCTTATCCAACCGTCAATTAATCCCAAGGTTTCTGACAACTCCTTCACATCATCAGCGGCATCTTGTAATGAGCAAGGAATAGCACCGAATAAAATCGTGTCATCATCTGATAGAATCTCATATGGTCGCAGAGTTGCCTCTCCTCTACGCTTGAATCTGTTCCTTAACTGTCCGGCATCCTTGTATGTGGCAGTGCAGAATTTGACATGGAAGCTCATGTCTTTAGCAACAGTTTTCAGCTTGACGCCCAAATCTGAAGAGCCTTCAGCCGCAGCAGTTATTCCTCCTGCTAAATTGAATCCTCTTACATCCATGTTCTCCTGATTTCCAACAGTGATTTCTAACTCGTTAAGATTTAGGAACTGTACAGGAGAATTGTCTAACTCATCGAGTAATGCTAGGAGTTTCTCTTCTTTGTCAGGTTCTGCAGGTAATTCGACACCTACGCTAATGCCCGCTTTATCTGCTGCTATTGCCGATTTCAAGTATCTCTTAAGGCTTAGATCTAGAAGGTGGAATCTAAGTTCATCGAGGCCTGCTGCACCAAGAGCAACTGCTTGCTCCTGCTTTATTGGAATAGAAGTGTAGCAATGGATATGATGATCACTTCCAAAAGCCGATTTGAGGGCTTTTATAGCTTCCACAGTTTTATCGAAATCCAGCATTGGGTCACCTCCAGTAATGCCAGTCCCCGTCGCCTTCATCGCCCTACCTTCTTCAATTACTTCATCGAAGTTCGTGCAACGTCTTTCGTTTGCAAACATGTCTGGAGTTTCTCTGCGGTTATCTGAAAGTGGGCAATAATCACAACCCCAGTGGCATCTTCCGGTTACAAAGAGTACCAACTTGCTACCTCGTTGGCACTGAATACAACCCTCAGCCTCGCCCTGCTCGGGCGGGGCGATTTCGCTTGCCATTTGTAGTTGCACGGGCATTCGGTCTTGCATCAATGGTTTGAATTCAACGGTTGTAACCATTCATTTCTGCCGCTTTGCACGATCGAGTAGCCAAACATGAAACCTGTAATCTTCGGTCAATTCTGGGTGGAAGGTCAGTGCCATCTTGTTCCCTTCAAGAACACCGACGACCTCTTCCTCTAGCCAAGCGATTGGGTGCCTGCTACCTTGCATGAATCGCGGCGCTCTAATGAATACTCCAGGAAATCTGTCTGCTCCTTCAAGACTGATTTGGATTTCTGCTTGGAAACTTTCTTTCTGCCTCCCGAAGGCGTTTCGCTCAATCGAGGTCTCAATTAACCCATTCTGAGACAGGAGAATTGCTCCTGCACAGGTTCCTAAAACAGGAGTGTCATTGTCCCTAATCTCTTTCCAAATTTTTGAATAAAGATTTTCATAACGACTGGCGATTTTCATTGCTGTTGATTCACCCCCTGGTAGAATGAATGCATCGACTCCTTCGACATCACTCGCCTTGCGCAGTTCGCGGATTTCGATTTCAGTATCAATATTTTCAGCAGCTCTCAATATTGACTGCATATGCTGGTGGCGAGCACCTTGCAACATCGCAATGCCCACTGTCAGCATGTAACTACCCAAAGGCATTGAGTTCTTCACAGCGACGGTTTGTAGTTCAATTATTGAACCGAGCGCGCCTCGCAGTGACATGGCTCATGACGGGGATTGCTTCTTGGTGCCGGGTCCGGTCAGAATGAGTCAAGCATGTTTGGATGCTTTAGCTAGTCCTGTGATTACCGCTAGAGGGACTGAGTTTCGCGATGTAATGGCACGACTGAACAGTGGATTGCGCTACGCTTTCAATCTAACTCCATCTTCTGATGAAAGGAAAAATCAATCATGGATTGGAAGCGATGGTTACCGAGTAATTGTTGTCTCTGGCTCAGGTACGGCGGCAATGGAGATGGTCATGGCCAATCGTTTCAGACCAAATGACCGTGTCTTAGTTCCAACCAATGGTAAATTCGGCGAACGCGTAGCCGAAATGGGCTCAAGGTTTTGCAATGTTAAGCACTTGAAATACGAATGGGGCCGGGCCTTTGACTTAGGGGAAATAGAGGAGCAATTAGCCAGAGGAAACTGGGAAGCATTAGCAGTATGCCACAATGAAACCTCTTCCGGAATAACTCAAGATGCTCCTGAGTTGGCAGAAATGTGCCAACGCCACGGAGTTGCCTTTGTAATCGATGGCATAACTAGTGTTGGTGGGCTACCTGTTCATCCCGAAGACTGGGGTGCTGAAGCAGTAGTAGTTGGAGCACAGAAGTGCACAGCAGGTCCGAGTGGTATTGCGGCAATTGCAGTAAATCAACATTTTATTGACCGTTGTAATGCAATTAGAAATCAGGATGATTCAAATCCTGTATATTATCTTGACATTCTTTCAGCACTGAAGAAAGGGGATGATGATCAAACTCCTTGGACACCAGCAATTAATCCCGCAATGGGCTGGGCTGCCGCTCTTGAGGACTTGAAACAAGAAGGATTGGAAGAGAGATGGGCTAGATGTGCCTTGATGGCGAAAGGTGTCAGAAGTCTATTTTCTGACCTAGGTTTTGATTTATTAGCAGACGAATTTTTCCGCTCTAGTACAGTTACAGCCATTATGTATCCTGAGGGAATAAACGATGATTGGCGAACCAGGCTCAAAGAGGAATATGCAACTCAAGTAATCGGCGCACAAGATCATCTCAAGGGCAAAATGTTCAGGATTGGTAGTATGGGTGAGACACCAGTTTCTGAGATGATTGAAGGATGCAAACGAATGATTTCTTGCTTCAATGACTTTGGCTTGGATTTGCCAGAAGTGGATGTGGAATCTTATTTTGAGTGATTTGAATGTTCATCGTGCTAGGTAGGTTTCAACCATTTCACAAAGGGCACGAACTTTTGGTAAATGCTGCACTTGAGAAAGGTCCTGTTGTTATTGCAATTGGTTCTAGTCAAGCGGAAATGAGTATGAATAATCCCTGGGCTGCAGATGAGAGAGAAGCGATGATTAGAGCCTGGCTAAATGGTCGTGATGCGCAAATAGTCCACATTCCCGACATCAACGACCCACCTAATTGGGTTGAGCATGCAACCAAGTTTCATGGAGAGGGGACTTTGGTAACAAGTGATGAACCAACCAAGCAATTATACGAAGAAAGTGGATTTGATGTTGACTTGGTCGAACTTTCAAATCGTGATTCACTAGAAGGGTGGAGAGTTAGAGCGACTTTGAAAATGCTTTCAACAGTATATGAGACAGACGCCCAAAAGGAAGTTATGTCAGTTTCAATCCCTGTGGAAGTAGTAGATTGGTTGGTGGAAAATGATGCATTATATCGCTTGTACTCCATGTCAAGAGATGTAGAGCATGCAGGATAGCGTATTTCCTCAAGACTTATCACTNACTTAGTTCACGTAGTGGCGTGGACTTCATTAANAAAATCGGAGTCATGGCCGCCGGTCTAGGAATAAGTGGTGCAATCGGTGCTATTTCTGGTGTACTTCTGCTCTATGTCTTAATCGATGCAGCAGTAGCTGGAGCGGATGAGGTTGTGTGGATTTATTTGTCTGGCGCAGTAGGCGTAATTGTGGGCGGAATTTGCTTCCGAATTGTTCTTTGGGCAGGGAAAGGAAAGAAAGTTTTGCAATAATTTCAGGCTCAAAGTCTGCGAGAGTTTGATAACTCCTCTTGATTAGCACTTTTGTATGGGTCTAAAGGAAAAGTTCGGAGTNGACCTCGGAGTTTTCAAAGATTCAACTACTTGGAAGGCTCTTGGAATCGGAATTGTTCTATTTTCGATAATAGGATACGCTGGTCTTTCTATGTTCGATTTAGCTTCGTCTGGTTATGGTGTAGACCGAGATAATATTCGTTTAGCACCCGATTTCGAAGTTGAGACCGTAAATCGTTCTGTTGAAGAAAGTGGATATGTTAATGAAACAGGTTGGTTCCAATTATCTGACCATCGAGGCAAGGTCGTAGTTGTTGATTTCATGGCGATTGATTGNGCTAATTGTCATCTAGTACAGGCTCACTTGGAGAAAAAAATAGATGACTGGCGAGAATATAATGGGGATTATGAAATCATAGTTGTATCAGTCGGAATGTGGTATTCTCTAGAATCCCTGGAAATGTTGAATGATACATTCGGAGACACTGATTCAGATGCACATATGCCATGGATTGTTGCAACAGGTCAAACCGATTCAGTTCTAAAATCAGATGTAATTCATTCAGGTATGAACTCATCGCAAGTAGATCTTGATGATGGTACATATTGTTTAGAGGCTCAAGTTAATGAATCAGAAAAAGAAGTATCCTGTTTCGATATTGGACTAGGATTAACTGATAACGACGATTTAGAAGTCGACGTTGATGGGATCGATATTCTAATTCAAGAAAACTCATCTATCAATTTCACCATCGAGACAACACTNGAAGGCAACATTACATGGGAAATCATCGAGTTTACTCGTGGCGACA
The DNA here is from genome assembly GCA_002709705.1 of Methanobacteriota archaeon. Lineage (GTDB taxonomy): Archaea > Thermoplasmatota > Poseidoniia > Poseidoniales > Poseidoniaceae > MGIIa-K1. Next base: position 24,463 of record PAQE01000016.1, on the reverse strand, counting down.
TGGTCGAGGAATATCAAGCTCAAGCGATACCAGTTGCGCTAGTTATCGACCATGAAGGATATATTGTGGCCAAAGAAAGTTCAGGAACGCCGACGGGAGGNTGGGATGAATTCGATTCCGCAGTTATTGCAGCTGCAGATGGCGAAGCAGAAGAAATGAGGTTCTCTCTAGCGGAGGTTGACCGTTCTGCTGGAGCAATTTTCACTATGGGATTATTACTCGGAGTTTTGGTGTACTTCTCGCCCTGTGCGTTCCCAATATTACCTGGTTACATCTCATATTATGTTGGTCTTGGTCAGCGTGAAGATGAGTTAATGGAGGCAGGTAAACTTGAGAGTAAAATGCCAGCGCATTGGATTCTGGGTGGATTGGCAGCATTAGGCCAACTAACTTTCTTCGCAATTATTGGGTTTATTGTACTTGGACTGGGAAGCATAATCAATTTGTCTGGAGTATTGCATTATTTCGCTCTTGCAGTTGCGATTCTTCTAATCGTTCTCGGTGCGTTCATGCTAACNGGCGGNACAGCCCATTTGCTCGGTTTCGTACAAAAGTTGGTTGACAAATATTCTACTACGGAGATGGATGACAAATTTACTCCGAGACGTAACATGTATCTGTGGGGCATTGGTTATTCTGCAGCATCTATTGATTGTACGGCGGCAGCAGTCATTCCTTTCATTGCTTATCTTGCTCTAATTGGGGGAACTGCAACATGGACTGGCCTTGCAGGACTAATGCTATCNGTCAGTTTACTGATGATTGCAGTTACGACCGTAGTTGGTTTAGGCCAACAAAGATTCATCAATATTCTAAGAAGGTCCACTGGACTGATTAAGGCGATAGGAGCTTGGATGATGATGATGGCTGGAATTGCCCTAACATTCTACTTGACTCAACCAGAACTCATTGCGAGTTGGATGTAATCTTAGATTATTTGAGAACCAATTTCACGTCCATTTGACAGTGATAATATTTGATGAGTTGATGGACCGTTTGGAATGTGTAGCCACAAGTTAGCACTAATTCCATGAGTATCAAGGTGTGGCGGGCCACATTCGCCTGCAGCCCCTCCTGGGCTATTCTGTGTTCCTCCATCCAAGGTGAAGAAATACCTAGCACCTGGTTCAAAATTATCGACATTAGTAAATCCAGGATTGTTTACAGGACCGTCATCACCAACTCTCCACACATAAATCGGTGACCCACCCATCGAATTACCTAATGCTGCAGATCGATAATGGAAGGTTCCATCCGGCTCTGTACAGGTCAAGACATAGATTACATCAGCTCTAGCAATAGGGTCGCCCGTGGCACCNAATTCCATCATAAATAGCATATCGTCCTGATTGTCGTACACCCATGCACCAGTAATCAGTACTGAGTTGGCGAAATCACGCCTAACATCCTCAGCAGTATTTTGACTGTCTTGAGCAATTTCTTCTGTGATATGAATAATCGTAAATGAGATTAAAGCTGAGAGTAAAATCATCCCGATGAAGATAATCATTGCTCCGATTCCTACTGCNCCTTTGATGTCAGAATCAATTCGGAATCTTCGCATTATTTCACCTCAATTTAGGTCTTGGCCCTCATAAGGAGCACTTCCAAGATTCATTTGCCATTCTTGAGTTCGGCCCCTGTCAACCATTATCACTAGACTAGCATCATCGACNGTATCTAAATCGCACTCAGACAATTGCATAATCATNCGATAGGTTACTGCTGGTTCGAATTCATCGATATCTGCTAAGGTTAAACCGTTTCCATCTAATTCGGTTGCGAGTGTGAAATCTCCTTCATCAAAATGCATTGTTTGACGCCCCCCGCCTTGGTTTGTAGGGAAGCACATTACGACCCATGCTACATCATCATCGCCAATTGCATTTTCTATGTAAGGTAACTCAAATACAATGTGAATTTCATCATCGGCACCAAGTGAAGAAATCTCTAACACAACTATATTGACAATACCTTTTACGCTTGGAACATTTTCTTGTGCATCAGTCTTAGTTTCAGCGAATACCTTTTCGCCAAATCCAATAAGTACTGCAGAGATAATTGAGGCCATCAGGATGATTGATACGAATATGATCATCGCGCTGACACCTTGACTGGCACCATCCGAATTCATAGACCTCCTCATCTTGCTCAANACCNCTAGCAAATCCGACGCAATTTAACCTATCGAGAGAATGTCTTCATTACAGACCTTATGCTTCCAATTGCACATCAGGGAATTGCAGTTTTATATTTTGAAAAGCGGGGGTAATTTATGGGAGGATTGAGGACGGCTATGGCCTTAATTTTGATCTGTGGAATTGCGTTTCCAGGTTGTATTTCTCTCGGAGATGAAGTTGTCGATATGGAACTACAAGTTAGCCATAGCATTCTAAATGGTACTGTTGTAGAATCATATGTAGACGGTCAATTNACTGATTTAGAAGTTGTAACAGTAGTTGTCGATTTTTCAGAAACTAAATCTGCAAACGAATTGAAGCGATTTGGCATTGCTTTTGATGGCGACAGAGAAACTATCGAAATTGATGCTCAGAAATCTTCATCAATCTCTGTTGAATTTAGTGAGCANGGATTGTTTAATCTTACAGCCTATGTGGTTGATGAACACAAAAATCGNGTTTCCTCCACTGACACAATACGCATAGACTTGCGAATTGATTGGGTTGAAGAAGATACAAACAATCCAGAAGAAATGCCATTCAATCCCATCCCTAATAATCAAGGAGTACATCCAAACTACATTGAGGTTACTTCTACCGTTGAAAATCCTAGTATCNTNCAAGATTTAGGTGGCGGCCAATCAGTCGATTTTACTTGGANNATAACNGATGANCTCGGGGACACCTGTCAGACCTACAGTGAAAAAGTAGACGACGGCGAATCGGTCACTTGGAACACAATTCACTTCAACACATATCTCTTACATGATCTGGGTATTGAATATGAAGAAGGCCAGGATTCTATTTCTGTACACCATTCCGTTTTGATAACTTATGGCTAACTAATCTTCGGATGAGAAAGTATCAATCCATTCATCATTTGATGATGCTTCCATAGCGGGTATGCACATCCAATACCAACATGCTATGCCAGTAACTATTCCAGTTACNAAATCAAAGAAGAAATGCTGTTTTGTTGTCATCACAGAAATGCATAGGGCAATCCATGCAATCCATACAATTNCTTCTTTCCATCCAAAAATAATTCTCCAATATCTTAGAAGCATCACAATCATTAGAGATTGAACAACATGTAAACTCGGCCANGCATTATACGGCATGTCGGTTTTGTGCATTAAATCACCAAACCAGAATCCCCAGAAACCCTCNCCTGCTCTAACATCTGCAGGAATTTGATCACGAATGTATACTTCTGTTGGGAATAGAATAAAGATTAGATTTACGACCCATGTCATGACGAATAAGGCTTGGTAAAAAGCAAACATTTCTCGGATTCTAGCATCATTTTCTCTTCCAAACCATGCAGCAGCAGGGTAGTATAGGTACAGGCTGAGATAAATCACAAATGACCAACCTATGAAAGGAACCATCGAATCTATTGGCATTATTGGATCCATTACAGACCTGTCAAAATATCCCATGATGTGGTTGATGACGGAGTAGGGCAGAGCCATTGCCAAAATCAGAGTTAGAATTGTGTACCAAAACAATCTACGATTCGTTTTTTCGCGCCAGTGTGGTAGCCAAAGCTTCCATGGGCGCATGAACATGCTCCGGCGAAAGGTTCTATCTATTCATGCAATCGGTACATTCGTCAATCTAAGTGAATCAAAATTATTCTGAATCTTCATCGCTACTATCGATTGCTTTTTGCGCTGTTTGTTGCCTAAGCATTTCTTGNACTACTTCAGGAGTTAGTGCACCGTGCTGTGCGGCTAATTCCATAATTTCCTTTTGCAATTGATTTTGAGAATCCATTCTTTGCTTTTGGAATTCTTGCTGGTTTGCAATTCTCTCTGCTTTACGAGCTTGAACTTCTGCGAACATGTCCATTGCTCTCTTGGATTTAGCATCTGCCTCATCAACTCTGATCTGCATTTGGCCGCGCTTGAAATCAAGTTCTGCACTCCATTTTGCTTCTTGAGCACGTAGGTCTTTCAACTCCTTTTCGAGTTCTAGATTAACTTGACCACGTGCTTTTGCCCTAGCCACATTATTTTCNACTTCTATCCGTGCTAANGTCAAAGCTTCAGTTTGTGCATAGTGTGCTAATTGAGCTTCAACATTTGCCTCATCCCCAGACATCTTTGCTTGTACNGCAGCACGATGTCTCTGAACCAGTTCCATGTCTGTAGGGTTTGTAATTGGAAACGCTTTCAGCAGAGTGAAACCAAGGTTAGACAATAGATTTCTCATTCCACTTTCTGCAGACATTTCGAATCTTTCTAGGAAAGTAGCATTTCTCAGGCCAGCAGCATTTTCACAGGATGCTAGTGAAGGAGTGACAACTCTAGCTTTCACTTCATCAGCAATAATTTTGATAACACCATCTCTAGTTAATACTGGGTCATTATTTGCAAAATAATTCAGCAGTTTTGGCACATTTTCCAAATCCATTCGCAATCTTAGATTAGCAAATCCAGTAACCTTCTCTCCATCCGAAATCTGGCCTTCGAATGGNATCCAATAATCCATAGGNCCAGTCATTGCNAACAATAAGCGTCTATCGCTGGCAGTAACTCCAATTTTATCTCCCAACCATCTNGTGAATCCACCAGCCATACTCTTCAGCAATGTTTCTGAGATTACATCACCAATTCTTCCATCGACGATTAGTGCGCATGCCTCATTTGGTTTCAGTAAAACTTGTTGAGTAGCAAGGGTTTGAATTTTGTCAGCATTAACTAATCTTGCTACAACATCAGGGCTGTCTCTCCATTTGTAATTCGTCATATTATCACTTTTTCACTTTCTTTTGCNTTAGTCCTGCAAGTACATTTGCTCTTGCACCAAAAAATCCTTTGCAACTCGTAACCATCTGAGTTGTCTGCATTGTCAACTGTTGGGCATTCCCATCAGATGTTGCGGTTGAAAGTTCTGCACTGTTTGCAATATTCACGGCCTTAGTCACCATTTCAATAACATCATGGTCGTGCTTAATCAGTTTTTTCAAATCACGATTGGAAGGTGATCTTTGGCCTGATAGGAAGGCATGTTCCATTCCTGATGCAGACTTNTGAACNTCTTCAATCAGGTAATCGCACTCTTCCATGCATTGCTTTGCAGCCCTGGCAATTTCTAGATTATCCGCTTTGAATTGACTGTCGAAAATATTCTGCATATGGCTTCGAACTCTACCGACTGCGCGAACAATTTCATCCCGCACCATTTTGTCGTTTTCGAATCGAGAACCCTTCGTGTACCCATTGTATCCAATGAGAACTAATTGGACGCCGCGAATATAGGGAACGACATCAAGAGGTCCAGCAACCATCCTATCGAATTAAATTATNACTGGGTAGCATATCATACTAACGGTTACTATATCGTAATCACTGAGTCCGCAAATTTCTTTGCCACATCAAGNTTGTGTGTTACAAGAACCGCAGGACAATTTCTTCGCTTCAACAACTCTCTAACGTCTGATAGAAGTTTGTCAGATAATTCTTCATCCAATGAACTGAATGGTTCGTCTAGAAGTAGTACAGATGGATTAGCCAATAAGGCTCTTGCTAGAGCAATTCTTTGCCCTTCTCCTCCAGATAGAGTCTCTATTCTACGCCTCTCAAATCCAGTTAACTCGACCTCTGCTAATGTTGCTGCAATGTCGCAATCGCTTGAGCCCAATCTCAGGTTTCCTTCGACATCCAAGTGAGGATATAGTACTGGCTTTTGAAAAATCATACCGATTCCTCGCTCTTCTGCAATAGTGTTTGTAATGTCTTTTCCTTCTAAAATAATCTGACCATCATCTAACTCTTCAAGTCCGCAGATGCATCGTAAAAGCGTTGTTTTTCCACAACCACTAGGACCAGTGATTGCTACAATTTCTCCGGATTGCAAATCCAAGTTAAAATCTTCAAACAGCACTTTNTCGAACGATTTTNCTAATCCTTTACATGATAACATCAGAACATTCCCCCATCTCTTCTAGGTCTAAATTTCTCCGTGGATATGAATAGTATTAATGCTATGAGCATCAAAACAGAAGCCACGGCATTTGCAGCAGGTGCAGTTAGTGAGTTATTGTAAGGGATAGAACGTAGTGAATCGATCATTATCGGTAATGTAGTCCAGTCGGAATTCCTAGTTACTACCCATGATGCTCCAAATTCACCCATTGACATAGCCAAAGTGAATATTGTAGCAATCAAAATAGAACCTCTAAGCATTGGAACCTTGATTTTGAAAAAGCGCTTAAATTTTGAAATCCCTAAGGTTCTAGCACATTCATCGTAAATAGGGTCAATCGACCTGAGTGCTGGAAGAATAATCCTAACTACAAATGGAGTAGTAATCATCACATGAGCAATGGCTGGAGTTAGCCATAGTGAGTAAAAAAATTCAGCATCGATTCGAATCATACCTAGCATCACCCCTAGGCCAATCATCACACTAGATACCGCAAATGGAAGCATGGTAAACAAATCAAAAAATCTTGCTAATCGTGGTCGAACCTTTTCTAAGTCGCAAATATATTGAGCAAGCATCCACCCTAGAGGCAATGCGATTGCAAGGGCGGTTAATGCATATCCAACAGAATTGAACAAGGCATCCCATGCTGAGGGTAATGAGCTTGTAGAAGTGAATGCATATTCCCAACCTGCAGTGCTCCAACTGTAAGTTGTACTGTCTGGACCTGATTCACGAANTCTAAACGATGAGATTATCAGTGTAATTAGGGGTGTTATGGCGAAAATAATAGCAGGAACTACGATGAACCAACCGCTTTTGTTTTTCATCTTCACAATAGATTCTGAAGCCTTCGGCAACCTGCTTTGTCGCTTATGCTGCAGCGCGGACATTATCCATAAGGATAGGAGCAAAATTGTGAATTGGATTAAGGATGAGCCCAAAATAATCTCATTTTTAGATATCATGTATCCATTTATTCCTGCAGATGAACCTATACTTGCCATCATACTTTCTAATGTATTCTCTCCCAATGTTATCCANTTTACTAAGGCAAACGATGTGAATGAAAATACGAACGTCATACATGCAGCAGCTGCAATTGAAGGCGTCAATAATGGAATCCAAAGATTCCTTATTCTACCGATTTTTGTACGTCCTGCCGGTAATAGCAGCATTTGTTCTTCCATTTTTGGATCTAATGTTGAAAGCACCGGTTCACAAAACCTGATCACTAAAGATAGATTGAACCAAGCATGTGCGATTATTAGAGTTGCAAACCATGTATCTTTGTTAGAGCGTATATCGAGTCCGCTTTCGCTAATCAAATGTAAAAATCCCATTGCGGCAACTATTGAGGGCATTACGAAAGGCATTGTTAGAATAGAACGAATTAGATAATCATGGGGCCATTTGTATCTTCCGAGTTGCCAAGCAATAGGAATTCCGATGACTAATGTAGCAATAGTCGAAATGGTGGCTTGGATCAATGTGAATTCAAATGCACCTTGTGAAACAAAATTCCTTTCTAATGATTGAATCCAATTGACAATATCGAATCCAGCTATCCAGATTAATCGATCTATTGCTAGCCATAACGGTACAATTACGAGTATGGTATATGCGCAAACAGCTAGTATGCCTAAGTGCCTGCTATTCATATCAAGCAGCAACCATCGCGGCATTCCAATCCTCTAGCCATGATTCCATATTCAATGCGATATCACTCGCACTGACATTAGCGGCTAAGGTTGGAATCGTTGAATGGTATCGGTAACCTCCGTCTTCGGGAAGGTCAGAGTTCTCTATCACAGAGTACATGAAGTTCTCCGTAGGCATTTTCACATTCACCTCCTCTGATAGTAAATACTCGATGAATGCTGATGCTGCGTCCAAGTTTCCTCCTTCAACAGCACTTGCATATTCTACTTGATGGAAAGCAGCTCTTGGTAAGTCCAATGCAGCGGATTTAGTCCAGTTTCCATTGTACCATGATTCAACGCCCGGTGAATGGCAGTAAGATACAACCATGTGGGCATCGCCAACATAGCCTTCTGTGTACTCACCATAACCCCCTGTGTAATGGGTTTCGTATGCTTCAGACCACCCGGTTGTGATAATTGCATCATTTGCTGACATCGCAGTCCACCAATCAGTCCATTCGGTTTGGTTATCTTCATCGTTGGCGAAATAATCCACTGTTGCAGTCATAAACGCACGACCAGGGCTACTTGTTTCTGGAGAAGGAATAGCTACTTTACCATTCCATTCCTCACTAGTAAGGTCCCAAAGGCTAGTNGGTACTGTCAAATTTTCTCCATCCACCATTTCTGTATCATAATTTAGGCACATGTAGCCATGGTCGAATGGGGCGGCTAGAGGCCCATTGTACGGAGTCAAAACTTCTGATTTGATGTCGGAGATATTGGCGAAATGTTCCCACAGCAACTGATTATCAATCGCGATTTGTAGGTAGGTGTTATCTAATCCGATTGCCAGGTCCGCAATCTGTACTCCCTTGTGTTGCATAAGGTGGCTCAATACAGAGCCTGCGTCGTCTAATTTCATCAAACTTATTTCATATCCAGTTTGATTTTCAAATTCGGATAACATTTCGTCTGTCAAACCGTACACGTCATAGGTCACGATCACCAGTTCGCCGTCATCTTCCCAAACATATTCGCTGGGATTCGGGGAATCATCGTTCACACTATCTTCAATAGCTTCACTAATGCAACCCGCTACCATCATCGTCGATACAAATATACTCAATAAAACAATTCGATTTTTCATAATTAAACCTCACAAGTGTCCAATGATTCTGTGCATCCTGTCTACCAGTTCAAGAGGGTTGTGTGCAAGTATGTACAATGCAGGCTCCCATCCAAATCCGCCTTCGTCAAGAATTACGTCAATTCCCTGATGGGGAACTAACTTACCCTCGGGTGCGAAAGTTAGGTTCAAGTCCATTTCTTCGCACATGGTTTCAATCTGCTCGATATCCGCTCCGGGGTGAATATTCAAAATCGCAGTTTTCGCTTGATCATAGGACCTTGCGTCCATAAGCATACTTGCCAAATGTTTTGATGCACCGAATCTTGGAGTTTCATGGTGACGGATTTTGTCCTCAACAATAGTAATTTTCCCAGGGAATGCTGCGACCTCTGCCACTGAACGAGCAGATTCGAGACAGCATGCAATATTCATGCCAACTGCTGGCATTCTCGATTTCAAGCGATTTACATCGACTCTTGAAACAGCCCACTCAAGTCTTTTGAGTAAGGAAGTTTGTTCCTGGTCAGAATCTAAGTCCGTTCCAGTTAGTGATTTGTCGAATCTTAGGACTTGTCCTGGGGCAAAAGCGATTTCCATTACAAATCGAGTCCTGCTAGGTTTAGACTCTGGACCTANTTGCCTTAATGCTAGCGAGATTTCATGCGCCCATCCGTCGATAGTCGATTCGTCAGAAGTGCCTGACATCTCTGGTAATTCACGGTGTGCCATTCGAGATATTGTCGACTGTGTTGAACCCAAAATATCAGCAATTTCAGCCTGAGACCATCCTGAAGCCTTCAGATTTCTAGCTAATTGCATGTGCAGCCTTTCGAGCCACACAGAGCCATCTCCGCCGAGCATGACTCTTCGTATTAGTCCTTATTATTCAATATTCCTAGGAAAAAATGCACTCTGCATAGGTTTGTCAATCTAGAAATAAAGCTGCCAGATAAAGGCAAATTAGCGCTTTCGTCATGGAGTGCTGCGTATATTCGGACATCGCTAATATCTTGGGTTGGAGATTCACAACTCTACCCACTTAGCGATCTTGATTCGATATCATAATTTCATCCTCATGTTAGATAATTAGCAATGCTGAAGAAAAACTATTCGATATGCATTAATCAATATGCANTTTGGTGAAAGGCTTGCAGCNGGCCTAAATTAATTCAAACACTGAGTTTTTCATAGCAATAAGGCGAACTTCATGGCGCAGGGTTCTAAACCCGCCTAATAGTGGGGCAATCGGTGAGAACCATGGATTCAGGCACCAGTGATTTCTTGGATGAAGTCCTAAGACGAATCCGTAGCCATTTGGATGGTTCAGAGAAAGTCGTTGACTACACTCCTCAATCAAGTCTAAGCAAAATTGCGGATCTAAATATCCCATTGGAAGGAATGGGATTGGAAAATGCATTGGAAGACATTGACCATTTCCTTAAGCATAGTGTAAGGACTAATGTCCCTGGTTTCATGAATCCACTTTGGGGTGGTTTCAATTTATCAGCATTCGCTGGTGAAGTGATTGCAACACTAACTAACAATTCTATGTACACGTATGAGTTGTCTCCCCTCGCCACTTTGATGGAACAAGCTTTGATTCAGAGGATGTGTGATATTGTAGGATTCACGGACGGTAATGGAACGTTGACTACGGGTGGGTCTAATGGGAATATGATTGGGATGATGTGTGCGCGTCATCAAGTAGATCCTCTGGGGCAACAGAGAGGTTTCGACGGTAAACAATTAGTGTGCTTTGTTTCAGAGGAGTCTCATTATTCAGTACTGATGGCTGCAAATGTTCTTGGAATTGGATTTGATAACGTTATCAAAGTCGCATGTGATTTTGATGGTAGGATGCGATGTGACAAATTAGTTGAAGAAATAGAACGCTCAAGGATGAACAATCAGATACCTTTCTGTGTTATTGCAACATCCGGAACTACAGTAAGGGGTGCATTCGACCCAATCAAAGATATTGCACACATTTGTGCGGACCAGGAATTGTGGTTACATGTTGATGCAGCTTGGGGCGGTTCATGCCTATTCAGTGCAAAGTATCGTCAATTAATGGATGGAATTGAACTTGCTGATTCGGTTTGTTGGGATGCTCATAAAATGATGGGAATCCCCTTAATTTGTTCGGCTTTCCTAATCAAACGTCCAGAAATATTACGCAAGATATGCTCGCACGGTAATGTCGCTCATTACCTGTTCTTGGGAGATGCGGAGGAAGTTGATCTCGGGCGAATCAGTCTGCAATGTGGGCGTCGCAATGACGCCTTGAAACTCTTCCTTGCATGGAGAGAAAAAGGTGATGCAGGATGGGCAAGGCTAATTGAAAAATATGTTGAATTAGCAGATTATTTACAATTACTCGCAGAGGAAAATGAAAATTTGGAAATGATGTCTTCTCGAGTTTGGACAAATGTATGTATCAGATATACAGGACAGGATCTTGACCACAACTCTGTAAATGAACAATTGAGACAACGATTGGTAAAATCTGGCAATTTCATGATTTCACAATCCAAAATCGGAGATGATATTATTCTGCGACCAGTTATCGCTAACCCATCTGTGTCAACAGAAACCTTGGATAATTTAGTCAACGAAATCGTGTCGATTGGAAATGATATAATTCGAAACATTCCCTTTTCTAGTTGAGTAACAGAGGTGGACTCATGCAGAAAGGAAAACCACAATGGTGGGATGAAGCTGAAGAGTTCCTTTCAAATGATGATGTTCTGGGTCCGATTGTAAAGCAGTATAGAGGCGGATCCTTAGAGGGCAAAGGTGACCTTTTTGCAACTCTTGTTAATTCAATTGTCGGTCAACAAATTTCAGTAATTGCTGCAGAATCAATTTGGAACAGACTCAAGGAAATGGTTGGTGTGATTGCTCCTTCGCAAATAAACAACTTCACTCACGCAGAAATTGCAAGTTGCGGCCTTACTAAATCTAAGGCAACATACATCCTTGGAATTGCTGAAAATCCCGATGCGTTTCTTTCACCCAAATGGGATGAAATGACGGATACAGAGGTTCACAAACATTTTGTCAGTTTCAAAGGTATTGGTCCGTGGACTGCTGAGATGTTGATGATTTTCAGTTTAATGCGGCCTGATGTGTTTAGTATAGGAGATATAGGATTGGTGAAAGCAGTCAAATTATTGGTTCCCGGAACGGAAACAAAAGAACAGGTTCTCAAAGTTGCAGAAAGATGGAAACCATACAGAACTGCAGCCTGCTGGTATTTGTGGCGCATGCTTGACCCAGTTCCAGTAGCATACTAATGCGAAACTTGAATACCCCTGTCCATGTATTACTAACCATGGAGTTTGCATACTATTCATTGGCAATTGTCGCAGCCTTTGCATTCACGAGGTGGGTCACTGAGAATTTCAAATTCCATGTACGCAACAAATCAATATGGCTACATCATTGGATTATTGCTGCAATTGTGATGATTGTTATGCTTACTATTAAGATTGAATCCGAGATAGCATGGGGCGTATTAACAGGTGTTGCACTAGAAGGATTAGGTCGTAAAAATTGGTCGATTCTACGTAAATGAGTAGCAGTCTTCGATGCGTGACAATTTAATGCCTTATTGGCTGACATTAATCCATGGCAGCACAGACTCCTGTTCGTACCGCACTTTACGAAGAGCATCTTGCTTTAGATGCAAACATTGTTGACTTCCATGGTTTTGAATTACCCATTTGGTATTCAAACATCTCCGAAGAGCATCTAGCTTGCCGTTCAAATGCAGGACTGTTCGATGTCTCACACATGGGCTCATTCAGATTTTCTGGTACCGGTGTAAGAGATTGGCTAGAATCAATAGCGACACAAAAATGCTCATCTATCGAACCTGGAAGATGTGCTTATACTCATTTTCTCGACCATGATGGTTTTTTGATCGATGACATGATTTTCGCTGTTGTTTCAGATGAAGAGATACTTGGAGTACCTAATGCAAGTATGGTCCCTGTTATGTGGAAATGGTTCAATTCATTACTTCCTGAAAATGGTTCAATAAGAATCGAAGACCTATCGCCACAAACTAGCATCATTGCTCTACAGGGACCTAAAGCTCGAGAATATTGTGAATCTGTTCTTGGAAATCAAAATCATGTCGGCAGATTTAGATGGGCTGAAATTAAAGAAAATCCTCTTGGAGTTAATGGCTGGATTCAAGGTACAGGATATACCGGTGAAGCAGGATACGAGATTTTCATTCCCAATGATGAGGCTCCAAAACTTTGGCGTAAATTAGTCGAGGCTGGTGCAACTCCCGTTGGACTGGGTGCAAGAGATACTCTTCGCCTAGAGAAGGGATATCTTTTGTCAGGTGTAGATTTTGCTTCTCCCAGTCTGGATGATAATGCGCTGTTACACAGGGATTCTTGGGAGACCAACGTTCCATTTGGCTTAGATGTTGATCACGAGTTTATAGGTCGTAATCGCGTCATATCTCATGCATTTGATGACGCAAAGTTATGGGGTGTCAAGCAACTTGAGCGAGGGCCTTTGCCACGCGGTGGTAAGGAAGTCGAAGATTTGGACGGTAATCAAATTGGAACCTTGACCAGTGGCGCTCCTGCACCTTCACTTGATAGAACAGGAATCGGTATGGGTTACATCGCTGGTGTTTCTCCAGGCGACGAGGTAATGATTGTTGCATCTCCAAGGAAAAAAGTTCGGGCAGTAATTGTCCGCCCACCCTTTGTCTGATAACGCCCCATAGGGGCGTTGCCTTGATGAGGGGTTGCCACTACGGATTGACATGCGCAGAACCCTAGCAGTTGGTATTCTGGTTTGTTTCCTGTTGTCGATAATTCCAGCAATTTCTGATTCTCCGACAATTATCGTGAGAGAAGGAGAAGAGATTGGAGACTCTAGGTTGATTGATGATTCTGAATTAACACTTGAACAAATCGATGCATTAAACGCTGCAGGTTTAGCTCGAGGAACTAACACAAATTGGTCCGCAGCAGGTGGTTCGCAGAGTAATGATGAGATTTATGAAATGATATTTGATTCTCAAGGAAATATCATCGTTTGTGGAACAATCTATCAGGCATCACAGTTCGGAGCGGTTCAAGTTTACACAGAAGGTGAAGGAGATATTTTAATTGCAAAACTCACAAAAAGTGGAGTCTGGGAATGGGCGGTTTCAGCAGGAACTGCACTTTACTATGATGAATGCAGAGGTGTGACAATCGATTCCAACGATAATGTGTATGGAACAGGTTACTTCCAAGGCGAGGTTAATTTCGGAAACACTACTGTCACTACAACTGGTTTCGATGGATGGATTGCAAGAGTAAACAATACAGGTCAGTGGGACTGGGCAATGAAGTTCGGTGGTTTCGATGTTGACGTTGGATGGGATTTGGCAGCAGACAACTATGACAATCTGTACGTCACTGGATATTATCAGAATTTTACGGAATTTGATGCAACCCAGTTAGAGGATGATGCGGGTTCTGGAAACCCTAGATTCTTCGCTGCATACTACAATGTTAGTGCTAATCAATGGGATTGGGCTAAAGACTCCTATGGAGATGGTGTTTCGGTTCCATACCAAGTAGTAGTCGAGAAGAGTACCAATTCAGCATACATAGTCGGTTACAACACCGGTAGTGAAGAATGGGGAGGCGGTTCATTTATGTCCAATCCTCAATCAACTTATGCTGGTTTCTTAGTCAAATATTCTGACTCAGGCAGTTTCATCTGGGGACAAAATACCGCAGGGACTCAATGCTTTGGTACCAACTGTGGTGTCTATTTCAACAATGTCGTCATGCATCCAGATGGTGGAGTAGTTGTTGGTGGCAATTTCTTGATGACTTACAAGAAACAGAGCGGTGCTGCAGTTACTGGACAAGGTAGCTGGGATGTTCTTTTGTTGAGATATGATGCTAACGGTACACAGATCTGGGATTACCATGCGGGAGGAAATGGTGATGATAGAATACAGTCACTTTCTGTAAATCCTAAGGGCCAAGTCCAATTTGGTGGCTGGCATCAAGATGAAATGAAGTTTGGATCTAACACACTTCAGAAAAACAGTTCGACAATTTATTTGGACGGATTCATGGCACAAGTTGACAACAATTCAGATTATCAATGGTCGATGAGCATTGGTGGCGCTGGTAATGATACTGTTGGTGCTTTACTAGCAATGGATGATGGAACGATTGTCTCAGGCGGCGACTTCAGTGGAACAGTATGGTTCGGAGACACACCTAGAAGTGCTACAGACCAAGACGTATTCGTTTGGGTATTCCAACATGACAAGGATGATGATGGAATTACTGATTATACGGACAATTGCCTAAACACTGCAAATTCAAATCAAAGCAATTTCGACTCTGATCTTAAAGGAGATGCTTGTGACACTGACGATGATAATGACGGACTACACGATGTTCTGGATGATTGCCAATATGGTTTCTTAGATTGGAATCAATCGAACACTTCCCTTGACCACGATGCAGATGGATGCAAAGACATCGAAGAGGATAACGATGATGATAACGATGGCATTCTCGATGGCGATGACAACTGTCCTTCCGGTGTATTAGACTGGGTACCTGACAATTCCAGTGACCTAGATGGCGATGGTTGCAGAGATATCGACGAGGATACCGATGATGATGGAGATTCAGTTCTAGATGTTGATGATAATTGTCAGTATGTGATCAATCCATTGCAAGAAGATTACGAAGGTGATGGAATTGGAGACGTTTGTGATGGAGATGACGACGGTGATGGAATCGATGACCTAATCGACGACTGTCAACAGGGTGCAAAGAATTGGACTTCTGCAGTACAGACCGACAAAGACAGTGATGGCTGCGAAGATGAAAATTCCAACGAAGACCTAGATGACGATAACGATGGAATTTTCGATGAGTTTGACAACTGTCCTAGAGGTGAAGTTGGTTGGAACTCTTCACAATCTAACGACCGTGATGGAGACGGTTGTCGAAACGACAATGAAGACAATGATAACGACAATGACAGTGTTATCAACGAAGTTGACTTGTGTAAGAATGGAATCACAAATTGGAGAAAGAATGCGACCAATGACAATGATGGCGATGGTTGCATCGATCAACGCGAAGATAATGATGATGACAACGATGGGTTCTCGGACATAATCGATTTCTGTCCGCTTCAAGAAGGAACTGCGACACAGGGTGGAATGAAGGGTTGCCCTGATTTCGATGAAGATGGTTGGGCAGATGCAGCTGATGCTTTCTTCCAGGATGAGACTCAATGGAGTGATGGCGATGGTGACGGCTATGGTGATAACCCTGCAGGAAACGACCCTGACAATTGTCCATTCTTCTTCGGAAACTCTAGTATGGACAGAATTGGTTGCATCGATTCAGATGGTGATGGTTACTCGGATCCTGAAATTGCTTGGAGCGTTGCTCAAGGTGCCGATGCTTTCGTAAATGAACCAAGTCAGTGGGCCGATGCCGATGGAGACGGCTATGGTGATAATTTCGAAGGAGTGACTGTGGACTTCTGTACTGATGATGCAGGCACTTCAACAATCGATAGATTCGGCTGTCCAGACCTAGATGGTGATGGTTATTCGGACCCTGATGCATTCTGGACTTACACTAGATGGGAATCGCTAGGTTATGGCCCTGATATGTTCCCTATTGACCCCACTCAGTGGTTCGATACTGACAATGATGGATTTGGCGACAATTGGGGTAACCCAGAATGGAATGAATCTAGAGAAGAAGATTGGCCTGGTATTTTTGTTGAGAATGCTACCTACGGAGACATGTGTCCATTAGTATCTCCAGATGGAAGATTCGACGACGATGTGAATTATCCTGGGTGTCTACTAACTGAGCCTAGTGATGGTGGCAAGTCTGTTGATGAAGATTCGGCATCATCTGAAGACGATGAAGGCATGAGTACTGTAACATTAGTCGGAATTATCGGTGGAGTTGTAGTTCTTGGATTAGTCGGAGTAATCGTAATGATGCTCAAGAAAAAGCCGCAACCAAAGAAACGTTCCGGTCCCAAACCACTCACAAATTTGCCCGCTCCAGAGCCCCCCGCTCCTCTCCCAATGATGGATACAGCCGAAGTTGAGGAAGAGTCAAGTGAACCACAAGAAGAGAAAACAACGGAACAAGAAGGCGAAATTACGGTCGGCTCTTGGGAAGATTTGCCAGGTGGAGACTATCTTGATCCTGATGAAGAAGGAACTGTTTGGTTCAGAGCTAATAATGGCGATAATTGGTACCAAAATGCAGACGGTTCATGGACAAAATGGCAAGATTAGTCCAGTAGTTTTCGAACTACTGTGGTGAAGTTCGATTTTTCTTCGCCTTTGACTCCACTGATTTTCATACCGTGTGCTTGAATCATTGCCTCAGAGATTTTGTCTATGTCGCCATAAGGGGCAGTTTTTCCTAACCCTTCATTTTCACACAAATCCCCCATAGGAGTATTTTGATTGACAATACTCGGTATCCCAAATGATGCTGCATCGAGCATCTTAGTAGGGATCGCTCCAGCTTTTATGTTCGCCCGATTCTCATTGTACATCGCATACATTACACTGATTTCTTTCATCAATTTTGGCAAATCTTCTTCGGAAAATGGACCTCTGTAGTCTATTTCAGGATTCTTGCTAAGCACATTCTCAACCTCTAATCCATCGCCTGCAAGAATTAATCTAAATCCTGCTTTTTTCGCAGATTCGACTAGTGATAAAATTGGCTCAAGTTCTCTAATTCTCCCAAAATAGCCAACTAACTTTTCGTTTGTGACTTGTATGGGTTTCGGATTTTTCCTATTCATTACACACGTCGAATTACGACCGTTTTCTGCCACCCACTTGCTAAAACCTGGGGCAGACACAATTATTTCATCTACATCTCGAATGATTCTCTTGGCTTGCGATAACATTCTTCTGGAAGCAAACTTGTGCAAAGGAGAATTGCCTCGCATCAAAGGCCAACTATGTGCCATGTCATGGATGTCCAGTATTTTCGGGCCTTGAAATTTGACATTACCGGTATCGGTATCATTTAGAATCACTAGGTCATGTTTGAGTTTTAGATTTGAAACAAATTTCCTTTTCGTGAACCAGGTTCTAATTGGCATAGAACCATTTACAATTCCAAATTGATAACGTACAATCCTGTAACCATTCTTTTCTTCGAGTTTTATGTGTTTGCATTGTCGGTCCCATGCATGTATTTCTACATCATGTCCTAACTCAGTAAGCCAGAGTGCGTGTCTTTCAACTCGGGGGTCAGGCGCGCATGCATTGGTGACAACCATTGCTATTCTCGCCATAATTAGTCGAAGAGTTCTCACTCAAAGTGCTTTGCGACCAAACCAACATTCATGTTGGTCCCGCGTTACGCCTCGCACGGGGGCTACTCTATGGTTGACCAGTTACCGAATTTGGGCCGCGAAAAAGAGATGTTGGAGTTCATGGGAATGTCATCGATTGATGACCTGTTTGCAGATATTCCAGAAGCAGTTAGAATGACTGAAGAATTACCTCTCCCTCCACCTCAATCTGAAGAAGAAATCATTGCGGATGCACGTAGATTGCTAGGGGCTAATGTTGCGCTCGGAGACCGTGTAAACTTCCTTGGTGCAGGACTTAATCGAAATTATGTTCCAGCAAGTGTATTCCAATTGATTACTAGAGGAGAGTTCCTAACTTCATACACTCCTTACCAGCCTGAAGTAAGTCAAGGAATGCTGCAAGCAATGTGGGAATTTCAGACTCTAGTTAGTGAGTTAGTGGGCCTTGAAGTCTCTAATTTATCCGTATATGATGTCTCAACAGCTGCTGCTGAGGCCCTTACATGTGCAGTTAGAGTGCACAACCGAAAGGCTGAGCAAAAAGATACAGTCTATGTCAGTGAACTGGTTCCACCATCTAGGCGCTCTGTAATCTACAATTACACTCAAGGCGGGGGAATTGAGGTCAAGACTCTTCGCCACAATTCGGACGGAACTCTCGATTTGGATTCCCTTGCACAGGCCGCTGGATCATGTGGCGTCTATGTAGAGCAACCCAACCCACTAGGAATACTCGATGGCGGTCTAACCCGAGTTAAGGAAATTATTGGCGAGAACACTGCTTTCATTGTAGGTGCTGCACCAGTCAGCCTTGGTGTTATTGAGGCTCCAGGTAATTATGGTGCTGATATTGTAGTTGGTGAGGGGCAAGCCCTTGGTTCTCCCATAACATATGGTGGGCCTCTGTATGGAATCTTTGCTTGCACTAAGGCTTATTTGAGACAAATGCCAGGAAGGATTGTCGGTCGTTCAATTGATGTTGATGGCAAAGAAGCATTCTGTTTGACACTCTCTACGAGAGAACAACACATTAGGAGACACAGAGCGACTTCTAACATCTGTACGAATGAAACTCTAATCGCACTCATGGGTGCAATGCACATGTCTTTGCTTGGACCTGAAGGTTTAGCAAAATTGGCGCAAAGGAACATGGCTGCTTGTCATCTTGCCAAGCAGAAATTATCCGAGATTCCAACTATTGCAATTCCACATCAAAATAATTCACATTTCAACGAATTTGTAGTTGAATTGCCCGGTGCAGCAGCAGAATGTATCGCATATCTGGACACGCAAGGTCTGATTGGAGGTTTCGATTTATCCGCATGGTACCCAGAGAGAAAGAATTGGCTGTTAGTATCCTTTAGTGACCAAACCAAGGCCACTGAAATTGAATTGTTAGCGGCACATCTCGCGGTATGGTCTGCATCTCTACAGGGGGTGAGTGCATGAGTCACTTGTTTGAACACAATGGAGCAGACGGAAGAGGTTATTCGCAACCAGATCCGGTCATACCTGTTGATAACATTCAGATTCCTTCTAACTTAGTAAGGTCGAATTCTCCTCGGTGGCCAAGACTCTCTGAGCCTGAAATGGTTCGTCACTACACTTGGTTGTCAACAAGGAACTTTGGAATTGATACAGGATTTTATCCACTCGGTTCTTGTACAATGAAGCACAATCCTAGGGTTAACGAAGTTATTGCACAACTTCCAGGGATTGCAGATATACACCCGTTGCAACCCGAGCATCAAATCCAAGGGACGTTAGCAATTTTCCATGAAATGCAAGAGATGTTGGCAATCTGTGCAGGTATGGATGATGTTACATTACAGCCAGTTGCTGGAGCGCAAGGGGAATTTACTGCGATTCGCTGTATTCAGGAATATTTCAGAAGCCGTGGTGAATTGGGTAGAACCAAGGTTATCGTTCCAGATTCTGCACACGGGACCAATCCTGCTAGTGCAGCTATGGCTGGTTTCGAAATCATCGAAATTCCAAGCCAAGAGGATGGAAGAATTGACTTGAACGCACTACGTGCTGTTGTAGGTGATGATACTGCTGCAATGATGATTACTAACCCAAGTACACTGGGTCTATTCGAGCCAGAAATTGCACAGGCTGCAGAAATAGTTCATGAAGCAGGAGGGCAGATGTACTATGATGGTGCCAACTTCAATGCAATCCTAGGGAGAACATCTCCGGGGTTGATGGGCTTCGATGCAGTTCATTACAATCTTCACAAAACATTCAGCCAACCTCATGGGGGAGGAGGCCCAGGTTCTGGACCGATTGGTGTGAAATCACACTTGGCACAATTCTTGCCAGGACCAGTTGTGAAGAAAAGGCCAATATTGGCAGGAGATCAGTTGACTTCAGTTAATCAAGAATGGTGGTACCATTGGCACCAACCTGCAAACAGTATCGGTAAAGTTCAGCAGTGGCACGGTAACAGCGGTGCTGTTATTCGTTGCTGGGCGTATTACAGACGCTATGGTCGAAGTCTGAAGACAATGTCTGAGCATGCTGTGCTAAATGCAAATTATCTGCGTCACCGAATAATTATGGAAGCAGAAAAGGCAGGTGTACGCCACTTGTTTGCTGATGGTGCTCCTGTTGATGTGGTCAAGCACGAATTTACGATTTCAATGGCTCCTATGAAGGAAGAATGTGGAATCGGTGCTATGGATATTGCCAAGGGATTGCTCGATAAGGGATACATGGCCCCAACAGTTTACTTCCCTCTAATCGTTCCTGAATGTATGATGGTCGAGCCTACTGAAACTGAATCAAAGGAAACTCTTGACCAGTTCGCAAAGAAATTTGTCGAGGTTTTACAGGAAGATCCAGATGTGCTACATAATGCGCCAGTTACAACAAAGGTTCGTCGTGTGGACGAAGTATATGCTGCTCGCAACCTAACTCTATCATATCCATTTGACGAGTGAGGACTTGAATCCATGAAATGTTTCAAGGCTGATGGCTATCAGCCAAATGTATGGAGTGGACGGAAGTAGACACCATTGGTCCTGGGCCAAAGATGCTCTTCCCTATGGCTTGGTCACTTCTTCCACTCGTTGGCGGACTACTGCTTTTCATTAAATCAAATAGTCTTCTAGCAACCTCATTTTTGGCAGCGGGAATTATGCTTTCCCTGTTTGCTGTATGGATTGGTACAACCTCAAAGCCGGGTAGAGTGGATATGCTTGTATTGTTGATATCCCCATTTGCTGCATTTTCTTTATTCTTCCAACCTCCAATTTTGGTTCAAGCAGCAATCGCATTAATCGTGTGGACAATCAATTATCGTACAGCAGCATTTCTGTCAGCACTTTCAGGTAAGAGTTACCGCTGTAAATGGGATCCAAGAGTCCCCTTGCCAGACATAGATGGTGCAACTTATATGCACAAAAAATGGGCTGCAAGACCCCTTTTCCGTGTAGGGACAAACATGGTTAGGGGTGTTAGAGTAAACAACGAAATTATGTTGGAAGCCGATGCACCGATTACTTTCACATACAGTGAAGAGTGAGCAAAATAATTGCTTACTTAATTCGACACATACAGAGATATGCGCGATTATCCCTTGGATGTCAGAGGCCTAATTCTTCGTCACATATATCCCGATTCAGAATATCGCTGGATAGCTCCCTTTCTCTGGCAAGATAAACTCGAAATCCGGCACCATGTTGCATGTGAAAACCTTGCAAGAAAATATGAAATTTTGATTGAAGTTGATAGTTTAGGCCACGGTAGAATAATTCCCAGAGCCGCCGGAATTGCCGCCAGACAAGGAAGAATCACTCTCGCTAATATGTTCATGACCACACACCTCTATGGCCGTCATCCAGAATCTGAATTGGAAGCACGTGCCCTGATTTTGTTGAATGATGAAAAAAGAAAGGTGAGGCGTCTTATGAATAGAAATAGAGAGTGGCCCCAAGACGTCTGGAATTTACAAGATACACCTGCTTGGATAATACCATCCTTCATCAGAAGATTCCGCACCTTAGTAAACAAACGACCAGTTTCTATCATCTCTGGAGGACATCTTTTGGCCGAAGGTAATTGGGAATGGAAATTTGAAAGTAAATCACATATTCCTTCACAAATAAATGCTCACAAAACACCCTATACAGGGTGAAATCCAATAAGAATGAAATCTCATTTAACGCGGTACGTTGATGAACCACCGTCGATGGCGAGACAAGCATGGACGTAACTATACTACTTGGTTCCAAATCAGATATGCCTGTTGCTGAAAAGTGCACGAAGATTCTCGAGCAGTTCGATGTATCTTACCAGCTGCGAGTTGCAAGCGCACACAGATCACCTGCCTTCGTAGAGCAAATTGTTCACGACGCCGAAGCAGATGGTTGTACTGTTTTCATCGCTATGGCTGGCCTTGCTGCTGCACTGCCAGGTGCTGTTGCTGCACTAACCACGAAGCCAGTAATTGGCGTTCCTTGTGGTGGAAGAGTGCCTTATGACAGCCTACTTTCAATCGCACAATTGCCTCCTGGAGTACCTGCCGCAACAGTAGGTGTTGACCGTGGTGACAATGCTGGATACCTAGCAACACAAATCTTGGCGCTAGGAAATGAAAAGTATGCTGCTGCTCTGAAGCAAAACAAGCTTGACCAAGTTGAGAGAGTCAAGCAGATGGATGCTGAGGTCAACGGTAGGGATGCTTGATGTTCGATGCATCATCATTCATTGAAGAGTCCGCTCAGAAAATGAAAGATGAAATCGACGAGATCGCAATCATTGCTTGCAGCGGAGGAGTCGATTCCACAGTTGCCGCAGTTATTGCAAATCAAGCAATTGGTGACCGATTACACTGTGTGTATGTCGATACTGGATTGATGAGAAAAAATGAGACCGAAGAAATCCAAGATATGTTGGCTGCTCACGGTTTAAACTTAACAACAGTGTTTGCAGAAGATCGTTATTTCGAAGCACTTAGAGACGTTACGGATCCTGAACAAAAGCGAAAAATCATCGGAGAATTATTCATTAGAATTTTTGAAGAAGAGCAACAAAAAGTCGGAGCAAAGTATCTCGTTCAAGGAACCATTGCACCTGATTGGATAGAATCAGGAGGCGGTGTTCGTGACACAATCAAGAGCCATCACAATGTAGGTGGATTGCCCGAAGACATGACTTTGGTAGTAGTTGAGCCGCTACGTGATTTGTACAAAGATGAAGTTAGAGATTTAGCTAGAGAACTCAAAATTCGTGTCGCAGATAGACAACCGTTCCCTGGCCCGGGACTAGCAGTACGCTGCCTTGGTCCATTGACTAAGGAAAGAGTACATGTTGTCAGAGAAGCATGTGCGATTGTTGAAGAAGAACTCGAAGCTGCGGCCGCCGAAGGGAAAATAGACATTCCATGGCAATACTTTGCAGCGCTACTTCCAGTTCGGTCAGTAGGTGTACATGGAGATGTTCGCGCATATGGGGAAACTGTAGTAGTAAGAGCAGTACAATCCATGGATGGAATGTCTGCTAGATACTCTACTATACCTCATGAGATACTTGCAAAAATCAGTACTAGGATAACAAATACTGTGAAGGGTGCCGTTAACCGAGTTGTCTATGATATTACTCACAAACCACCTGGAACAATCGAATGGGAGTAATCACAACGGGGTTTTGAATCCCATTGCACGCACAATACACCAGCCGGCTCTTGCTTCCCAAATAGAGAACAGTCCTCCAAAAGTTGCGCCAGCAACGCCTAACCACCATATTGTTCCTTCAAGAAAACCAGTTAGAACTATTATGGCTAGAGTAAGTGCGCCAATTAGTGCCATAAGCCCTAATCTAAATCGTACTGCTTTACCTTTAGCTCCTATGTTGCACTCCATATCTTCACCTCACTCTACGGATAATCTTGCCCTTAGTTTCATGTAATTGATTTTCATCCACAATGACATCTTAGAGGCTTTTGACAACTTCAATGGCATAGAGAAAACATCTCCAGATCGCCTTACTATTTCATCAAAGATCTTGGAGTATGCGTCCAACATTATCCTAGGTTGTACTCTGGAGCGAGAGTCCAGATAATCGAATAAGTGAATTGCAGAAGACTGGTGCCTGCGTACGACTTCTAGGTACTCGCGCATGAAGGAATTCCATGATGGGTTTTGAGGTAGATTTGGGTTCGACAAATCCTCGGCAGAGATATTATGAGATGCTAGTACTTC
>PAQE01000015.1 GCA_002709705.1 Methanobacteriota archaeon | reverse complement strand
CTTTGAATTTCTAAATCTCCAAGCATATCAAGCAAGGCAGGCAACCCTCTGAAATCTTCAGTCATGTGCCTCGTTGCAAATCCATCAGTGAGGATTTTTGAGTCAGGATCAATTCTGTTGTTTGGGTCAATAGCTACTCGTATTGGCTGTCTTTCGGTATCGACTAATCTGACGGTCAGTGCTGGGTCGTCTCGAATGACTGTGTTGGCTCCGACTAGTATTGCGCAACAGTCTTTACGAAGTTCGTGAACATGTTTCAGGCATTCTTCGCTTGTGAACCTTCCAGCGTCTTTAGACAAATCATCAACCGAACCATTCGCATCAACAGCCACCTTTACTGTGACATACGGTCGTCGATTCTCACACCAATGTAAGAACTCGCGCATTTGTTCGCCAGCCTCATCTTTGAGTAGTCCAGATTTCACTTTGATTCCGGCCTTTTTCAACACAGAAACTCCGTTTCCTCTAACCAATGGATTGGGGTCACCATGTGCAATAACAACCTCGCTTATTCCTGCCCAGAGGAGTGCTTCAGTACACGGAGGAGTTCTTCCAAAGTGATTGCATGGTTCCAATGTTATGTACGCAGTAGCCCCATTTGTGCTGTGGCCTCTTTCTTCAGCATCATGTATTGCCATTTGTTCAGCATGTAATCCTCCCAAGTGGTCGTGCCACCCTTCTGCAATCACAATTCCATCTTTGACTATAACACAGCCAACCAATGGATTGGGCCTTACTTGTCCTCTCCCCTTTTCCGCCACCTCAAGGGCGCGGCTCATGTGTTCACGCTCGGCCGCGCTCCAAGTCATGATGCTCGCTGATTAGGCATCAGACATGAGTGCATCGCTTCCTAGTGACAACAGCATTGATGGGTTCAACACCTTCTACAGGCGTACATGGGGAGTCTTCATTGCATTGTCAATCCAGCCAGCAGAGACCATACTTGTGGTAAAAGATGGCCTTCAGTAGTTGCAAAATTAGAGTCTAGAGGCTTTGAGGTAACTACTCACATGACGCAAAGAGTTGGTCATGCTAGTGAGATTGCTTGGGATTTGAGAAGCAAAAACGTCGAAGGGCCGGTAGTAGCGGTCGGGGGAGACGGCACTGTTCACGAAGTTGCAAGTGCTTTGCGAGGTAGTGAGATACCTCTCGGGATTCTTCCATTTGGTTCAGGCAACGATTACGCAATCACTCAAGGGATTTCAAGAAAAAGTATCGATGAAGCGATTGAAGTATTGGTCAATGGCGTTGATAGACGCTGTGCGGCATGGCGCCTGGAAGGATTTCCAGCACCAAACGCTGGAGATTACCCCTCGCCCACGGCCAACGAATGGGATGGTCCTGCCCAGAGCGATGGTAGAGTAGTTCGCTGGGTATTTTTGGAATCTGACGCAGGGATTACTAGCGCGATATCTCGTGCTAAATTGTCTAGGGCTAAGTGGATTAAAGGAAACAAGAAATATACCTACCTAGGAATTACTACAATACCGTTTTGGAAGAGAAGAAANGTATGGCTCAAATTGGATGATGAAGANGGNANGATCCTTGATTTCTCGATGTTCGCAGCTACTACAGGAGAAACTTTTGGGGGCGGGTATCAGGTTTGTCCAGGAGTTACTCCATTAGACAAAGATGGCTCAATCGTTTATGCACCTCGCCTTTCAAGAATCGCCATGCTTTCTCTTATGGGCCCAATGAAAAAAGGCAAGCATATCGGCAAGTGGGGAATTACTCAGCAGAAAGCTAACCGTATTGAAATAAAACCAGTTGATAGTGCTGGAAATGTCTGTGATGAACCATTGCCTTTGTCGACATGGGTTCAAGCAGACGGGGAACCGATTATCGTAAGCCCAGCGATACTAGAATGGCACACTGAACAATTACTCGTTCGTGGNTCAGTAAACGTGCCTTGGGCTTAGAATGAAAAGTCGCTAAACTCTTCATCATCTGCAATTGATGTTCGCTTGTTTTCAATAACTGGCTCAGGTTCTGGCTCAGCAGGTTTTGCAGCACGCTTTTTGACTGCTCTCCTTTTGACCGGCTTACCAGCAGTACTCGGATTTGTTGCCTGTGTCGGCTGGGTTGTTGAACGGGACATAGAAGCAGAGAAATGTTCGCGTTTAGCAGGTTCTGGCTGACTTGTTACAACTCCTGCAGATGGCATTGGTGCGTTAGAAATTTCAGGCATCGATGTGACTGCGGGCTGTGATGATTGCATTTCTTTAGCTTCATTTGTTACAACCACTGAGTTTCCTCCTCCGAATGTCTTCGGCCCGTCTTCACTATCGTCAGAAGATAGCACGCTGTCTAGGCTAAATCCGGAGATTGCAACATCTTCTTGTTTGGATTTCTTCTTAGGAGGCGGTGAAGACTTCTTTTGTCTAGCAGATCGGTCTGCAGCACTTTCTAGCCCATCTTTCTTCGATTGTTTCAGGTCCTTCTTCATCTGTAGTGCTTTTGCGAAACCTTCTCTTCCGAGCAATGCTTCTGCCGTTGCTCTTGCCCCTTGGCGAATAATCATTGTAGAGACGATGAATAGCCCAACACCTCCTCCAACTCCGAAGATTAGGAAGAATAGGATGAATGTCCATCCGCCGAAGATGTCGGTATCTCCTAGCGAGTATTCATCATCGTGTTCTCCATCAAGGCTGACAACTCCCTCTTCGGTTTTGATTTTGGTTACAATCATCCCATGTTTTTGGTCTTCTAACTTACAATTTTCTTCAGAAACGCTCGAAGGAGCACCATCTGCATCAACAATATATCCTGTTAATTCAACAGCCTGATGCCAGTGCTGTAGGACGTTTANCCCATCGGCAATGTTTTCAGAACCGGGGATGATACCGATAACTTCCCAGTCATTCTCATTGTCAGATAGTTTGGATCCGACTGCTTCACTAGGATTCAGCGGCGAGGACCAATCTTTCAAACTGATTCTACCGGCTTTGCCTTCTTCTACAGATTCAGCAGAACTCCAAGTCATGGTGTGAATAATTACTGCAGCGCCCATCGCCGATTCTATGTTATCCAAATCAGGGTGTTCTGAATAAATCTCGGAGGAAATCAGCATCCCTGAAATTTTCATTTGAGATTCTCCACATCCAACAATGGAGATTGTTTCGTCATATCCTCCCCCCATCTTGGATTTGACATCAGCAGAATCGCTGTCTATGTCAACATGTACCTGCCCGTCTCCAGTGCCCCATTCTGGTGTGGAGGAGTATATGCATCCTGCCATGAACATTAGCAAANCCAGCAGCACTCCCAAGCGCATGTGTGGTCGGGCCATGCAATGCCTATNAGGCATTGAGTTGTTGAAGCCTTCCCATGTTTCAGGTNAGACTAGACTCAAAGTTGAGAGGCGCGGAGAGAGAGATTCGAACTCCCGTGTCCGAGGGACAGTGGATTTCAAGTCCACCGCAATACCAGGCTATGCGATCTCCGCCCATTGTGACGGGGGTGCAATTCTTTCAAGAATCTATCCTTACTTATTCATCACGGCTACTAGCGATAATCGCTAGACCAAGACTCGCTGCAGCAGTTGCGAGTGTGAAACCCGGCAGGCCATGATCATGGTCATCAGGATCAGACACTAAATTTGCAGCTCTCTTGACATCATCGACGAATAAGTCCACATCCCAATCATATCCTAAGAACACGACCTTTGGTTTCCAGTCCGCATCAAGGATGAAAGTTTGCGTAGAGTGCGAAGTACTAGTGTGAACAGTTTGAGCCTCAGGAATCGGAATCAGCTCATCCGAGGTAGAGTTAGGTGCCCAAGCGATATGGCTTTGATCGATTAGTGAATCCATTCCAAGCATGCTTTCACTCCAGGATTCTGAGGTTTCATTCCAGTAGTGCAATTGCCACCACCAAGAGNAATCATCAGGCGCTGCAACCGCATCGATTGAATTCATGTAATGGCCCCATTGAGAAGCAGGAGCATCGAATGATTCCAGAGCGCCTAGAGACATATGCCACGCACTAATATTGTTTAATTCCGTAGAATCTGTAGAACCATTTGACTGGACGATTGTAAACACTGAGTCGTGAGCATCTGAAGGTACAGGAATTGTAGAGTCGTCTGTGGAATTAGGTGCAAAGGCAAGAGGCCCGGTTTCCACTTCATCTATTCCGACCATTGACGATTCCCAGACACTGGCAGTTTCATTCCATGTATGCAGTTCCCACCACCAAGAGTAATCAGAAGGCGCCTCATCGTTATTTATTCCAGAGACGAAATTGCCCCATTGGCTAGAACTNGAATTGATGTCCCAACCTGCTTGGTAAGCAGATGCGGTTAGTTGCTCCCATCCTTTCGGCTCGACATGGTATTCATTGCTAGTTCCATTAGGCATAACTACTGTTACTGTTGAATCTCCTTCATGTTCCATCGAATCCTCATCGTGGTCATGGTTGTGATTCTCAATTTCTTCAGTGATAACTGAAATTCCGAAGTCATCCCAAACGGTCTCCAAATCGTCTAATTCACCAGTTAGGTGGGGCCAATTTGCACCATAGTCTTCCATGTATTCTCGAAGAACATTCGGCTTGTCATTACTGGGGTCAACAGTAATGGAGATGAACTGATAGTCAATTCCATCAAGTTGGTCTTCGGCTTGGATTAGATTACCTGTTATCACCGGGCACACATCAGGGCAGGTAGTAAAGATGAATGCGACTACAATAACATCAGCATTACCTGTGTGAAGAGAATAATAGTCAAAATTTTGGTCAATCAAAACGTGATTAGGGATTGAAGTCCTTTCCAAAACGTAACCATTCCAATGAGCGTCATTTCCATGGTCATCTCCTGCGCTACTGGCAGGGATAGTGGATGCTGCTAAAAGAACTACAATCGCTATTGATAACCAGCGCATATCGTGGCCTCAAGGCTATAATTAATCAAATTTTTAGTCTATTGGGCTTACTCGGTTACGTATGAATAATCCCAGTTAGGAGTGCACCAAGCAGGCAGTTGGTCGATACCAGCCGGGTTGGAAAGTCCGATTCCCCATAGCATCAATGCTACGAAGAGGACTGGGAATAATGCAGTTCTTGTGTAGATGAAAGGATCTCCCTTCAGGTGCATGAAGAATGCAGCAATTCCATATCCCTTGATGATTCCAACTACAATCAATACGGCCCAAACAGCACCACGNGTGATTTGTATGTCAGTTCCTGGGACAGTTTCAAAGAAAACAGCTGCAACTTCAAAGAGTGTGAANAACATCAGAATTAGGAAATTTACGTAGTAAACATCCTTTCCAATGATATCTGCCATCTTTTGGAATATTCCTGCTATTGGTCCTGTGTACTTGTGTTCACCCATGTTATCGCCTCAGTATAGATAGAATGCCGGGAAGATGGCAACCCACGCCAAATCCACGAAGTGCCAATACAAACCGAAATATTCGATTCCTTGGCCGTTATGTTCGTCATATCCGTCTTCAAGGACATCCGCCTTGAATATCATGAATAGCATTACTAGCAATCCAACGAATACGTGTAGTCCGTGAGCACCGGTTGCTACATAGAAGATTGAACCCGCTTGNGTATCGATAGTGAAACCTTCNGCGATTAAATGNCTCCACTCGACTAGTTTCAATACAATGAACATAGAACCTAGTGCTAGAGTGATTATCAGATAATTCCTAACCGCCTTCTTACGGGTTGGGAACAATTTTGCCATCATCGCNTTCTTTGAAGGTTCCCAGTTAACATCCTTAGCAGTCTTTAGTGCAAGTACGATTGTGTATGAAGAAACAATCAGTGCGAAAGTGTTGATTGCACCAGGTAGTAAGGTGCCTACTTCGTGACGCAGTAGGTCTGAAGCGGTAACGGTATCTACGACGTCACACTTGCCAGCACCTACAGCCCAATCAGTACACCATCCTGTCCTCATTCTCAGGTAGGAGGAGAAGAAGGATGCGAAAACCATCATTTCAGAGATTAGGAAAATCCACATTCCTGCCTTGCGAATATCTTGGCCTTGGAATGGATCAGATGTAGCGATTTGCTCAGGATGCCCTTTGAGGTCTTCATTCCACCAGTTTCCAATACCTACGATTANNATNGCGCTACCNATCATTGNTANNGTGAANTCGCCCATNTCTGCTNCGTAATCNAATCCCAACAATGATTTGCAGGTTNTTACGAATCCNGGGAAGCCCATCATGAANAGTAGAATACCTGTCGCCATCAGAATNGGGGAAGCAGAACCATGGTGCTCTTCATGGTCATCATCGTGGTGATGATCGTCATGTTCTTCTTCGGGTTGGATGCTATTGTAGAATCCAGATATACCGTAGAATGCTGCATAGATAATCATCATCACCAGAATNGTTTTTCCAGCAGTGACCCAAGTCAAGTAAGACAAGTGCGCATCGATGTCAGCTTCATGTGCTTCATCCCATGCATCACTTGCNGCCTCTTGTTCTGCAAGAGTTCCGGTTTCGTTAGCTGCACTCCACTCCAACTCAGCATTTTCAAGGTCTTCATGCGCCGCATCCCAATCGGTGAGCTTGACAGTACCAACCCCCACAGCGAACGCACCGTAGGCGGCACCTCCAACTGCTAGAAGGATTACAGAGACAATGACTGCTCTCATCCATACTTCGTTCTTGACGTCGTGAAGACTTCCGCTCATGATTTCGCCTCCTTATTCCAAAGATTGCTCATCGTTCTAAACGGCGCCTTGAGCCAAGATTCGAGTTTCGTCTCGTGGTGTTCGTGTGGATCATTAGCGTCATACTGAGTAGGTTCAACTGCGAAGGATGGAGTAGGTGGAGGTGAGGTGACTGCCCATTCAAGCGACCATCCACCCCATGGATCCTTTCCGACCTTCTCGCCCTTCTTGACTGATCGGACTATGTTCCATACTAGGATTAATTGCGACAATCCGAAGATGATTGCGAATGTAGAAATCGCCATGTTCAGCTCAGCAAATCCAGAGTCCATTGCATAGGTGTGAGTTCTTCTTGGCATTCCCATAATTCCTACAGCATGCATCGGCCAGAATGCTGCATTGTAGGAACTGAATCCGATAATGAAGTGCCACAATCCAAGTGTTTCATTCATCTTGCGTCCAGTAACCTTAGGGAACCAATAGTAAATTCCAGAGAATAGAGCGAATATGATTCCACCGATGAACACATAGTGGAAGTGAGCAACTACGAAGTATCCATCGTGGAATTGTGTATCTAGTCCAGCAACTGGGAAGAACATTCCAGATAATCCACCGAGAGTGAATGTAATCAGGAATCCTAGAGACCACATTGTGTGGGTTTTGAACACCAAGCTTCCACCCCATAATGTTGCAAGCCANTTGAAGATTTTAACACCGGTTGGAATCGCTACCGCCATTGTAGTAATCATGAATGCAGCACGCCATGCTGGGCTCATTCCACTGGTNAGCATATGGTGTCCCCATACGATGAAACCAACAACTCCGATTCCAACCATAGCGTAAACCATGGACCTGTAACCGAAGATAGATCTTCTAGCACTAGTAGCCAATACTTCAGAAACAATTCCGAATGCAGGAACTACAACCACGTATACTTCAGGATGGCCGAAGAACCAGAATAAGTGCTGGAACAGCANCGGGTCTCCACCTGCTGTGAAGAAGGTGGTGCCTATGGTAGAGTCGAACAGTAGGAAGAATATACCGATAATGAACGCAGGTAGGCTCACATACAGCATGAATACGCTGATTAGAACCGACCAAGTGAACAGAGGCATCTTCATCCAGCCAACGCCCTTTGCACGCATGGTGAAAGTAGTGGTAACGAAGTTAACACCGGATAGTGTTGAAGATGCACCTAGTAATGCAATACCTGAAATGAATGCAATTGTTCCAGGATTTGGACCTCCTGCATGTCCAGTTAGGCTAGAATATGGCGGGTACATAACCCAGGTAATATCTGCTGCTTCACCACTCCATACTCCTGTAAAGATTAGAGGAGCTGCGGCCACAATTATCCAGAATCCAAGGGCATTGATTCTTGGGAATGCAAGATCCTTAGCGCCAATCTGTAGCGGTAAGATGTAATTCATGAATCCTGCAATCATTGGCATTGCTGCGAGGAAAATCATAGTCGTACCGTGCAGAGTGAAGAACGAGTTGTATTCAGCTTGAGTTAGGAANTCATTCTCTGGGAACATCAACTGGATACGGAATAGTAGGGCTAGTAATCCTCCTACAAGGAAGAAGAAGAATCCGTACAAGAAGTACAGAATACCGACTTGCTTGTGGTCAGTTGTAGTTAACCAAGGCTTGAGGTAAGCCCANAAGTTACCGATTGAGAAGTTTTCAGGGTTGCGTGTGTAAAATACCCACATGCTTCCGATTAGAATTANCCCAAGTGCCAATCCAATTACAGTCATTAGGATAGTCAGGGCTTCGGCGCTAGGTGCGCTAGGGTTGGCGTTTATTCCAGCAACTTGCACATCTAGTTGATTCCATTCATCACCTGATGGTGCTCCATTTCCGTTAACTGCGTTTCCAAAGATTAGGAAACTTGCNATTGCAGTATCGTCAGCAGGGGCAGTCCACTTGAATTCCCAAGTTCTTCTGTCATTGATGTCCATTGTATGGGTTAATCCACCATCCATTTCCTGAGCAATATTGCCGTCAATATCTGGTACAGATTCAAGGACTCCTCCTCCGGTTAGGATAATGCTGAATCCACCGTTTTGGTCAGGGTTCTCAACAGGAATNTTGTCGTTGGAGATTGTTAGAGTAAACAGGTATTCTTCTGAAGCATTGAATACATCTGGAAGTCCGTCTACGGAGATTACAGTGTTAGAGTTCATACCCCCGTGGCAACCACAACCACCTTCTGATACGATACCNGTCTGACGGGCTTCGAACGATGTGGTAGAAGCAAGTGCGACTAGGAGAATCGCTAGCACTGCAATGCTTCTTCCCTTCATTATCTCAACTCCTCATGTTCGAAGTAAACACCGAAATCAGCATCGCAGGTNTCGCCCTCTCTTGCGACAACTTCGACTTGACCGGTCATTAGTGAGTGCTCTTTACCGCAGTATTCAGCACACTTGATTGGGAACATACCGGCGTCATTAGGTTGAACATACATCCAGGTTCCAGAGTCCAGGCCGGGAACCGCATCTTCCTTCATGCCCCATTCCTGTAGCCAGAATGCATGTTGAACACCCTGGTAGGTGTTTGTTGGGTCAAAGTTAGATTCTCTTAAAGGATTCATAGAGAAGATGTTGAAGAGGACATTTTCATCACATGGGATGATTAAGTTGCCACTCATCTTGTAACTGTACAATTCTCTGCCATCATCATCAAGGATTCTTTCAGGGATGTGTTGCCATCGGTGGATGACATTTCCTTCAGCATCCTGGATATCGACACTTTGTGGNACGGTATAGTCGATTGGTCTATCCATCGTAGTATTGTTTGCTAAGTCAAGGGTTTGTGAGAATTCAGTGATTTTCTTTGTGTCATCAATATTGACTTCCATTATTGCCCATTTTACCAAGGCTGATTTTGCGCCTGCCCCTGCATCTATTGTCAGACCGCTAGCGTTCCAGGTGACATCGTGGTCAGAACTCATGTCTTCCCAAGTAAATTCATCATGGTAGTAGAAGTCCCAGTACCACTGAAGTCCATTCACTTCGACCGTAAATGCGTCTTCTTCCTGTAGCTTTTGNACTTCACCCCATACGATGTTCATAGATCCGAATGCGAGAATTGTTACCCAGATAACCAAAATTGTTGGTCCAACGAACCACGCCAACTCAAGATCGAAGTTGTGTCGCTCCTTCGGAAAGGTTCCGACCTTAATCTCTTCTTTACCTGCAGGCTCAATGCCTTCTCTGTAACGCAGTATAGCGATTAGGAGCCATGCGAAAGTAAACAGACCAACTACGATAGACCAGAAAAGAAATTTATCATAAAGAATATTGAACACTGTGTATTCATCAGGCCATAACTCCCGCGAAGCGCCCATGTTCCTACGGGTCAGATGGCCGTATTAATTGATTGCGTATAGACGACATTTTATCTAGGAAGATTTGTTATCATGAATGGGGTATGCGTAACATAATGGGCGTGGAATCTTGCATTCAATCTACTCTCTCGGGAGAGGTGCTAATCGACATCGAAGTTCAGCCTGTATCTTCTCGNCAAGGAATAGTNGGATTCAACACGTGGAGGAATCGAATCCAAGTCGCCGTTAAAGCCGAAGCTAAGCGAGGACAAGCCAACCATGCGGTATGTAATGTGCTTTCGAAGATATTCTCTAGCCCAGTATCAGTAGTTTCTGGACATACTGCACGAACCAAGAAAGTACAGGTTGCTAATCTTTCTTCTCAACAAATCATCACTATATTGGAGGGATTAATTGAACCGTGAACAGAGGTATGCTTTGGCACATAGNGCCCTCGAATCATGCATTGAGGAAAATGCCGAAGGCAAGGTGATTTTGGTNGAAGGCAAGCGTGATGAAATTGCGCTTAGGAGNCTGGGTTTCACTGGACCAATAGANAAATTAAATCGCGGATGGACAGTTGATAGGGTAGTAGTATACATTGTTGAAAACTACGGAAGTTGTATCGTACTGATGGATTGGGATAGGACTGGAGGCAGGCTTCAAAGGCGCTTGATGGATTCAATGACGAGTCTTGATATCAAACCGTGCGACGAGTTTCGAAGAGCTCTATCCAAAGCGATGAAACCAGATACAATGTGTGTGGAGGATTTACCTTCATTCCTCGGGCAGACAGACCCCTGATTCCTTCACGGTGTTTAGAACAACGTGAGTGTAAGATCTGGTAATACCTTTCAGAGTGAAGACAGTCTTNGTTAGGTCATCTAAATCCTCTCGGTTTTTGACGCGTGCTAGAACCATAGAATCCCAATCTCCTGTAACATCATACACTGCAAACACTCTTTGGTCNGCAGAAATATGCTTTTGCACATCCATGATTTTGCCTTTCTCAATACAAAGCCCCGCCATAACAGTCATACTCCAACCAACAGAGTCTGCATTGAGTATAGGTGCGTATCCCTGGATGATGCCGTCGGCTTCCATTTTTCGCAACCTGTTTGTGATTGTGCCTTGAGCAACACCCACTTTTTGCGCAAGTTGTCTGTGAGAAAAACGAGCATCTTCACATAGAGCATCAACAATTGCTCGATCTACGGAATCCAAAGCCATATTCCTAAACGAAAGGCTCTCAGTATTCAATCATTCGACCGTTTTTCAGGTAAATTCAAATCGAGAATCCAATCTCCTAATTGGTCGATCTTTACAGCNAAAGTCATAGAGAAGTTGCCGCTTCCTGTAACTCTTAATTTGCCCTCATGAGTAGTGTTTGCAGCAATGGTTTGTTTCTTAATCCTGCCATTAGATCTCCAACCTTCTCCCATGTTTAGGTCCCCTATTTCGAGAGAATAGC
This sequence comes from Methanobacteriota archaeon, assembly GCA_002709705.1. Classification (GTDB taxonomy): domain Archaea; phylum Thermoplasmatota; class Poseidoniia; order Poseidoniales; family Poseidoniaceae; genus MGIIa-K1. Next base: position 3,185 of record PAQE01000015.1, on the reverse strand, counting down.
CAGTAATTAGTCGGTATTCTATCATCCCCTCTTCATTCGACCAGGAACCCTCGAGTCTAGGAAGTCCTTTCTCTCTCTTCCTTTCTGCAACTACTATGAATCCAATACATGCTATCAGTAATAGCAATAGAACTGCTGGAGTTAGGATTGAACCTTGGTCAACAGATTGCCAATATGTCGGCATTTTCGATCTCTGAATGGANAACACGCGATTGGAATTTTCATCTTCAAAACCGCCAATCATTACCAGAATTACTTCGTACTTGTCTNCGAAACTCGCATCTCCAATATCGATTCCAGCGCCGACTAGATGGTCACGGCTGATTGTTTCATTCCATTGGTTAGTTGAATTGTTGGCGAAAAAGAATGATGATGATGGCGCCCAATCTCTGACTAGATTTGGCACTTCACGTCCTTTCGAGTCAATTGCATTTGTTTCGATAATGAATACGTGCAATTGTGTCGCTCCGTTAAGCGCCTTTGGATTAGTCCAGGTGGCAGTTATGTTCAGCAATTCAACTTCTGAGGAACCTATCAATTGTATAGTCCAGTCAATCTCGACTTCATTCTNTCGGATTTCAGGTTTGATGTCTGAGATATTTTCTGGATACCCGTCTATTGCAACGGCTGGAGTTTCTTCAAAACTATGATACATCAACCTAGAATTGGCATCATCATCTGGTAGGCCCCCTCCTTCTTCATCAGCACCAGTGCGCCAATGAAGNAGTGTGATTTCTCCATCTCTGTCCATTTGTGCAAGTTCCTCCACTGCTTTTTCATCATCTGCTCCGTGGAACCATTCTACCAAGATAGGGGCCTCACTTTGGCTGGTGTACTTCGCTTCAGAATATATCGACAAGTCAGATACTGCTGCAGCTAAAGGAGTTAGTAGTAGGGCGACAAGGATAGCAAAACCCCTCATTCTTCCTCCTCCTCAAACTCTATTCCTAGTTTTAGTCGAAGAACATCTCTCTCTTTTTCATCAATCATTAATGAAACTCTGGCTGCAACCCATGCCGGCATCAAGTGTTCTCCACATTTTAGAATGAAAGAACCCTGCTCAATTGGAACTGAAAAATCTTCACGCAAAGGAACATTGCCTTTCAGTAATGAAATCATTGTCTCACTATCGATTTCAACGACCCCATTTTTCAGATGTGGTCTTAGTAACTCTAGAGATTCTTGTCTTGTTCTCCAAATGCCTTTGTTATCGGTAAATGTTGGTTGGCCAACATGAATTACTTTCAGTGGATGGAAATCATTTGCAGGCCAGTAATCTCCTTTCTTGTTGAATACTATTGGTTCGAATAATTTTTCATGCACCTTTTTTGTCGAGANGTTAACTCTTCTTCCTCTTTGCCACCAAGAGAAATCATCTTTGTTCAGTCCCCACTTTGAACAAATTTCGTCCACGGTTTCTTCAGATGCAGGAACAGTGGTATGCTTGTTCTTTTTTTGCCGATGTAATTCTTCAGGCTCACGATCCAATTCGCGCCTCAAAATCATCGATCTAGCAATACCCTCAGGTGTTCTCTCAGCAACGTGTTCGAATAACGCAACATAGAATCCTCCAGTGTCGTTATCGTGCTGATGAACCCTTATCGTGTGNGATAAATCGGGAGAATCTAATCCTCTCTGTTGTGGGTTGAGCATATTTTCTGCCAAGCCAGGAAGTCGAGGTATTTCTCCTTCAAATTCAACGACTTGGGCCTTCTCATCAAGAATAGGCCAATCATCAATTCCTCGGTGACAGATCAATGAAGGAAACAACCTTTCAGCGTCAATTCTTACTAATTCAAGCCAGGGGCATCTTTGCAAAATATCGCAGACAACAGCCTCATTTTCGATCGGATCTAATGAGCAAGTGGAATACACCATTCGTCCACCAGGCCGCAATAATTGTGCTGCTCGATGTGCGATATCAGATTGTAATTGGAATAGGCTGCGACCGACCTTTGGCGTCCATAAACGCCACAATTCTCGATTCTTTCTNGTGGTTGCAGTTCCACTACAAGGCGCATCGACAACAACTCCGTCCACCCCTGGTTTTGGCATTCTACCGATGTGCCTGCCATCGTGTTGCATGATTAGCATGTTACTAATTCCCAATCTTCCTCGGTTGGATGCGAGCAGATTCAGTCTTCCAGATGAGGGCTCATTAGCCAGAACTATTCCATTAGGAATTGCTTCTGATAACTGAGTGGCTTTTGAGCCAGGGGCAGCGCATGTATCCATNACGAGGTCTCCATCTTGTGGTTCGAGTACAACAGGTGGCAGCATTGAAACTGCTTCTTGTCGAGTAATTCTACCGGTTTCGTGCAGCAAAGCCATGATTTTCTTAGCTTCATCACTAGGGTAATCACTTTTCGAGAACGGCATAACCCAAGATTCACTGGNGGTCATCCAAGGGATTTTTTTCCCGCCAATAGATTCCAACATCTCTCTGGTCCAATCCATNTNNTGNCTTCTTGGAGTAAGGCGACATGTCANNGGAAGNGGNGATGATGCAAACGGAAGCCACTGCTCGACATCAATGCCCAAACTACGGGACAAACCAGACAATGGGGTACTGGCCAACTCCTCGAGTAGGGGCTCGTCGGCTGGGCGCACCATGGTGCGGGGTCAGGTCTCTCACTCTTGTTGCTTGTGCAAGTCTAATGGGTCAGTAATATGTGGGAGGGTCATGGCAGAAACGCTGGCGACCCTCGCCTTGCTTTCTGCTCTAGCCATGTTTATCTCACCAATTTTCGAGAAAGGAAAGTGGTTGGCTAGTATTACGGCAGTACTATCCTTGGCAGCTTTCATTCTCTCGCCGATAGAATCTATTCAACAGCCTGGAGGCATGGCGCTAGTTATCGTTGCAGTAATGTGTGCAATGATTCAGTACCACATTAACCAAGGATGTCACAAGAAATACTTCAATGGATTTGGAGGAGGCATTACTTTCGTTTTGCTGCTTACAATGTATCCTGAGGGTGGAATCAAGGAGACAATCCATACATTCACATTTACAGAGAATCTTTTGGCAATTTTCGAGTCAATCATTATCGGAGTTCTTCTAGCACAATTGTTGCATAATTCATATTCTTTCAATGAGAAGAATAGCGCAGGCATAATTCTTGTATTTGCAATCCTTTCAATTGGCTCTGATTTATTGGATAGTGGGGATCTTCTTGTGGTGATTA
>PAQE01000014.1 GCA_002709705.1 Methanobacteriota archaeon | reverse complement strand
GTCTATTCAGCGAGTTGTTCTGGAATTTTGGAGGGTTTTTTTAACCCACCCCGCACTCGAAAATCTCGCTTGCCGAAGACTCCAAATCCTACCTTCAATCCGAGAAGGAACATATCCTTTCCATGAAGTCGTAAGGGTTCTCTCAAACCCCTCAAGACATTATGGAGGAGTACAATGGGTGTTCCGTCCCCCAGTACACACGCTACCCTTTGTGTAGACCGAACACCCTTTCCATTCGACTTTCATCTAATCCTCTGCCACTCTGATTACTCTAGTAGTTCTGTAGCCCTGTAAGACCTTGAGATATTTCTTAGCACGAATTTCAGCATCGAGAGTTTCGTCACCGGTATCGATTCTCAATTCGTTTAGTCCTAGGAGCTTAGCAGGAGTTGCAATTCCGAGAATATTGTTAGTTCCAATAGCGCGCAGTACATCGGGAGAGAGTTGTAAGTTCCCTCGACCGATCAAGAATCCTTGACCGCCCATAGGTGATAGCAATAGCAGGATTTTACCTTCATGGGATGAAATACGTTCTAGCAAACCTTCCTCATTGAGGTCAAGATACATCTTTCCAGCATGCTGAATGTCGATGCCGAGTAGAGTTGAATCAAATCCATTTTCTCGACATATTTGCCTGAGTGTTCCTCCACTCCCCCATACAATCATCAAATTCTCATCTTCCTCGACGAGGCTGGCGACGTGCATCGCCATGGCTTCTAGGGTCTCTTCTTCGGATTCTCTCTGAACCTGTTCCTTCGCTCCTTGCATCCATCTTGGACTTGCTGGAGTGAATGCTTCACCATACATTCGAACTTTCCATTCACCTTTGCGATAGACTTCTTCGTCAAGATCCATAACTTCAGTTCTAGCGACCATCAAGTCTCCAGTAACGAATGACCAAACCACTTCTGCCGCCGCCTTGGGAGTTGTAGCAAAGCAGCCGCTGTGCATCTTTACTCCACCAGGCACTCCTACCAGAGGTATGTTTCTCTCACCCAAAGCTTCGACGATGTCTCGCGTTGTTCCATCTCCACCGGCGTATAGGAATAAATCAGGAGAGTGTGCTTTGATGAAGTCTGATGTTGAACTAGCGTCGGTGGTCTCAGGAGTGACTCCTGTGGATGTGTACTCACCAGGAATCCAGTCTCCACCCATTCTGCCATCCCATGCAATGATTTCGATAGGTTCTCTTGCCAATTCAGCGAGTTTTTCGAGGCACTGACGCATTCTAGGACCTGCTCTATCTTGAGCACCTGCAGCACGTGCTTCAGCCGCTCTACCATCACTGCCCTTGAACCCGAGCCTTCCTCCGAGGCCGGCATCAGGATTGACTATGACCGCTAGGCGCATATTGTGGTCCAGATATTCACGATACATCAAACCGATTATGTATTGTTAGTTTCAAGGAATGCACATGCAGAGACGGAAAGATGACCTGACTTTCGAAGGTGCTTGGAAAAATCAAGTCCAAGAAGAGGCGAAAGAGTTTGCTCCTGCAGAGAAAAAAGAGGTCAAGGTGCACGAGGCTCCAGCATTTCGTGGACAGAGAGATGTAGTCGAAAAACGTGCACAAATTCGTATGCCTACCAAACAGCAACCTGCGCCTGAAAAAAAGCAGGTTGAAGTTGTTTCAGAGGCGTCGTCAAAAGAAGGCGACGACTTCGATGTGGAGTGGTAACCGCCACTTGGGCTCTATAACTCAATTTTTGACGGCTGATAATAGTCAAGGTGAAAGGCAGAAGCGCCCCCGAAGGGGGCGGGGCAGTACCATGTCAATGATATCAGTCACCCTGCCGGACGGTTCAGTTAACGAATACGCGTCTGGAATAACGGCGGGAGAAATCGTTATTGACATCGAGGGCAGAAAGCATGACTGCGTCGCAGCTCTGGTTGATGGAGCACAGAAAGATTTCTCTGCAATACTGGATTCTGATTGCTCAGTTGAAGGTATTTCAGTTTATTCTGACGAAGGGATTTACATTCTTCGTCACAGTGCTGCTCACTTACTTGCTCAAGCAGTAACCATGATTTATCCTAACGCAAAGCCAACAATTGGTCCTCCAATCGACCGTGGATTCTACTACGATTTCGCAGATCTCGAAGATTTTGGCGAGTCTGAATTGAAAGCGGTTCAAAAGAAAATGCACGAACTTGCACGAAGAAATCTCACGGTTGAAAGAGTCGTATGCACCGATTCTGAACTCAACGACTTGTTCGCTTCTAATCCTTACAAAATTGAAATCATCAATGACAAAATTGAGGAAGGGAGTGGTTCAACAATCTACAGACAAGGCGACTGGTATGATTTGTGCTTAGGCCCTCACGTCCATTCAACTGCTAAGTTGATGCATGTTAGACTGACTACAGTATCTTCTGCATTTTGGAGAGGAGACCAAAGCCGTGAACAACTTACTCGAATCTATGGAATTGTTGAGCCGACAAAGGGTGATCTAAAGGCAACAATGTCTGCTATTGAGGAAGCTAAGAAAAGAGACCACAGAAAGTTGGGTAAGGACTTACAATTGTTCCACGTCGATGAAGATGTAGGACAGGGACTCATTCTATGGACACCACGAGGTGCCATAATTCGTTCATGTTTGCAGGAATTCATTTCCGAGCATTTGACCAGACAAGGTTACCACCAGGTATTCACTCCTCATATTGGTAAACTGGACCTATATCGTACCAGTGGGCATTTCCCATACTACCAGGACTCACAATATCCCCCTTTGGTTGAGAAGGACATGATGGCTCGCCTAGCCAATGAAGGATGCAGTTGTGGCGAATTATCGAACATGATGGCAGCAGGAGAGATCGAAGGATATATGTTGAAACCGATGAATTGTCCTCATCACATCAAGATTTATTCCTCACAGGCACGTTCATACCGTGACTTGCCGCTCAGATTAGCAGAGTTCGGAACAGTGTACCGCTGGGAACAATCTGGTGAGATTTCTGGGTTGACTAGAGTTAGAGGATTTACTCAAGACGATGCACATTTGTTCGTAACCGAAGACCAAATTGCTCACGAGGTATTAGGTTGCATCGAACTAGTTCAGGTAATCTTTGAAGCCTTGGGAATGCACGATTACCGAGTTAGAGTAGGTCTTAGAGACCCTGATTCGAGCAAGTATGTCGGTGATGGCGAGAAGTGGGATTTAGCTGAAGAAGCATGTAGGGCAGCAGCAAGTAGCCTAGGCGTTAAATGGTCCGAAGAGTCAGGAGAGGCAGCATTCTATGGACCAAAAATTGACTTCGTAGTTAAGGATGTAATTGGCAGAGAGTGGCAATTAGGAACCGTTCAAGTAGATTACAATCTACCAGAAAGATTCGAACTTCAATACAAAGGCAGTGATGGTGAAATGCACAGGCCAGTCATGATTCACAGGGCTCCATTCGGTTCAATGGAGAGGTTCTGTGGAGTTTTGATTGAGCACTTTGCAGGTCGTTTCCCAACTTGGCTTGCGCCAACTCAGATTCATGTTTTGACAATATCAGAGAAACAAGTGGAGTATGGCCAAGAAATCACTTCCAAGCTCAAAGCAGCGGGAATTAGAGCGGAATTGGACGATGGGGACGATACGATCGGAAAGAAAATCCGTATGCACAGAAAGTTTCAGCCTGCATATATGTTGATTCTAGGTGATGATGAAGCAAACAACAACACCGTTTCTATTCGAGCAAGAAATGGCGATCAAAGAGCAGGAGTAGACTTCGATACTTTCGTTGATGAGTTACTGGAAGAAATCAATTCTAAGAGAGCAACACCCACACTTGTTCCACCAAAGGAAGAATGAGGGTAAAAAATGGGAATTGAACTCGTTAGTGAATTCGATGGTATGGCACTTTTTGCCATTTCTCTATCAGCTTTCATTGCATATCTATTCCAAGAATACGTTATTCCCAGAGGTCTCTCGGGATTACAAGTAGCATTCCCTACAGGACCGAAACGATATGAAGTGCATACAGTAACTGATAGCAAAGATGAGGCAAAAGAGTTACTGAAAACTCCGGGTATGAGAAATGGTCTAACTGTTTACGTCATGGCCTTGACGGGTGCAATTTTACTTGGAATGGAATGGATGTTCTATCAAATGGGACTCTCTGAAGGACTTCATCAGATTTCTTTGGCTTTCGCTTTAATTTTGATTATCGTGCCAGCGATGATCTCTACTGGAGTCTCCATGAGCACGCAAATTATTACCAGAACAGGCGGCAAGCGTGCAACGCTTCAAGGAGCCAGCACATTCAGAAATGGAGTCGGAGTGACAATCACTATTCTGTGGTTTACTTCACTAATCATGCTCTGGTTCATAATGGGGCTTGCAGATATTGCGTTTGACAGGAAATTGGCCCTTACAGGTTGTTTAGCATTCGCACCAGGATTCATTGCATATGGCAGAGTCATGGGCTCTTCTTGGACTGCGCTGACAGAATCGAGTAGGATGCTATCTAAGGGGGAACCATCTGCATTCTATCCGTATAAACCCCCAGCAAGGAAACAGTTTGTCTCCACTTTGGTTTGGCTGAACACAGCAGCAATGCCATTTATTGCCTTCAATACGTTTGTTTCTCTAATATTGTTGGCGATAGACCCTACAATGTTTGAACATACCCAGAGGGTATTGGATTTGCCTGAATACCGCCCACAATCAACCATTATGGAGGAAGGTGGAGTTTTGGGATTCTATGCTATTGAACTGTTTGCAAACATTTCAGAACCGGGAATCAGAGTCCCATTGGTTACCATTGTCCTCCTCTTCCTTTTGCTCAACGTTGCAATTGTAGGTTTCTTATTCGTTTATGAGGTTGCAAGAATCTTGTTCCTTGACATCGCAGATGTTTCCGGAAAAGGCGGTATTAGGCTTGCTGATTCCCGATTGTTGAGAAGTGAAAAATCTCAACAAGCCAACGTTTTGAATTTCTGTTTCACAGGATTCGCCGGCCAGTCTATGCTCTTACTAGCTTTGGCGATGCTAACCTTCTGGGATTCTCAATACCTTCCTCAAGGTTCTCAATGTGGCTCTTGGCAAGATTCGATTTGTCAAGTTATACGAAAAGATGCTTTAGAAGAAATGACCTGGATGTTAGCATCTGGCGGCCAAGTTGTTTTCTTGGGAATATGGGCTCTTTCTAGGAGAACAGGTCAGCACCTTGACGACATTTCGTTCGATGCAATGGCTAACCAGAATAGAATCCAGTTAGAAGCGATTGAACAGATGATTTACCGGAAAGGTGAAGATTTCCGCGACTTGATTTCATCTGATAACTGGTCTAAAGCAATGGAAAAAATGGAATTATTGTATGAAGATCATGGAGAAGAGACAATAGAAGGTTTGTCGCTTGTGAGAAGGACTGAAGCAAGTATGGAGATGCTGATGGGCCTAGGAAGATGGGACCAAGCCGAGCAAGTAGCACTGTCTTTCCTCGCTCTTAGAGCTGGAAGAACTGCTGAAATCGCTAGAGTAATTCTTGCAGCCGCCTCATTAGCACAAAGAGACATACCAGAAGCGATTCCGCGTCTAGAATTATTGGCGAATGAAGATATTGAATCTGCTAGATTGAAGTGGATTACTTCCATATTAGATCCTTCAGTAAAATTACCAGACGCAGTGAGACCATTATTGAGGTTGGATTCGGTCACAAAGAGAAATATCGACTTACTGAAACGGTACAAGGAAGGAGTACCAGGGAGCAACATTGCTTGGAAATACAAACCAGCTTCCAAATTACATATACTCGGGGATATCGCTAGATTCAGACTATGGTCACAATCTGAAATTGCATTGGACAAATTAGAGGCTTGGGCGAAAAAGAATGATGTTGACATGGAAGAATGGCCACATGGTCAAACCGCTAGAGCACTACTGTATCTCGATAGAGGCCTAAATGCNAGTGCGATAAACATCGTCGAGAAGACAATGAAGAAACANCCACGCCATCCTCATCTAAGGAGGTTAGCNATACACCTAGCAAATCTCGGAGAGATGGAAATACCAGAANTAGAGAAGACNGGGCTAATCTGGGCGGATACCATGGATGGTGACTGGGAGAAGAATTGGCAAAATTCGCACAATGTGGTGGCCGCACCAAACCTGTCGACCAATGCAATGAAGATACATGCATGGAATGCAAATGCCTGGACTTCACGCCGAGAAACCATGGTCAAAGACCTTGGAAAGAANGGTTGGAAGAAAGTTGACTGGACAAATCCACCGTTAGCAAACCATCTGATTATGACTGGAATGATAACNACAGTAGGCGGGGTTCCAATCGATCTGGGAATGCCCGGCTGGATTAATTTCAAGGCTTGTGAAAAGGCAAAATTGTTTGACTTGTAATCAAAGTAAATTGTCGACCAATCCTTCGATATCTTGTGTTTTACCACAATACCTGCAACGAAGTTCGAGGGGNTCTCTTTTCGTCACGATTAATCTGTGAGGCAGAGGCTCTCTAGGGTTGATGGTGATACAGTTTGAGAAGGTACATCTTGCTACATTAATCACTTCTTCAGTTAGGTTGATGTCTAATTTTTCCGCAACCGAGTAAGCCCGAATGATTGCCACGGATGCATCAGGAGCAACGAGTGCTAGACGGTCAAGTTCGTGTTGTGTTAATTCACGATCNTCGACTTTAATGATGTCTTTTCCACCCATTTTTTTCGATGGTACATTCATAACNAGTGAAACTGGATTTGACATATTCCCTCCAATGCCTAGCATCTTCAAGACNGATAANGCTTTACCAGCAGGAACATGGTCAATAACCGTGCCATTCTTGATCGCAGTAACTCTTCTCATGTTTGCTTCTTGACTCATAGTGCTACCCCCTTTTCGTTAATGTCTTCAGGCACGTCAACGCCCAATAGCCAGCACATTAGTGCCATCCTCGCAACAACTCCGTTGAAGGCCTGCTCGAAGTACCTAGCGTGCCTTGTAGAGTCCACTGAAGGNTGTATCTCATCTACACGAGGTAATGGGTGCATGATAATCATCTCAGTTTTGGCTCCATCTAAGTCACTAGCTTGNAATTTGTAAGCACCGGCAACCTTTGCATACTCATCTTCATCAGGGAATCTTTCCTTCTGAATCCTTGTCATGTAAATTACATCTGCATTGTTGATTTGACCGACTAGGTCATCGGTTTCAACAACTTCAGCGCCATGCGCTTTCAGGTCTGCAACAATCTCTTCAGGCATTCGCAAGCTTTCAGGTGATGCGAAAGTCACATTACATCCGAATCTAACTAGGGCGTGTGAAAGGGAGTGAACAGTACGCCCATATCTCAAATCNCCTGCTAAGACCACATTCAGNCCCTCAAGAGTTCCATGGGATTGTCTGATGGTGAACAAATCGAGCATTGTTTGAGTTGGATGGTGGCCAGCGCCGTCACCTCCGTTTAGAATCGGAACTTTGGCACTATCGCAAGCATACTGTGCAGCTCCTTGTCTTGGGTGTCTCATTGCAATAATGTCGGTGTAACCATCAACCATTTGGATGGTATCGAACAGAGTCTCACCCTTGACTACGGATGAGGTTTTCACATCTCCAAGATTAACAACATCTCCACCTAATCGCTTCATTGCGGTCTCAAAAGACATTCGAGTTCTAGTTGATGGCTCGAAGAATAGATTGCCAAGGATCCTACCTTGCAAAAGCGGCAAGTACACTTCTCCGCGCGCCACAGGGAGTAACTTTTCAGCATCATTTAGAATAGAAATAATCTCTTCATTTGTTAGGTCATCCATGGTGATTAATCCGGGCATGTCACTCCCCCTTCCGTCCGGGTTGTGCCAAACCCGACCATGAACATATGGGCGCGAAAATCCGCTGTCTTGATGAGGAATGAACTTCTGCTAGAGATATGCGCAGGGCTCTTTTGCTCGTTTTGCTGGTTTTGATGCCAGCAGTCTGGGCTGAAGAAACAGAATCTTGGACAGTTGAAGTCGAAGACCCACTTGGCAATCCAATATCTGGTTGCGACATCGNTCTGAATGAACCCTGGACTGGTGCTACAATAGAGAGTCCAAGCGGNGGAATGTATCAAGCGAGCGCCACTTGTGATGGCTATGTTGTAATGTGGCATCCACCAGTTTCCTCAACACAAACAACTGTGGTATTACAAGCACATCCTATCATTGAAGATCTCTTTACTATTGAGGGTGCACACACCATACAAGTGCTTGGAAGCACTTGGGAGCAGCCGGTTTCCGATGGATTTGTAGATGCCCCAAATGGNGTGCCAATCATGGTAATCGGTGAAGGTGGTACCGCAATCAGATATGGGGAGTCCTCGATTACTATTCCAAATGCGACCACTACATACGATTTACAAGGCAACTATAGTGAAGATTTGACCATCAAGGCTATACAAACAGGTTCTGGAAATATAGTCGAATGGGATAATCAGAATCTGACTGTGGGAGAATACGGTGGAGGTTGGAGTGCTCGTGCATATCTCAATGGATTGCCACTAGGCCAATCCGTTTGGCCTCCAACTACTCAGTGGATAGACGAGCAACTGAATTCGACACCAATCAGCGGGATAGCTAGCATTGAATTTACTTCTAACCTCACNCCTAATGAGGCGATTACAGGAACTTGGATTGCATCTCATACTTTCAACAATGGATTAGGCCTTCCGTTCATCCCTGGTGTTGCTGCAGGAATCGAAAGTCAAGTTGACAGATTCTTGGGCGGGGACACTGCGCAATTAGAAAATCTACTAGAGAGTTTGAATTATNTTAATGGAAAAGAGGCGTTGTGCTGCATTATTGATGATTCTGCAGTNCAATTCAGCAATNTATTATTCGAAGCGAATATTGATTTCGCAAACGGCCATTGGGGGTGGAATGAATCGGCTAGCATAAACGCTGAACGTTCGCACATCAGTTTGCTGAGACTAGAAATTCCTTTTTACAATGATTTGAGACAAACTACTCCTCTGAACATAGTCACTAATGGAGGGTGGCAATACCTCTCTAGTCCCTTAGAAGAATGGATTGACGGCACTCCTGCAAACTTCACACTAACGAGGGATCAAACCTCAATTTCCGGTTTTTACATCATTTCTCTAGGACCAAATTCCGCACCCGTGCTTTCTATGGCCGAAGATTATGCATTACCTTGGGATAATACGTCATACGATTTTGATGTCATCATTGATGATGCACCNCTATCTGTTCATGATTGCGAATGGAATATTTCCGGTCTAAGTGATAATGTGGAGGTTAATCTTTCAAACTTCGAACAAGACTCACAATTACCGGTATCAGTAATTTGTACTGATGAAGGTGGCTTAAACGGCTCGTTCTCTACATCATTTGTACTNGATGGGGGTGCCCCAGTCATCAATTNNAGTAACAACATTATCGAGGTTGCTCCAGGTTATTTCGAATGGGCTTTGGATGCTGGCGACGATTATGATGAAGANCTAGACGTCTACTGGACAAGCAACAAGTCAGACAGTTGGTGGTACAGTGGTCAAACTTTGCAGACCTCATTTGGCGTAGATTCAAATCTCAATTCAATTAATGATAACATTACAGAGCGTCACAAGCAAAGAAACCAGGTTGAATATTGGCTAGCTGCTGATGTCTCGGATGATGCAGGACATTCNACTTCAGGGAATTGGACGGTGAGGTTACTCGATAACTCGGGTCCTGTAATTCTCGGCACAATAGAATCTAAAGATGATGATGGAGAATGGAAAGAACAAACCTCGATTGCTCGTCCNGGAGACGAATTAAGACTTAATTTGACGGCTAGTTTTGATGACCATTCTTCAATTGACAAAATTANTTTTCAAATTGAAAAATCTTGGGTAGTTGAATCGGAGATTGAATATCCAACTAGCGCCTCTTTATCTTGGGACCAAGTGCAATATATCCTATTGCCAGAATTAGAAGTGGGATCCCACACCATCTTTGTTGGCGGATTGGATGAATCTGGAAATGGAGGCGGGANTTCATTCGCTATTGCAGTAGCGCCCCCGATTGCAAGAAACTTAGAAATCATNGACATCAAATCNTCNTCANCAGAAGTCGAACCCGGAATAAACCAGTTCTGGATCACTGTACAAAATAATGGTGCAAGCAGTACGGAATTCATACTATGCAGCGATGAAGTATGTGTAGATTCCATNATCGGCCCTTCCAGTTATTCTCAAACTGCAACCGTTATTGTACCGATGAAAGTTGATTTAGACTGGTTTGAAACATTCTCAGTAGAATTGTCTTATTTGGATGATGCCAATCAAACAGTTGTGAAGCATTCGACCAGCGAATACAGTTCAGGTATCGGATTTGGCTCTCTGGAACTTGTNATTATCGTGGGATTNGGTATACTNGCAGTAATTTGGGCCAGGTCACGCAATGAACCGCGATTCTGATATGTCCGACGGATGGTGGGTCAAGTATGGATGGCTTTGTTGATTTGGATGAAGCGATTAAGGCTGAGACCTCAAGCCGTTTAGAAAAAGTGGAAAAATTGGCAGGAATATCTGCAATGGCTCTACTTGCTGCCGCTGTATGGTTAGCCTGGCCAACTTTGGAATCTGGTATGTCAGGCGGTTCAATCACTTCTGATATCAAGTACGCACTCATAATCATCGCTTGGGGAATATTTGTTCAAGATCTTGGNCTAATGGACAAGAAGTCAAGGTCAAGGATTGGAATTATTGCTACAATCGCGTGGTTACCANTAGCAGTCGTGGCAATTTCTTATCTTGAGGGGAANCTTTCTGAAATGATTGGAATGGTTGTTTTGATGCTGACATCTTTCGCTCTATTCTTGACAGGTAGGACCATTCTAGAAGGAGACATTGCGGTAATGAAATTCCGAGCACTGATGAGTTTACTCGGACTTGTTCTTGCAGCATCTTTGCTTACAACCATCAATCTTGACGAAACTTCCTCATTTGTTCAGATTGGTTTTTGTGTTGTCGGATTAGCATTGATTCTCACAGATTGGTTTGGTAAAGATGACCAGCGTGGATTGAGAAAAGAATTCAATTCTAGACTAAATGAGATGGAAGAGAGAATCCTTGTTCTGAAGAGCAAAGGTTCTGCTGTAGACCAAGCTGCTAGCCTGATAATGACAGCAAGAGAAGAAGGGCATAGAGAACCTGAATGGGGGATGCGTCTACTCAATGAAGCCGAAGAAGACATTGAAAGGTCGTTATCATTGGCTGGAGATGTCGAAGAAATCAAGGCAGATTCACTTAATTCGATTGAATTGGCAGANGAGATTGCTCCCATTGTAAAACGNCCACGTAAAGCATGGGATATGGGGCAAAGAGAAGTTGAATTGGGTAGTTTGCGAGAAGGCGAGGCATTGTTTAGACAGGCCAAGCAAAGAGCCAGCGAAATCATTGAATGGTGGCAGAAGGCTGAAGAAGCGATTAGAGAAGCATCTTCTCTACTATCGTCTTCCAAGCANAAGCAAGNGGGGCTCGAAGAAATCCTAGCTGATGCAAGGAAGAAACTCAATGCTGAGAAGCCGAGAAAAGCCTATGAGTTCGCTATGGTGATTCCTGACCAACTAGTTGCATCTGGCGATGCAATGGTGGCTGCTGAAAAATCGGTTAAAGAGGCTGCTAGACAATTGAAATCGGCAGATGGAATCAACAAAGAATTACTAGAAGAAAGGTTAGAGAATGCAGAAGANGAACTAGAGCAAGGCAACCACGCTCAAGCCAAAGGCCTCTCTGATGGAATAGTTAGAGAAATCAATGCTGAAAGAGAGGCAATGGACGATGTACGTAGAGCTCTGAGNCAGAAAGTACATCTGATTTCTAGCTGGTCTGAGAGGGAAGATTCCGCTGACTGGGATGCACGACTGCTGGAAATCGAGGAGTCTGCAGACTCGCTTGAATGGACGCACGCTGCAGCNCTGCTAGAACGCCTTACCAAGGATTTGGATGTAGAAGGTAAGGCTAGCGATGAAGCCAATGAGTTACTGGAATACGTCGTTGAACAATGGAANATTCTGAGAAATCAGTGTGATGCTAGCGGGATTAAGGTCGATGATGAAGATCGAAGATCCGTGGAAGAAGCGATTGCTTTAGCAACTGATGCCCACAAGGCTGGGCGAGTAGACGAGGCGCTAGAGTCCCTCGGTCTAGCAGACGGATTTATGGAAAGGCTAAGGCGCAGAGTTTGATTANATCATCTGCTTTTTCATCTCACATGCTTTGCAAATACTTCCACTACACATTTGTCCACATTCTGGACAATTGATTGGACTAATCGTGTTGTATTTGCCTCCTGCTGAAGCGTGCAGTTTCTTCAGATCGTCTGCCATTCGTAGTAATCCATGGCGAGTCCCAGGTACATCTGATTCCATCATTGCAATGGTTTCCCGATGTCTGAATCTCAATGCCCCGTCGCCATGAGGGCATTCTTCGTGGTGTATAGGCAATTTTCTGTGTAGTGCATATAGGTGGATTTCTTGCTCCGGAATCCAGCGNAGNGGGACAATTCTTGGAACCATNCCTTCTAGCGGCGTACTGGTGTGGGGAGCCAATCTCAAAGTTCTCTCCAAATCGCCATTTTGCATGTTCATCATGATGGTTTGAGCCATGTCGTCTAAATTATGCCCTAGGGCAATGACATCTGCGTTGACTCTATTCGCCAGGTGGTTAATTCCTTGACGCCTAAATACTCCACAATATGAGCAAGGAGCTTTCCTTTCTTCGAGTTCAACAATTTTGTCAACAACCTCATCCATTACCTTGAACCCTAATTCTGGATAGGATACGGTTTCGAATCTAATCCCTAACTCTTCGCATAATTCCCTTGCACATTCCAAGGATGGAGGCCTGTATCCTTCAATTCCCTCATCTACGCATCCTCCAACTATTGTTACATCTCTGCGCTTTCCTAAATTTTCATGAATTCGTTCTAGTAATACAGCCGAATCTTTGCCTCCTGAAATTGCTACAAGAATTGTAGTGTGTTCACCTTTCGGCAAAACCAATTGTTCTCTAAGGGCTTTGGATGCTTTCTTCCTTACACTCTCTGCAAGATGAGCACCGCACATCATTCTGCCAGAGTACACTTGATGATGAATAGCCGGATTGCGACACTTGTCGCAACTCGGGACATCAAAAAGGCCGCTCATGGTGATTCCACGAGGTTCTAGGCTTGATGTCAACGGTATAAATTTCCAATTAAAAAATCAAATTTTCAATTGTAATTCTCGANGTNNNATGTNNGATTNCANAAANANCAAGTTGGCAAAATCAAANAACCCCACAAACCGCCCTACGGGCGTTTTGAAAAGCCAAACTTCTTGAAGCCGTTTTCAACCTGCACCGACTTGAGCGCGCATGATGCAACGCATTTTGGCCGGATTTTCAGCCCTACCAGGGGCGGACCAAGCATACATCATTTCTCGACGAGATGGTTTGGTTGCTGCAGTAGGAAAGAAGGGTCGTGCACCTATGGTTGAACATGCCACCCAAATGGTCCAAGCCATGGACAGACTCGAAAAAACAGTTAGTGTAGGAAGAGGCTTGGAAGTCTGGTCAGAAGGAGATGGATTGTATCTATTGACTCGATTGAGNGAAGATGCNAGCCTGATAATTTCTGGAAAGAAGGGTGGCAGGATTGCCAGATGGCGGCACGCAATCGAGTGCGATGTTGATATGCTGAACTCAGTGATGAGGTGATGGACATGTTCGATCTACCATATGGAATGCCTGTTGATGATGAAATCGATGTTAGCGATGGTGTGATATTACCATTCGAAAATGGTTCGATTACGACCTATTTGGGACGAAGGTCTACCGCTAGCGGACATCGTATTGTTCGTGCCGGTAGAGTTGTTGGGTGGATTGCGGAGCCTGCCAAAGGCAAGGTGTTGCTGTGTGGTAAAGCGGCTAAAGACCGCCTTGAGACCCTCGAAATGGATAGNCATCGACTAATCGCTAGGGCATGGACCCAATCCGCTCTTGGCTCAGTAGCAGAAATTGTGCCAGAGGCTTTCGAACATAGCGCAGACATGAGAGGTCTGCTTGGCTCAGGAGATTCTCTTGAACGCTTGTTATCGAGGGACCTTTCAGCTGTTCTAGCAAATCTTTCTCAACGGCCAGAGGTTCGTGGNGGAATAGCTGTAGACTCNGGAATGNTGATCGATGATGCTGGNGATTTGCCTTCCAGTGCTGATAAACTTGCAGCGCAAGTAGGAGAGACATTAGCCGGAAGAAAAGCAATGGCTAGTGATTTAGGCTTACAGGGCGCAGGTCACTGGACTCTGCACACAGGAGACGGCTCACTTTTACTGGCTGAGGCTGGAGACATAGCGCTTGCAATTTGGACTGAAGCCGATGTTGATCATGGACGATTGATTAGCCAAATAGCTGCGCTAATGGATGGACAGATAGANGCTATGGGCTCACATGGGGAAGCACTCACAGATGGGCATGTTGTTCGGGAAGGCAGAGGTGGAACGGATGCGGTTCTATCTATGCTTACCAGTGCTGTTGAGGAAGGACTGACTGGCCATCTAACCGCAGGAAAGTCATCGAAGGCAATTCGAGTTGCTTTAGTCAAAGGAGTGCCAGTTGCTATGCAAGCACCTGGAAAAACCAAGGTTGTTGAAGCGGTAAATTCCCTTTGTGAATCTCGAAGAGTTTTAGCTTTGCACAGGCTTCCTGTTGGCACAATTCTAGGCCCAGAATCTGGTAATGTTATAGATTTCAACCTTGCACAATTTTGTGATGAATTGGCTACAACCCGTACACGATCCGAATCACGTCAAACTCTGATTAAGCAAATGCTATTGCAATTATATGGCTTCGAAATTGGTTTGCAGAAATTGCGTAAAGAGAGAACCAGATTCGAATTTGCAATCACAGTAGCCACTCCTTCTGAAGGATTATCAACTATCGAAACATCTTCTGGAATCGATGATGGCTTGCGTAGAAAACTTGAGAAATCTGAGTTGAAATTATCTCAGGCAAACCAAGAAATCGCCTCGCTGAAAGTAACGCTTGAATCAGCACANAAATCCGAGAGTGCAGCCAAGGTTAACGCAAACGAAGCAAACCGTCAAGCATCAGATGTTCAGGAGAAAATTGCATCATATAACCGAACAATTGACCAGTTACAACTTGATTTATCAGCAGCCCAAGCCACTGCTGAAAATTCTGAGGCTAGAAGCGACAGACTATCGAAGCGAGTNAACGAACTCGAACACCAACTAAGTGAAAGAGCCGTAGAATTAGCGAGAATTCTTGGTGACAACAAAGCNAGTTCTGAGCTATCCGCTAAGATTGAGGAGATGGCTACTAAGGAAGCAGCGTTATCCAGCGATATCGATTCGCATTCTTCAACACTAGCAAGCATTCGTTCTCGTATCGAGGATGACCAGCGCCGTCAGAGAATGATCGAGGAACAAGTNGAAGCAACTCGAGATAGGCACCGCCGAGCACAGGGTGAGTTATCTGAATTAGAAGCNAAAATCAGCGATGCTCAATTGAGCCTTAGGCAGATTCAAGCAGAATCTAAGTCCGCTAGTGAAAGAACTCAGGATGANAGAATTCGATTGACTGAACAAGAAAACCGTGCATCAATGATACAATCTGAAATGAGAGAATTGATGGATGAACGTCGCCAGGTGCTCAAAGAACTGGGCGATTTAGGTGCCCGNAGAGGTCAAGCAGAAGCCGAGTTATCCACTTTACTGGACCAGGCAGAAGCATTAGCAATCGCACACGAAGAGGCTCTATCCGACATCAAGGAAGCAGAACTTCTNCGTGCTAAATTATCAGAGGAACCANTGGCACAAGCNTTGCTTGAAGATGGAGCACAATTTGATGGATTAGGNCCTGTATTGGAAAGGCTAGANCATGCTAGAACACTCGGTTATTCTGTATCNTTACTNGACCGCGCTGTAGAGCGTGCTTTACAAGTAATTCAGGGATGTGTAGACCATGTTGCTACAACTCCTCGACATCTACTCTCAAATGAAGTGATGTCTCTTCTAGAGCGACAAGTTCCACAGACTGCNGGAGCAGTAAGGGGATTAGCAAGGTGGTCTGTACAACAGAGGCTTGAACACCAACTTGGTGAAACAGTTACCAGCCTTGTTATTGACCTTGAGAATCTACTCGAAGATTATGATCGTTCAGTNACGATGCTCAGAAGAATCAGAAATGTTCTCGAGCAACTTGAGAAGTTGGGCGCTCCTTCTGAACAAGTTCAGGCGCTNATCAGCAACACTCGCAGACCTGAATCACTTCCAGTCCTTGCGCGTGAAACACGTGCATTGATTCAGGAAGCATTNGATGANATNCANCTTGAAGCCGATATGAGAGATGCTGGTTCAGCTGTCAAACTCGAGGCTACTACTAGCGCTCTAGAAGAACTCTTGACACAATTGGACGCTAGTGGCTTTGTCAAAGGAGAAGTACATGGTGCATTGTGGGATTTCAAGAGAGACGGTCTCCTTCCATTTGAGAGAGATTCAGTTCCAGCCGGCGAAAGAGCACCTGTGAATGAGGTGGTTCTAGAGCAAATGAAGGGCGAATTGATTGATGAGGAAGTGGCTGTGTCAGTCGAAGTCAGNGATATCACTGAGGAATGGGAGGAATTATCCACCCCAGTCGAAGAAGAGAANGAAGTANCAGAACAAGNGTCTGCTAATGTTTCACATGATGATGAAAGAGCAACTCTGGAAGAAGAATTAGCTCGATTAGACGCTAGGTGGGCNCGAAGAAGTGATCCAGTTGAATCAGCAGTAGCTTCAGATTCGGCTTTGGATGAACTCGAAGATTCTCTGGATGGAATTGATCTATGAGGCGATTGAATGAGTTCTTCGTACTATCCATTGTGGGTTGAAAAAATCCTATTTTTGGGTTTGATTGCTCTTGGAGTATACGCAGGCATTGCTTTGCAAGAATACTTGGACGGCACAANCCTGATTCTTTCTTGGGTTTGTGGTATACCTGTNATCGTGTTGGTATTTACCGAAGGAATTGGCAGAATAGTCCAATCTGCTCTTTCGAAATAATCACTCTCTAGGAGTGAAAGAAGACTCGATTAGNCCCCANACTCTCTGCCATGGAACTACGAAGCGTAACAACGCCATTATTCCAAGGAATAGCAGCGCAGAGATAACCAATCCATAGGTTAGTGTTAATTCGATAGATTCTCCAACCTGTGATGCCCATTGCGAGCCAGTAACTCCACTAACCCAGTCCAAGAGTACGGAATGGAATCCTAGTGCAATGGTAGTTGCGACTACCGTGAGTGAAAGGAAGACTGCAGTGTGTCTGATGTGTCCGTTCAGAANATTATCCATCTGAGATACATACTCGGGGTCTCTCTTACATGATTCAGGTAGCCGATATGCGTACTCTAACTGACGAATAACTCCAAACGCAGACTCTTGGAATACCATCATCAAACATGCAATAAGGATTAGTGAGAATTGTTCTGCAGTNACTAAACCGAATACCGTTGGCTCTGATACAATGATTTCTAAGGTTGTTAATTGAGAGCCATAACTGCCCAATTGGGCTCTAATCAATGGGAATGTCAAGATTGCATGAACTCCAAGGAATAGTAGAGTAAATCCGATTGACCAAGCAACNCCTCTTCTTGATAAGCCCCAAATCCCTTTGGTACCGGTAATGATTGGCAGTAGGTAAAATGTCAGAATAATTAGNGAAAGCATCATCAATAAAGGCCATTCGAGCAATTTCAAAACGTCGTCTTCTGGAGCACTCCATCCCTCACCGATTAGTTGCCAAGCATATCCGAAGGTGAATCTTCCAGCAAGTAAAATGATCATTGTAATGATGAATCCGAGTTTGACCCTTTGTTGGAATTTAGGAGTTTGGAAAGCCAAAACAG
The DNA here is from genome assembly GCA_002709705.1 of Methanobacteriota archaeon. Classification (GTDB taxonomy): domain Archaea; phylum Thermoplasmatota; class Poseidoniia; order Poseidoniales; family Poseidoniaceae; genus MGIIa-K1. The sequence goes on along the minus strand of PAQE01000014.1, from coordinate 11,382 downwards.
CCATCGCTCCTCCGAGACCTAAGCCTAATCCCATCGGGACATAGAATCTAGCTAGGCCATCGCTTCCACTTCCGGTAAGCCAATCTCCNANAGGCAACTCTGTTCCCAATGCCGATTCTAGAGTGTCGAATAATTGAGTGTGGTCAATACTGCCTACAACATAAGTGGATACAACTTCAAGATACATCCACACCAAGGCAAGTGTTGCCAACACCTGTAAAGTTACAATTTGCCATTGCACTCTCAATTGACGCAGGTGTAGCGACCTTGCGCCTTCTCCTTGAGGTGTAACTTCTCCTGCCATGATTTCACCTCAGTATCCTCTCACCTGCAGTAGGGCCTGTGACAGGTCCATGTCCGGCATCCAATCAATCACCTGGCTNCCGAAACCAGCCAGTGATGTGAGCCTATTCTGTCGCTCAAGNTTGAGAACTTCGTACGACATTCTAGGAATGCGACTAACCAGTCGCTCGAAATCAATTGATGATGGTGAAAGTACGGTCACTTCGTGACCTCTTCCTACTAAGTCCCTAACNGCAGATGGCACAGTACCGTCACCTTCACAGGATGAAATGATGAATACAGGGCTGCCACGGCTGAATCTTGCCGCTAGGCTGTTTGTCACCGCTTGAAGCGGCATTGTTCCACGAGGGGCTACTCCTGCCAATGATGAGAGGATTTTGAAGTACTGCTTGTCTCCTGTATCTGGTGGTAAGAAGGACAATTTTTCATCATAAATCGTCAAAGATACCGAGTCACGCCGCTTGATGAAGAAGGATGCTAGGCTAGCAGCTGCAACAGTACCCATCTCAAGCGGATTTTTCAGAACAGTTCCTATTCTTGCAATATCTCTGCTATCCAAGATGATGTACAAATCGGTTACAGCATCTCTACACTTTTCGTTGATCATCAAATCACCAGTTCTTGCAAACGCCTTCCAATTGATGTTCTTGAACGGGTCACCAGGAACGTATTCTCGCAGTGAATAGAACTCTGTTCCAGGTCCCGGTGTTCTTAGCGTGGTTGCTCCAGTGTACATCTTTGCAGTTCGAGAGCGAATGAAAGCTTCCTCAACATCTCTTATCTGTGGGAAGATGATAATGTCGGAGTGGTGGTCAACATACATCTCGTCTACAGAGAGATTGAATGTGTTACGATATCGAAGTGACACTGGGCCAATCGAGTAATGCCCTCGTAGGGGACAGCGCAGTACATAGCGAATTCTTGCGCTCTCTCCTGGTTTTAGATTGAGCCTCATTTGATTGAGTCCGCTTCTTAATTTCATTTCATGAGGCACGTTATCATACACTTCTAATTGCTGAGTTTTACGCCTGCTTCGATTTGTGACCAGTAATTCAACATACAAATCGTCTCCTTTGTACAGGTTATCAGCAGAAAGGGTTCTCTGAACTTCTACATCACCATGTCCACTTACCCAAGAATTAACCACGATGAATGCGATGAATGTAACACCAAGAATCATCATTTGGTGGTTAGAAATCATCATTCCAATCAGAATTAATGCGATTCCACCAGTGAAAGTGAATGCTGCTTTACGTGTCCACATCTTATTCACCTCAGGTCCTTCCCCAGACCTTTATTCGCTTGACGATAGCAACGGTCTGTTCTAATGAATAGTTTCTATTTTCGAATACAAATTTAACCAATACAGGGTCATTGATCATGCTCTGCAATTCTCTAGCAGGCAAGGAGTCGAACTCTTCTCGCGTCAATCCATTTTGATTCCTGACCTTGGAAAGGAATACCTGTTTGATTTTATTCGATTTAGCATAGTAAGTGTATCGATTAGCATCTCCGAATCCATAGTAGATGATGCTGAATACATGCCTCCATGGTTCAGGATCTTTCTTCTTGAGGAGAACTCCTTCGAATGCAATGAATAGAATCAGGAATAGAAGCAACATAGCTAATCCTTCACCTGTGAAGTACACTAACAAGAAGTAAATTGTGTTGTAAGATTCTGAAGCAATGCTTGGCTGGATGTGTCTACTTTCATCGAAGATAACCATCGCATTTTCAGCTGGTTCCGGGACATCATTGGAAATCCCTGGCTCGTCAGTGTCGACTAGAGAGTCAGCAATGTAATCTAAAGCCCATTTTCTGTTGTCATTTCGCGGAATTGGCTTGTCAGCCTTACCGTAATCTCCGTCGTTGTAACCTTCGTAATCGTATAGAGCGTTTGTTAGTGCAGAACCGTCTGCGATGAAAGTAATTCGGCCACCCTGGACGAAATTACAATCCTGCGAGATACATACCTCGATTGATAAGTTGAATTGACCCCAAAGGTCTGGCGTTTCTGAGGTTTGCTCGGAGCCAACCCAGATTTCACCATCGCCGTTGACATCGATAGTTGCTTCAGCAGATGTTAGTGCTCTAACTTGTGTAGCACCCATACCAGTCTTGGCATTAGGAATAATGTCGATTCCTGTGATGTTGTTTAGTAATACTTGGTAGGAAGCGTTGTACTGGATTTGACCATCCTTCCAGTGCTGTTCACAGACACCAGAATCTGATTTTGCCATGAACTTACCGTCGTATAACTTGCAGATGTGGGCACCATTGTCTTGAATTGACCATCTGCTGTGGTTTTCAACAGTTGTAGGGTCGAGCGAGGTTCCGTCCATGCCACATGGAGACTCTTGAATACACATCCATACGAAGTTGTAATCCAGTTCAGTGACATATACTGTATCATACAATTGTACTCCTTTGAAGCGAACACCAAATGCTTCTGCAATAGAAGATGAATAACCGAAGTCGTCCATTACTAGGACGTCTCCTCCAGCGAATACGAACTCTTTGATCGCCTCCACTTCAGCTGGTGTGTAACCGTCTTCAGCAGCGAATGTAAGGAAACCATCTGATGAGAATTGAGGTAGAGATAGAGTATCTCTTTCAACCCCAGCGATGATGAATGTTGTATTTGCAGGGTCTTCGATATCAGCTAGCAAAAGCGGTGATGAAACCAACGATTTTGTTTCAATTCCCATATCCTTGATGTCTTGACGGAATGCAGACATGTCATTCCAATCATCTCCATACGCAGATTGGCCTTCGTTGTTACCAATATTGATGACTTGTGAAACTACGGTAGATAGCAACATTAAGAGGACAAACCAGAACGCAATTTGAAGAACAAGTCTTCTTTTGTTAAAGCGCGGTTTTTGGTCCAAACTATCACCTCTAGTACAAGATACAGACAACCGACTCTAACATTGGGTTTAGAAGGTTGTGGGCTGATGATAATTTCTTGCTCATCGTCTTAACACGATACGTGCCCCGATTTGAGAGATTTCTTGCGCTGGAACTTGGCAAAAACCATCTTCGCTAGGCCAAGGTAATTTTGTAACATCGATTTCAGAAATTACTTCCACTAATATCTCTGTAATTTCCCCACTTCTAGGGTCGATTACAATATCAGCAAGATGGCCAAATAAATCGCCATTTATGTCAACAACAGAGCGTTTGAGAAATTCTCCGCTGAAACTTGACATGTTTTGCCTCCGCTCCTTTCATTGTTTGCAGTTGGTTTTGTCACTTCAATCATACGGCGGCGACTAATCACATTGATTCCATTCCGTAACCAGTGTCTCTCGTACGCTTAATGTTGGAAAGTCCGGATGTCAATCGCTCTTCCATCTTTGAATAATATTCGAGCATATCAGGAGTAACTGTAGGGCGTACCCTTGAAATTGCTTCCTCGAAGTGTCCTTTAGTCACCTTCTTCTTTCCAGCACGCATTGCGATTAATGCGGCTTCTCGGCAAACTGCTTCAATGTCAGCACCTGTGAATCCTTCCATGCCGCCTAGGATATCTTTCATCGAGAAGGTGGAGAGTGGCATATCTGCAGAATGGATCGCCATGATTGCTTCTCTTGCAGGCTTATCTGGTGGTGGAACATGCAGAACTCGTTCGAATCTTCCACTTCGAAGTAGTGCAGGGTCGATCATTTCCGGCCTGTTAGTTGCAGCTACGATGATAACTTCATCTAGACTTTCAACTCCATCCATGCTAGCAAGTAGTTGATTGACAACTCTGTTAGCAACATCAGATCCTCCGGATTGTGAATTAGAGGAACGCATACCAGCGATCGATTCGAATTCATCGAGGAAGATGATCGAAGGAGAAGATTGCTTTGCTTTCTTGAAAATTTCTCGAATTGCCTTCTCAGATTCACCGACCCATTTTGAGATTAACTCTGGGCCCTTGATGGAAATAAAGTTCGCTTTTGCTTCATTAGCAATAGCTTTGGCAAGCAGGGTTTTTCCAGTTCCAGGTGCACCGAAAAGAACGATACCTCGTGGTGGTTTGATTCCGAAGTGCTCGAACAATTCAGGTTTGGTTAGTGGCCATTCAACACTTTCCTTCAATCGGTCTTTGATTTCAGTTAATCCACCAACGCTTTCCCATGAAACATCGGGAATTTCAACATAAATCTCGCGAAGGGCACTAGGTTCAATCTCTCTAATCGCCAAGCGGAAGTCATCCATTCTAACTTCCATCTTTTCGAGAACTTCTGGAGGTATTGTCTCCTCATCAAGATCAATTTCAGGCAAGTATCTTCGCAATGCTTTCATGGCTGACTCTCTTACTAATGCTGCTAGGTCAGCACCAACGAATCCATACGAATTTTCCAGTACCCAGTCCACATCAAAATCATCAGCAATTGGCATTTGTCTTGTGTGAACATCTAGGATTTCTTTCCTACCTTCTCTGTCTGGGACTCCGATTTCTATTTCTCTATCGAATCTACCAGGTCTTCTCAAAGCAGGATCCATTGCATCTCTTCTGTTGGTAGCACCAATTACAATGACATTGTCTCGGCCTTGCATGCCGTCCATCAAAGTCAGCATTTGAGCAACGACTCTGCGTTCTACTTCTCCGCTAACATCTTCACGCTTAGGGCAGATAGAATCGATTTCATCAACGAAAACAATCGCAGGTGCATTGTTAGCGGCTTCATCGAAAATTTCACGCAATTGCTTTTCAGATTCACCATAGTATTTGGAAATAATTTCAGGACCGTTAATGGATGTAAAGTGAGCATTAGTTTCTGTTGCAACTGCTTTTGCAATCATTGTTTTTCCTGTTCCTGGTGGGCCGTGTAGAAGGACACCCTTCGGTGGATCGATACCCAGGCGTCGGAATAACTCTGGGTGCTTCAATGGAAGCTCAATCATTTCACGAACCTTCAACAGTTGGCTTCCAATTCCACCAATATCTTCGTAGGTGATTCCTTGAGACTGGCCGACATCATCATCGTCAATTGCTTCATCTTTGATTACAATATCAGTATCCGAATTGACCTGAACGATTCCTTTTGGAGTTGTTTGTAATACTGCGAAAGGTAATGCTTCTGCGAATAATGTCATACCTGGAATGAAAATTCTGTCACCGGCAACAACCGGGCGTTTATTCAGACCTCTTCTAGCAAATCCTTCAATGCCGGGGCCAAATTTCACCTTCTGTTTGTTTGCCATAACAGGGGACAGAACTAATTTTGTGCAAATTTTGGCTTCGACTTTAGAGACGGTTACTCTATCTCCAAGGCTGACACCTGCATTTTTTCTGATGATTCCATCAACTCTGATGATGTCCATTTTTGCATCTTCAGGCCTGCTTCTCCAGTAAATGGCGGCAGTCGAACGGCTATCTCCTTTAATCTCGATTATATCGCCAGGTTTCAGGTCTAAATCATTCTCTCCACTAATGCGTGCTCTACCGTGACCTACATCACTTGGTATTGCCTTTGAAACCTTCAAAGAAATAGAATCAGTATCTCCACCAGCCATGGGTTAACCCCTCCGAGTGTTCTATCTTCACAGTCGGTATCACTTTAATCCATGGATTTATCCTCAATGCAAGACTTATGTTCTGATTCCATGACGCATGGCCATGACGCACATCCTAGAAGCCGGCCTAGAATTCATGGACAACAACAATCCAGACAACCTCCCAAAGGTTAGAGGATACAACATAATTAACGGAAAGCTAACCTCTTCTTCAGATGGTTCTACCTTCACAAGCAAGAACCCTGCAGTTTTGGCAGATGAATTGGGTGAATTTCCATTGTCCACTAGGGACGATGTCCATGCTGCAATCGCAGCAGCACGTTCTGCATTGACTAGCTGGGCGGCGACTCCTGCTCCAACTCGCGGACAAATTATCGGAAACATGGGTCGTTTATTGATGGAGTACAAGGAAGATTTAGTTCGACTACAGGCACGTGAAATTGGTAAGACAGTGAAAGAGTGTGGTGGAGAAATCCAAGAAGCGATCGATACGTGTTTGTTCTTCCAATCCGAAGGCCGCCGACTTTACGGCCAAACGGTTAATTCAGAATTGCCTGACAAGGAATTGTTCACTTACCGTCGCCCTCTAGGGGTTTGTGGAATCATTAATGCATGCAATTTCCCATCCGCAGTTCCATTTTGGAAGATGATCCCAGCGATCATTTGTGGTAACACCTGTGTTTGGAAGTCGCCTCAAGACTCTCCCCTTCTTTCATTCGCTTTAGCACGTGTAATGCACCAAGCCGGATTGCCAGATGGAGTCATCAATCTTGTTCACGGCAAGGGAAGCGGTGCAGGACAGTACATCGTTGACGCAGTTGATGAAGGTCTAATCAACAAGATTTCATTCACTGGAAGTACTGAAGTCGGCAAGGCTATCGGCGAAGTTTGTGGAAGAAACCTAGTTTCATGCAGTCTAGAATTGGGTGGTAAGAATCCGTTGGTTGTAATGCCATCTGCAGACATTGACAATGCAGTAGCGGGGGCTTATTGGGGCGGATTTGGAACCGCTGGACAGCGATGCACAAGCTTGGGTAATCTAATCCTTCACAAGGACATTTACGATGAGTTCATGGAGAAGTTCATGGCTAAAGTCAAGAGCACTAGAATCGGCGACTCTCTAAAGCATGAAGATGTATTGTACGGTTCGATGCTTTCAGAGAAATACGCTGTTGATTTCTTGAAGGGTATCGAAATGGTGGAGGCAGACGGAGCTACCAAACTATGGGGCAAGGGACGAATCTCTACTGGGAACACTCCAGATAATTTTCAAGGAAGTCCGGAAGCTGGAGTCTTCATGTGGCCTCACGTTTATGCAGATGTTACTGAAGACATGACTTGCTTCCACGAGGAAGTATTCGGTCCAGCTGTTACAGTTGTCAAGGCAGATGATTTCGAACATGCTCTACATCTTGCGAACGCAAGCCCATACGGTCTATCCAGCGCAATATACACCAACGACCGCCTTGAAGCGTATCGTTTCAAGACTGGAATCAAGGCTGGAATGACAGGTATCAACAACTCGACTACCGGTGCTGAAGCACACTTGCCATTCGGTGGTGTCAAGGGTAGCGGAAACGGAACTAGAGAATCTGGAATTTGGGTTATCGAAGCATACTCTTACTGGCACGCAGTAAACGACGAATTGTCTGGAAAACTGCAACTAGCTCAGATGGACGTCGATGAGATTGAGATGGTTGAAGCAGAAGTTGACTACTCTTCATTGGCATGAACACGAGCCGAACAGGTCAAAGACCCCATCGTTACTCGCACGCAATATCCGCCCCCTATAGGGGGCGCGGTTGGTGTAACTAATGGGAGACGGTCTCAAGCTACCGATGCTAAATGGCATGGGTAGAACTGACAGGATAGACAAGTGGTGGGCACAGCCTGCCGTTATGGGCATTGGGTTGACGCTGGCTGTTTTATGGACACTTTGGAGAGTTGTATTTTTCTCAGATCACATCGATTATGACATTAATGGCGCACATGTTATTTCGCCAATGTTTTCCCCAAATGTTCTCGAGTGGGACATGTTCTCTGGCTGGGACCACCCTTCTTGGGTGAACGCAGCGGTACTGATCCTCTGGATTCCTTTCTCATTCAGAGGAACATGCTACTACATGCGTCGTGTATATTATCGCACTTTCTTCGCAAGCCCTACCGCTTGTTGGGTGGATGAGCCTGAGATAAACAAGAAAATTGGTTACAAAGGTGAAAAGAATTTGTTCATTGTAAACAATCTACACCGATACTTCCTCTACATGGTCATACCAATTTTGATGATTAAGTGGTGGGATATTACCCACACTATGACATTCTCAAATGATGGCTATGGAATCTCTGGTGGAACAATTATCCTAACTCTTGAAGCAGTTTGTTTGACTTTCTATGTCACTTCGTGCCACGCTCTACGTCATCTTGCAGGTGGAATGCTAGACCGCTGGGTTAACGGAATTTCTAAATTTAGAGGCGCATTATTCTCAAAAATTAGTGCGATAAACAGAGACCACGGATTCTGGTTTTGGATTTCATTAGTCTTGGTATTCGTTGGCGATGCTTGGACAATTGCTTGCTCTAAGGGATTCATTTCGGATTTCAGTCTAGTTCTAATAGGGGGTGCATGATATGTCAGAGAAATTCACGTCTCACGAGTACGATGTAGTTGTTATCGGTGCTGGGGGAGCAGGTCTACGAGCTGCAATTGAATCCGCTAGAAGCGGTGCAAAGACGGCGATTATCACAAAGTCTCTTCTTGGGAAGGCACACACTGTAATGGCAGAAGGTGGCTGTGCAGCATCTCTTCAGAATGCGGACCCTCGTGATGGCTGGAAGGTTCATTTCCATGACACTATGAAGGGAAGCAAATGGCTTGCAAACTGGCGCATGGCAGAGTACCATGCTAAGGAAGCACCTGACAGGGTTCGTGAACTTGAGCAGTGGGGAGCAGTCTTTGACAGAACTCCAAAGAATTTGATCAATCAGAGAAACTTCGGCGGACACACTTTCCCAAGACTTGCCCACGTCGGAGATGCAACAGGTCTCGAAATTATCAGAACACTACAGGAAAGAGGAATTCACGAAGGAATCGACATTTTCACAGAATACACTGTTCGCCATCTTCTGAAGGAAGGCGACAGAGTAACTGGGTGCGTGGCCTACACAAGAGTGGATGGAGACTTCCATGCATTCTCATCTAAGTCTGTAGTCCTAGCAACTGGTGGAATTACTAGGTGCTGGTCCGTATGTTCAGGTTCGTGGGAATACACAGGAGACGGTCATGCCCTTGCACTATGGGCGGGAGCAGAACTTCGTGACATGGAGTTCGTCCAATTCCACCCAACTGGAATGGTTTGGCCACCATCGGTCAGAGGCATCCTAGTTACTGAGGGTGTTCGTGGAGAAGGCGGTAGACTGCATAATAGCAACGAAAGTGGCGAACTTGGAGAGCGATTCATGTTCAATTATGTTCCTGAAATGTTCCAAGGAGATCACGCTGAAACGATCGAGGAATCAGACCAATGGGTCGAAGAAGTCGTATCCGGTAAACTTGCTACTGTACGCCGTCCTCCGGAATTGTTGACCCGTGACGTAGTAGCAAAGGCGATTAACAGTGAAGTAAAAGCAGGCAGAGGAAGCCCTCACGGTGGAGCATTCTTAGACATCTCACACCGTGGTGAAGAAGCGATTTTAGCGAAGTTACCTTCGATGCACCATCAGTTCAAGGAATTAGCTGGTGTTGATATTTCCAAGGAACCAATGGAAGTTGGACCAACCGCTCACTATGTGATGGGTGGAGTTGTTGTAAACGCTGAAACTCAGGAAACCACAATTTCAGGATTGTACGCTTGTGGAGAAGTAGCTAGCGGCCTACACGGAGCAAACCGACTTGGTGGAAACTCACTTTCTGACCTAATCGTGTTCGGTAAGAGAGCAGGTGAGCACGCTGCTAAGCAAGCTGCAAACCTAGCACAACCAAGTATCGATGAATCCCAAGTCCAATCTGCAATCAAGGAAATGATTGCTCCTCTAGAAAGAGGCGAAGGCGAAAACCCCGGTCTGATTTATGATGCAATGAGAGACATGATGCAAGAAAAGGTTGGAATCATCCGAGTAAAGGACGAATTGGAATCCGCTTTGGAAGATTTGGAGGATTTCTCTGCGAGGGAGCAATCTTGTTTCCCAGGAACTAGTAGAAAATACAACTCAGGTTGGCATCAAGCACTTGACCTGAAAAACATGTTAGATATCTCAAGAGTTGCAACCATGGCTGCTCTCGCTAGGGAGGAAAGCCGCGGAGGTCACACACGTGATGATTTCCCAGGTCATGAAGATGAATTCTGGGGCAAAAATCTCAATATTTGTTGGATGGAAAATGGTGAAATCAAGATTCGCCAAGAGCCAATAGAGGAGATGCGTGACGACCTCAAGGACGCAATCAAGGAAGTCAAAGCCATGATTGCTGAACGAGCAGCAGAGCAAGGAGGTGACAATTGATGTCACTGAAAGGCAAGACTCAGAAATTCAATGTCTTGCGTGGAGAAGGCGATGAAGCACAAATGGAGGACTATGAACTCGAATTGGACGAGGGAATGGTTGTCTTAGACTGCATGCATAGAATCCAATATGAACAAGAGCCAGACCTTGCGGTCAGATGGAATTGTAAAGCAGGTAAGTGCGGCTCCTGTAGTGCGGAAATCAATGGACGCCCACGTTTGATGTGTATGACCAGAATGTCAGATGTTGTGGAAGAAACTCCGGAAGGACAAGCTATTGAAGTACGACCAATGAAGACCTTCCCTCACATCAAGGATTTGGTTACTGATGTATCCTGGAACTATGATGTCGCTCAGAGAATCAAGCCAATTAAAGGCCCTGAAGAACCAGATTGGGAGTTCAATCAAAATGAGGCACATCGTGTTCAGCAGTTCAGAGAGTGCATTGAATGCTTCCTGTGTGTGAACACATGTCACGTACTAAGGGACCACCAACTGTTCGACGATTTCGCAGGACCTCGCAATCTCGTCAGGCTAGCCCAATACGAGATGCACCCGCTTGATCAAGAAGATAGAATCCCCGAAGTCAAGAAGGAATTCGGTGTTGAATACTGTAATATCACAAGGTGCTGTACTGAAGTTTGCCCAGCAGGAATCCAAATCACAGATGATGCAATTATCCAACTCAAGGAGAGAGTTGTCGACAGGTACTATGACCCTCTTCAGCGCATCTGGAGAGTCATCACCGGTAACAAAGTCAGAATGTGAACAGCCTCAGCACCCAAGGTAGTCGTTTCGAAAGGGTACCCTCTCTAATGCGGGTGTTACATAGGGTCCCCTCTCAAAATCGATATAGAATAGTCTCAAAAGAAGTAGAAACTACTTTGTGGCTTGTAACCCTTCACTAAAACATGGAGAATAGGATTCTTTTCTTAATGTGCCTTGGATTTTTCATAGGAAGCCTTACTGCCAGCAGCAATACTATAACACCAGCAAACAAGGTTTTGTGGGGATTGTACGGGGCAGCGTTTATGGGTCTGGTTTTCAGTGGAATGGAGATTTGGGAAGAATG
>PAQE01000013.1 GCA_002709705.1 Methanobacteriota archaeon | reverse complement strand
TATCCTTTGAGATGTAAGTGAGCAAAGGTAAGAAGATTAACCATCCAAACTCTTTGAATCAGAGGTTGTCCTCTGATTGATTATGCGCAGGGATAATCTTGAATAGTGAGATGGTGTAGTAAAACCATGCCAGGAAAGTATTATCAGAGCAGGTTTTGGGCAATTTGCACCTTCCATTGGTGGGCAAAACTAATTTTCCCAAAATCAATTACAGTCGACGGAAACGGAATAACAACTTTTGACCGAAGAGGTGTCATTTTATTTTGGTTGACCGATGAAGAAAGAATGAACGCTCGACAAATATCCTCTGTTAGAATTAAAAAAGGGATTCTTTGGGATCTCGTTACCGTAGACACAACAGGTGGAACAAATGTTCTTCAGATACACGGAATGAACAAGTCAAAAGCAAACGCTTTGAGAAACGACATCCAAGCATTGATTGATGCACAATATCAACAACCTATGATGCAACAAATGCAACAACCAATGCAACAAATGTATCAGCAACCTCCGCAATACTGATTAAATCGTTTTTCTAACTAATNAGAGGGTGTAATCAGCCTTTTTCAANGCCTGCCGTTGCNCATGCATGCAATACGAAGGATTGACAACCATTGAGGCAATGCCGGAGATTTATGCAAGCAGATAAAACAGCAAAGGCCAACCTCCCCAAAATTTGGTCTTTGAGTAGAAGAAGCCTGATGAATAAATGCCCTAGAGCTTGGATTTTGAAGTACGGATTCGCCAGAAGGCAAGGCGGATTCAATCANNATCTTCGCAACATTTCGGATTGGTCGTCCCCTTGGAGATTAATGCAGAGAGCTTTGAGAAGTGTAATTCTTGAACGTTTGAAAACACATAGTGAAGGAAATACATGGATTGAAGAAGATCTAGCTGGAAAGATTCGCAACCGAATGATTGGGGCCATGTTTAGACAAAAATCCGTAATTGAAGTAATTGAAACTAGAATTGGTAAACCGAGCGACTTGAGGTCTCAAATCGATATTCGAAGAATTGACAGATTAGTGGAAATCGCTTGTTACAGATTTCATGCAGCAATGCGAACAAAACCAATTCAAGATATCTTTTCCGGGAAAATAACGCGCTGGTACATGTTCTCAAGACTAGAGAAAACTAAACTCAAAAAATACCAATTGCACATCTCTCCTGACCTAGTTTGGTTCAGTGGTTCAACCTGCCATCTTCTGAGATTTACTGTGCAAGGTGTATCAAATCCTGGAGATGACAAGAGACTGGAAAACATGGCAATGGTTGAATGGGCTAAACACCAAAACGGCCTTCCTTCAAATCCTGAAAGATATATTGTCGAAAACCTGTATTGGAATAATGGTAGATGGAAAAATTGGCAGGAGCGCTGTACTCAGCGTGATTCTGAGGATTCAATAAAGATGATTGAAGCCGATATGAGTGCAATGATCGATTTACACTACAGATTGGGATTGTCTTGCGACCTATCACAAATCCCTCTAGCAAAAAGCAAGCGAACCTGCAGAAATTGTGGGCATAGGGATACTTGTCCTGGCGGTGAAGACCTGAAAAGAGCGAGGCTAGAACAATCTGCTCTTGAAATGGCAAAATCTTCAATCAAGCGGATTTAGTTACGGGCCACCCCACCCAGATAAGCCACACACTCCATAACATCCTCCGCTAGAAGAGGCAAACAACCAAGCCATGAAAATGTAAAACGATAAGAATATTGAAACCGGAATAATAATCATCGCTACAAGACCTCTAAGTATTGGATCTTTAATTGCACCCAATAATGCTGTCATAGCTATGGGTAAAGCAAAACAAATACCAAGAAATACCTCATCTTCTGTCAGAGATTCTACCCCAAAAATAAGGAACAAAGTTATGAAAATGTAAGCCACTGAAGCTCCCAAAACTCCGAATGANTGATTATCTTCAGAATTATNTGCCTTGGTATATATTGATGGTGAATAGTTAGAACTTAATGGGCTAGGTCGAGGATCCGTCTCAGTGANTTGCCCTTGATTTTCTCTTTCAGAAATCTTTGCAATCGCTTTTTCTCGAGCAATTTTACCTGCTATTATCTTGCCTATTGCCTTGTGCTCGCCACAAAAATCACTGTATCCTTTCCTTTGATTTTGGCAGTCGCCGAACCTGCAATGATATTGGGACTTTATGTGAACTGATTCCTGAATTGGTAATGACTCTAATTCCTGAATTCGTAATGATTCTTCATACATTGAAATGCTAGAATCAACATTAATCGCTTTTTCTCTAGCAATTTTCTCTGTTTCTCTAACAATTTTTTCTGTAACAATCTTACCTATTGCCTTGTGCTTTCGGCAATAATCGCTGTATCCCCTTTTCCCTCTTGTGCAACCATCAAAAATGCAAACATGTGCTTCTTTTTTCTCACTTTGACCTAAATTAATGGAGATACTATTAGGTGCCCCTTCAAAAGGAGGACCCTGTTCTATCGCCATGATAATCGATTTATTATTGAGAATATAAAATATATCCCGGAATATCGATTCAAATTAAAGAAACTAGGTCCCTGAGTACCCCTNGTACATCGTTAGCCTTAGTCACTCCGCTTGCCAGAAGCACTCCTTCTGCGCCTAGAGAAATTGCTGTTGCAACATCTTGACCATTCTTTACACCTGCACCACACAATACTCTGACATTCGGATTTACTTCCTTAACAGCTGCAACGGTATCTGAAACGATTGCAGGATCTGCGGTTGTTACCGAAATATCTCCTCCAATTAACTCAGGTGGTTCGACAGCAATGAAAGTTGGACCCAATTCTGCCAATGCTCTGGCTTCATCTACGTCTGCTGCGCATGCACATATTGGGAAATCTTCTGGTAGCATTGCCATCAAATCTCTCACATGTTCTAGGGAAACCTTGTGCTCAGCATGATTGATAATTGTGCCTGCTGCACCTCTTTCAATAGCAGTTTGTGGCTCCAACCAGCCAGTGTGGCTTCCTTGACCAACCGGGTCTAAGTGTTGGGACCAGACTTCTAATCCTGAGATTGAACTGACNCTTGAAAGATCAAACGCACTAGCCACAGCAACCATCCTTGCATCGGTTTCAACATCGGCCATTAACTGGCCAAGTTTGTCTGCNGCGCCTGCCATTGCAGACGAATATGTCTTGAAATTCACAACGATTAATGGGGCATCCATACAACACCCTGAGTGCGTATCCTTTTTGGAAACTGCGATTCAAATCGTACCTTCGGATTGGATATGCCCTGATGGAACGACAACCCCATGACCAACAACCACATTTGTCAATTTTGCATCGCTNCCGATAACTGAATCCTTTCCAATCAAACAATTTGAAACCACTGCACCTGAATCAATTCTGGCACCTCTGAGTATTGTTGAATGGCTTACTTCTCCTGATACAACACATCCATCTTGGACCATTGAATTTCTAGCGATTGTATGCTTTCCTTGGTGCCAAGTTCCCCCAGAAACCGAGCCTGTTTTGAATCGCTTCTCTTCTATACATCGTAGTACTGCTTCATGCCAACTGCTAGGTGTTCCTGCGTCTATGAANTANCCNTCAAANGGGAANCCAGCCAAACTTCCTTCTTCAGCTAGGACTGGAAATACGTCTCTCTCAAGGCTATGTTTTTTCTTAGGCATGATGTCAAAAACATCATCTTCGAGGATATAGGAACCTGCATTAATCAAATTGGAGAATACCTCTTCTGGCTTCGGTTTTTCCTTGAATTGAGTAACCTTATTCTCTGAATCTAATCCGACAATTCCGAATCTAGTCGGGTCCTCAACTTCCCATAGTGCAAGAGTTCCTTTCACATTCATAGATGAATGCTGCTCAAGCATCATTCCCACATCCAAAGAAGAAACTATGTCTCCATTGAAGCAAGCAAATCTGCCTGAAACTACATCACGGCAATTTCCCAATGCGCCTCCTGTTCCTAATGGTTCATCCTCAGGGACTATTCTAACATCAAAGTCTACATTCGCTTTCCGAAAGTAATCTCTGATCATATCGATTTTGTAACCACCTGCAACGATAACTTCATCCACCAAATCTTTCGGAACACCTTCTACAACCCTTTCTAACAAAGTCATATCAAGCATCGGAAGTAAGGGCTTAGGAATATCATTTGTCCATGGGCGTAGACGTGAACCTATTCCGCCAGCAAGGACTACTACCTGCATATCCAATCCGACCACAACTACGCTATTGAACGCATCGTGAGATTAACCATTTCATATCGCATCATTGAAGGGGCGTCTTTTGGTCGGAGGGGTTGAGGAGAATCATGAACATTCACGAGTACCAAGGAAAAGCACTGCTAAAATCAGCCGGAGTTCCAGTATTAGAAGGAGTACACTGCACTAGCGTAAAAGACGCATTGGAAGCATATGACACTCTTGGTTCAAAGGTTGTGGCAGTAAAGAGTCAGATTCATGCAGGTGGACGAGGAAAGGGTACGATGTTCGACCCACAGACCCGTGAAGAAGTCATGCAAGGTGGAGTAAAAATAGCATTCTCACGAGATGAAGTGGAGAAGTATGCTTCAAACATTCTAGGCAACCTACTGGTCACAATNCAAACTGGAGATGAAGGAAAAATTGTGAACAACTTGTATATCGAATCAGGATGCGCTATCGCACATGAATACTATCTAGCATTGTTAGTCGACAGAGAAAGTAAGGATGTACTAATCATGGCATCTACTGANGGTGGAATGGACATTGAAGATGTAGCTCACAATACNCCTGAAAAAATTCACAAAATTAACGTAGACCCAAATTCAGGACTTCTTGGCTTCCAAAAGAGAGATTTAGGGATGGCACTAGGATTATCTGGCAATGCTTTGAAGTCTTTTTTCAAGATGATAGGTAANATGTATGACATGTTTGTGGCNCAAGATTGTGCAATGGTCGAAATTAATCCACTTGTAAAGACCGAAGACGATGAGATGATTGCTCTAGATTCCAAAATCAGTTTTGATGAAAACGCTGAGTTCCGACACAAGGAATGGGATGAACTTCGTGATTTATCTGAAGAAGAGGAAGTCGAGATTAGGGCGAAGGAAACTGGACTATCATACGTAAAATTAGANGGNAATATCGGTTGCCTGGTTAACGGCGCAGGATTGGCAATGGCCACTATGGATGTAATCAAGCTATACGGCGGCGAGCCTGCAAATTTCTTGGATGTCGGAGGCGGAGCAGACGAAGAGCAGGTTAAAACTGCATTTTCAATAATTCTTGAAGACCCAAATGTCAAAGGAATTCTAGTCAACATCTTTGGCGGAATCATGCGTTGTGACATCATCGCCAGAGGAGTCATAGGAGCTACTGAGTCCCTAGGATTAGATGTGCCACTGGTAGTTAGATTAGCAGGAACAAATGTCGATGAAGGAAAGGCGATTCTTGCTGCTTCAGACTTGAATATACATCCTGCAGATGACTTGGCAGATGGTGCTCAGAAAATTGTATCTCTAATCGGAGGCGGTGAGTGAAATGGCAATCTGGATTGAAGAAGATGCGAAAGTCCTNGTTCAAGGAATTACAGGAAAGCAAGGAATGTTCCATGCTGAGAAAATGGTAGAATATGGCACTAACCTNGTTGGGGGAGTAACTCCTGGAAAGGGTGGTCAAGAGGTTCTTGGAGTACCTGTATTCGATAGCATGATGGAAGCTATATCACAAACCGATGCTGATGCAACTGTAATTTATGTTCCACCACCATTTGCAGGAGAAGCGATTATGGAGGCTGCAAATGCGTTTGAATCAATCAAGGGTAAAGGTGTGATTGTATGTATNACTGAGGGTATTCCTACCCTTGACATGGTTAAGGCTGCAGCATATGTTGCCAACCGCGAAAATGTAAGACTAATCGGACCAAACTGCCCCGGAATTATCACACCTGGAGAAACAGGTGGGGCCAAGTTAGGAATCATGCCAGGACACATTCACGCCAAAGGACGNATCGGAATTGTATCAAAATCTGGAACTTTAACCTATGAGGCAGTTGCCCAGACTATGAGTATTGACGAGGGACAGTCAACATGTATNGGTATTGGAGGAGATCCTGTCAATGGAACAGGATTCATTGAATGCTTGGCGGCTTTTGAAGCGGATTCGCAAACAGAAGCCATTGTTATGATTGGAGAAATTGGAGGCAATGCAGAGCAAGAAGCAGCGGCTTGGGCTAAGGAAAACTGTACCAAACCGATTGTGGGATTCGTTGCAGGAGCAACCGCTCCACCTGGCAAGAGAATGGGTCACGCTGGAGCGATTATTTCTGGAGGCAAAGGTACTGCTGAAGAAAAGTTCGAAGCATTTGAAGCAGCAGGAATTGCTTGTGCAAGAGACCCTAGTGAGTTAGGACAAGTTCTCCTAGCAAGTCTCAAAGAAGCTGGCTTGCGCTAATTACGATTTAATCAATCTGCTAAGATTGTATCACTTAGGTGGNCCGCGCTTAGGGCCAGGAGGTCCNCCCTTCTTTGGAGGGCCACCTGGACCACCACTTGGAGGGCCACTTCTCTTAGGGCCGGGAGGACCACCACTCTTCGGAGGACCACTTCGCTTAGGAGGGCCACCCGGACCGCCGCTTGGAGGGCCTCCTCTCTTAGGACCTGGAGGGCCACCTGGACCGCCGCTTCGCTTAGGGGGGCCACCCGGACCACCGCTTGGAGGGCCTCCTCTCTTTGGACCTGGAGGACCACCGCTTCTGGAAGGCCCAGGGGGGCCTCCTGCTCTATTAGGGCCGGGTGGACCGCCTCTTGACGGACCCGGNGGACCTCCTCTTGCAGGAGGAGCACTTACTGGCTGATCATCCTCATCTTCGAATATTGCCCCACAATGTGGACATTCATTATCAGATTCTTTCACAAGTCCATCACAGACCTCGCAAGCAAACATTTCTTCATCGCTTTCCTCAATTGGAGCAGAACCATCGCTACCAATTTTGTCAACAGCTCCGTCTTTGGATCTGAATAGGTTGATATCAACAATTGCCTCAAGACCTTTCAAAGCAACTTCAGTGGATATTGCGTGCTCGAATGCTGCGGAAAGATCTTCTGGAGTATCTAGAACTCTTCCATCGTCGATATACGTTACATTGACAATTAGAACACCATTTTCTGTTTTTGTTTGTGGAGCGTCAACAGCNACACCGCGCTTGCGAGCAACTCTACGAACTGCTACCTCTGCCATACGNTTGAATAATGCATCATTGCCTGATTCGTCTTTCCCAGAACCGATTGCGTTTGCTAGGAATTCTGCAGCACTATTCTCATCCTGTCCCTTTAGATGTGAAGGCAATTCTCCTCCAATTGAAGATAAAACATTAGCNGCAGATTGTTGATTCATTTGCAACCATTGGCTTCTCCTTTCATTTTTGACCGCTCTTTCTGCTTCAGCGATTCTGTTAACCATAGCATCAGTAGGAGATAAGGATGGATTATTGGAAACCGCAGTTCCACCGACCTGATTACCTATATCTCCCAGTTGCGCATTAGGGCCGACGCCGCTGGCTAGAGATGGACCCTTAGCTGCNGGTGGCATATCTCCTCTTGAGCCGCCAATATTTGGAGGTGCTTGGCCTGGTAGTGGAGTGACGTTAGAAGGAGGCATACCTGGGTTTAGTGGCGGTAAACCAGTATTTGCAGGAGGCATTCCCGGTAGATTCGGTGCGATTTGACCCATGATGTCGGGCATCATTCCTGGAGGCATGCCTTGATTTGACATTCCTTGCATATTTTGGTTAATCACCGCTTCACCGGAAACCACTCCGAAATTGCGCCCTCCGCTNACATCTTGGCCGCCTAAACCTATACCGCCTACACCCGGCAAGCCGCCGGCTCGGCTCATCTCTTGGCGAGCACCGCATTCGGGACAGAATATGCTGTCATCGGGTATCTCCTCAAGACAAGAGCCGCACTGCACACTAATCCCCTCGTAGAGGGGCTAGGATAGTTCAAAATAAAGCCTTGCTATTTTTTCTGATTAAATACAGCCGATGCTGACACTTTTGATTTTGTCACANCATCTAGAAACAATTTCTTGAACTATTGTCCCACAGGGTCAAGAACAATTAGTCATTCGGGTTGTGTGAGGGGATTCTTTGTCAGTTCTCATCAATGCTAAGATTGATGCTTTACTGGAGGGGACATCTCGTTCATTTTATCCAACTTTGAAATATCTTCCAAAAAAGATTAGGGGACAAATTGGACTTCTCTATCTTCTAGCCAGAGTTGCAGATACAATTGCTGATTCTAAGCATGGGGAGACTGGAGTATTATTGAGACTGCTAAGTGAATACAATGAAGTTGCACAGGGTAGATCAAACGATTTACCAGATTTCTCAGATATTGCTCAAATTCAAGAAAATGAAAATGAAGCTGAATTACTCAGAAATGTTCAGGATGTAATTGATGGATTGGATGTTTATTCAGAAAGCGATAGAGAACATATGCTAGAATGCCTGGACACAATAGTTGGNGGCCAAATATTGGATTTNGAGCGATTNGGCCCAGCAAATGAAGGAGAGAGTATTTCGGCATTGGTTGACAATGCTGAAATGGACGATTATACATACAGAGTTGCAGGATGTGTAGGTGTATTTTGGACCAAAATGACATTGGCTCACATGTTCACATTATCACGAGAAAAAGAAGAAGAATTTTTCATGAAGGGNATTAGATTTGGTAAAGCGCTTCAAATGATTAACATCCTAAGAGATATTCCTGAAGATTTGCGCTTTGGAAGATGTTACATCCCGTCTGAAGCATTGGCAAGACATAATCTNAAACCTGAAGATNTACTAGACTCAAAAAATGTGGATTCTTTCAGACCACTATACGACGAGTACCTTGAGATTACAAATGATCATCTTGATGCTGCAGTAGAGTACATCAAGATGTTACCTGAGACNCAGTTCAGATTGAAGGCTGCGTGTATGTTACCGGTGCTTATCGGTCAAAGAACTGTTACTTTACTGAGGGAAGGAAATATTCTAGATTCTAATGANAAGATNAAAGTCACTAGAGANGAAATAAAATCATATGCCAAAAAACTACTCAGAGCACTAATTATTCCTGGAGGAGTTCGAAGACTACTTGAGAAGAATAAAGATGTCGTTAATAANGAATAGTACAACAAGTAGGNAAGTGTTTACTTNGANNCTGATGAGTNCGTTTTTCCTAGCCGGAAATTCTGTTTTCAACTAATAAATTCTGANCCNA
Organism: Methanobacteriota archaeon; assembly: GCA_002709705.1. Lineage (GTDB taxonomy): Archaea > Thermoplasmatota > Poseidoniia > Poseidoniales > Poseidoniaceae > MGIIa-K1. The sequence continues at coordinate 17,903 of PAQE01000013.1, read as the reverse complement.
GTGAAAATTTGAACCGAAAATAGAGGAATTATGAATCGCCCGTAGGGCGTAGTGTGCAAATTACCATCACACTGATAAGTGAGTTGCAAAACATACTCTCCGAGCGACATGCTGGAACGCCGCAAACNTCTCGACCTGCTGTTCCCTCTCAAGGGCGGTGCTTCGAAAGATGTTGGTGTTCGAAAAGATGGCATGACCGCTGCAGAGAGATTGCGAGCCGCTGTCAACTTAACCGCTGATGCTGTGAAAGCTGTTAGCCTGACTGCGATGGAAGCACTGAGAGAAGGTGCAGCGTTCATAGGTATTGTCGGAGAGCAAGACGAATTAATTGACCCATTCCACCACCTCGATGCTCCAATTTGGGCGAGAGACCCTCCGGTTGAATTGCTAAAATTAGCATANTCNTANTGTGAAGAACTAACCATGAGNGAAGCNGGAAATTTCTATCATTCTTTCAAGTATCTTCCAGAGGAACAAAGACTAGCAATGTGTGCNGTATACGCCTTCTGCCGTAGAGCAGACGACATNGCAGACGGTGACTGGCAAGACAGNTTCCCTGGTTCACAAGGTGAAATGGACCCTGAAGCTGTTGCCTACCGCGAACAGTTGGAGAGCCTACAGAACAAGGATACAATCTTGCAAGAAGAATTGTACCTTGAGAAGATTACACAGTTATTCTTCTTCAGAAAGAAATTGTCAACCTGTTATTCAGAAACCAGCAGTACCGATCCTGTATTCCTTGCACTGAAGGACACTGTTAAGCGCTACAACATTCCAAGAAGTGTGTTTGACGATCTGATTACNGGAATGGAAGATGACCTGTATAACAACAGATACCGTACATTCGATGAACTGTATGTTTACTGCTACAGAGTTGCATCTGTTGTTGGATTAATGTGCATTGAAATTTACGGATATGATGACCCGAGAGCTAGAAAATTCGCTGAATCATGGGGGATTTTCATGCAATTGACAAATGTCTTGAGAGATGTCGGTGAAGATATTCAAAGAAACAGAGTTTACTTGCCACTGGATGAACTAGAATCCAATGGTATCACTGAACCTGAACTAAATGGAGATGTGGTTTTGAACACAGCATGGGAGCCTTATATCCACCATTATGCTAAACGTGCAAGGACTTACCTCAATGAAGCTAAGCAACTATTGCCTCTACTTCCAAGACGTACTAGATATTCACCAGCTGCAATGATTGCCTTCTATGACAAAATCTTGAAGCAAATTGAAAGACAACAAGGTGATGTATTCACCAAGCGTGTCAAGTTGAACAAATTCCAAAAACTTACCCTCGCTGCTGCTGTTTATCTTAGACACAGGTTTATCCCACGCTGGTTAAACCCAATATGGTCGGGACTATCCAAGATTGGACTACTGCCTGATGTTTGATTGAGGTGATAAGGATGGATATGCCATCCAAACGCAAATTGGCATTGCTATTTGTTGCAGGATTCATTTTTGCATTATTAGAGCCACTTATCCTACTTGCACTAGGTAATGACTTGGGAGGATCATTTTGGCCTATGGCAAAGCGTTCTTTGGAATGGACTTATTTCTTGAGGGAAAACCATTCACTCGTATTCGCATTCTTCCTTCTCGCTACCCCTTTTTCATATTACAGATCTAGCAAAGCAAGCAATCTGGAAAAGGTGATTGCAGTAGTAGTTACTGGAATTGTATTCGGATTGATTTTCATTTTTACACTACTAAATTTGGCATATTATAGAGACGCTTTCTTGTTACTTCCAACAACATACGGATTTATCATCTTGTGTAGCGCATTAATTATTCGTGGAATCCCAAAAAATCCATTCAAGGATTCAAAGGATAGATTTAGCAATATTGCGCACATCATACTAGTACTCATAGCTGCTTGGCTAATCAGCCCTGGCATTACTGCAATGGCAGGATTNTCTCCATCTCCTCCTGAACTACAAATGGAAGAAGGTATGTATGAAGTTGAAATCAATGGTTTTCAATATCCAATGCCAGAAGAAGTNTCTAGCATCCAAGGNGATTACGAAGAAGATGTTGTTTTCTCAGTTCATCTCGCTCTGCCAAAAGACCATGATGGAATGATGCCATTAGCGATAATTTTNCACGGGTTTGCAAACCCATTCCTTGAATCCTATGTTGACTGGGTTGAAACATTGGCATCACGAGGTACAGCCGTTGCNTTCATTCAATATCCTTCAGATGTGATGCCTCCTGGATATGACACATTTGAGTTGCATGAAGAGGATGGAATGTCCAATCATCCATACCACCTTCCAAGAGCAATTGCAATTAATGCAGCATTGGAATACATGNATACATTGTTACCTGGAAATGTGAATCCTGACTTTTTGCTAGTTGGAGGGCATAGTTTGGGTGCTGGATACGCTTTGCTTGCTCTAGATTGGGCACTTGAGAAAAGTTGGGGCAACCAGGCTCTATTTGTCAGCCTCGAGGCCCCTTATGCACGACCTGTGCAAGACCATCTTCAGATTAATACAACAAGAATCCCTGATAATTTCCTAGCACATGTAGCAGTCAGCGAAGATGACATGAGTGTGTCAGAATGCTTTGGTGTACATCATCAAGAACTGTTGGGTGAAGGTGCATTATTCATCGAAATACCGAGTGATAGGTATGGTTTCCCTCGGTTAGTGGCAAGCCATTACCTTCAGGCTACAGAAGCGCACGATGATCTAGCAGATTGGGGATTCTACAGAAGGGTTGCAAGTCAATCTAATTGGTTAGTTGCGAGCTTGGAAGGAGANGTAAATAGTGAATCTGAATTCAGGAATCAACTCACTGATTCTGATGAATTACGATACATGGGGGAATGGTCTGATGGTAGGCCAGTACTGCAGTTGCGAACATATACAAATGCAATTTCAAGTGACGATTTCAAACACTGCCAAGAATGGACTGGGCCTTGAATCATGAGTTACGAGTGAATGCTTGTATTCCTGTAATGTATCTTCCCAAAATGAGATTGTGAATGTCATGAGTCCCCTCATAGGTCTTTACTGACTCAAGATTTGCCATGTGCCTCATAACAGGATATTCGTCTAGAATTCCATTAGCGCCATGGATATCCCTTGCGACTCGAGCAATTTCTAAAGCNATGTCCACATTGTTCATCTTTGCAAGGCTAATTTGTTCATTGAACCATGTTCCATCATCCTTCTTTCTACCCAAGTGGTAGGCCAATAACTGACCTTTGGTGATTTCNCTAAGCATCCAAGCCAACTTGTTTTGAACGAGTTGGTAAGATGCGATTGGTACATCGAACTGAATTCTAGAAAGAGAGTATGTTTTTGCGGAGTGGAAGCACGCCATTGCAGATCCTAGAGCTCCCCAAGAGATCCCAAATCTAGCATTATTCAAGCATGAGAACGGCCCACGTAGGCCTTTCACATTAGGCAAGATTCTATTTTTTGGAATTTTACAATCTTGGAATACAAGTTCACTTGTTACACTCGCCTTGAGAGAATGCTTACCTTTCATTTCTGGTGCACTGTAACCCTCATCGTCTTTCTCGACTATAAATCCACGAATTACTCCGTCTAATTTAGCCCAGACGATTGCTACATCTGCTATTGTTCCATTTGTGATCCACATTTTCGCACCATTTAGCAGGTAATGGTCACCCATATCTTCAGCCTTGGTAATCATGTCACCTGGGTTTGAGCCGTAATCAGGCTCGGTTAACCCAAAGCATCCAACCCATTCTCCAGAAGTCATCTTTGGAAGGTAGTATTCCTTTTGTTCTTCACTTCCGAAATCCCATATAGGGTACATTGCTAGTGAACCTTGGACGCTAGCAAACGAGCGAAGTCCTGAATCTCCTCGCTCTANTTCTTGACAGATTAATCCATATGCAACATAGGATANNCCNGGGCAATCATATCCCTTCAGTGGAGCGCCTAGNACACCCATTTCACCTAGAGCAACCCTCCACTCATCAGGGAAGATACCCTCTTCACATGCATGCTCGATTTTTGGGATGACTTCCTCGTCCACCCAATCTCTAACCATATCACGAATCATTATTTCTTCTTCAGTCAATAACGACTCGATGTCGTAGAAGTCCAGACCCTCAAACGGTTCCATGTTTNCGCTGCGGTAGCAAGAGCCTCATGAAGGTTAGGGGGTTATTGCTCATCTTTCTTATTACGGCCGAACAAATTTGCGTATTTCCGTTGTAGCCATGGGCTATTCCAATAAATCAGACCGATGAATACTCCAGGAACGCATAGTGCCACTAGAATAATTAGAGCATTTGGAATTTCTCCACTATCTGCTTCACTTGCAGGTTCAAAGGACACAATTCTCCCCTGACTGGTAACCAAAAATCCGGAGTATTGCGAGGTTTCCCATGCAACTGCGAAGCCGTCACCTCCTAATAGCACATCTTCATCGGTAGCATTCTCGTTTGAGAACATCAAGAATGCATCTTGCGAATACTGATTCCATCGAACCATTCCAAGAGGCGCTAATGCAATTATACTCGAAGATTCTACTGCTGTACTATCGCCAATTACATCTCCTTCTAGTTGACCCAGGATGATTATTTCACCTAACTCTGATTGTGTTGAATCAAGAATGTCTATCTCTATAGANGCGGCCTTATGGCCGCTGGCAAAACCAGTACAAGCGTTCATAGTTGGGTCCTCACAACCAATTCCGACCCATGTGTGATAGCGAGAATTTGGCAACCATGTCACAGTATCAGCCTGATCGATTACAGCAACGCCATCATTCAATGTTCCAGCAACGCAGATGTTTTTGTTCTTCAAACAGTCAATATCAGTTATCCTTGAAGATGCCTCATCATTCAACAACGTGAATGTGTCTGCGTAATATCTCCAAATCTGACCTGTGTCTGTTCCGAGGTAAGCAACTGAGGAACCTGGTGTGAAATGGATTGCATTGATGTCTATACCAGCCATTGCCAGCGAACCTTCGGCTTCTCCNAGAGCATAATTTGTAGAGTTGAAACGTAATATTGTCCCATCATCTCCCACGATTAGAGCGCTCTTGCCCCCCGGGTGCCAAGTCGCATCATTAAGCGCATGTTCAGTCTCTTTTTCGAGAATAATATCTGTAGATTCATCATCAGCACTAGCTGCAGATAGTAGGTGCGCATAACCATCCTCGCCGTAAATCAGGACATTATCGCCATCNGGAGAGATTTCTCCCCCGTTAATACCCACATCNAAATCTGCTAATTTCCTCTCAAGATTCAAGCTAACAGTAATCTCAGGAGATGCACTGACTAAGTGTGACATCATCAAAATTGACAACAACACTGCTATTCTGCGCATACCTCGGGGAGTGAGTATTAACCAAAAAGGCCCCGCTTAGAACTACTGTTTCAACGGTAGTCCTTATCTCCCTATTTGGTTTGGGAAAAGACATGGAGCGATTCGAAGTCAAGCGTGGAATCATTAAATCGATGAATGGTAATGCAGGTTTAGCAAAATTAGCAACAGAGTTTTTCAATGATGTTGAGGTTAACGCTGATGGCGTCTTTACGGCGTCTTTTGCTATCCTAACTAGCGTCACTGCACAATATACTGATGATGGTAAATTACAAGTTGATGTCGAACAAATGAAGGGAGAAGATTTGTCGAATTTCCTTTCCCAAGATGGTGGAAGAGAGCAGGCAATGCAATCTAGATCCCGCTGGTCAAACTTCCTAGACCAAGCAACCGGCTATTCAGCAAAGCAGCGTGGAGACAAGGCAAAGGAGCAAGCCAAGAAGTTCTCAAAGGCTCGCTCTGCGATAAAAATGGCACACAAGTCAATTGAGATGTCCTCTACTGTGACTCAAGAAACAATCGACAAGGCACACGAAATGATTGCCGAACTCGAAAAGATGATGGAAGAAGGTACTGCACCTTCTGAAGGTAGGGTCAAGAAATTGAATGACCTACTGTGAGGCGATTGAATGTTGGACAAAGAGAGTCTAATCGAGAGATGTCCAAGAGTGGCAGAACTCGATGATTCCACTTTGGAAAGACTCAATTTGATGATAGGGTATGTCGAAGAATCTGTTGGGATTGATCACCTAGTAAATTGTTTGGCAGATGGTACTTCTGCCGGCGGAGACGGTGTAATACGATGCTATGTTGGATTCGAACCCTCTGGAAAAGCACATATTGGCTGGAAGGTAATTTCTCTTCAGATGAAAAGGATGCTTGATGCCGGGGCAAATGTGTTGATTTTCTTAGCTGATTGGCATGCGTGGGTTAATGACAAGTTTGGAGGAGTAATGGAAGATATCCAAACAACTGCAACATACATGGAAGAAACCTTCAGGGCGCTTCTAGGTAACCCCCCTGAGGGCGAAGGTGCTGGTGAATTACGATTTCTCTGGGCATCAAGTATAATGGACTCTGGNGACTATTGGGCTAGAGTTCTAAGATGTTCAAAGAACATGAGTCTTGCAAGAGTTAGGAGGACTTTCTCAATCATGGGGCGAAGTGAAGATTCCTCTGACGGAGATTTGTCTAGATTTTACTACCCTGCATTACAGGCTGCAGATATTTTTGAGATGGACATAGANGTCGCAATTGGAGGAATGGATCAGCGTAAGGCNCACATGTACATGCGAGATGTTGCCGATCGGTGGGGCTGGTACAAAGCTACATGCCTACATACTCCAATCATATCGGGACTAAAGTCCTCGGGAGCAAGAATGGAATCGTTCGACCACAAGATGAGTAAATCGGACCCTAGTAGTGCGATCCTNTTACACGATGATGAAGCTAGGTTGTCGAAGAAAATGCGCAAGGCATATCTTGACCCTGAGCAACCTGATTCCCCGGTCTATGAGTTGATAGAACACATCATTCTTCCCGAATTTGGAGAAGTTAAAGTCACTCCAAAACCCGAATTTGGAGACCCAAGTACATGGAATGACCTTGATTCATTCAAGTCCGCAGTAGCAGATGGAACACTCCACCCATTCGATGCAAAGATGGGTGTTGCATCTGGNCTTTCTCGTGGATTAGCAGTCGTTTCGGATTACTTTGANAAGAATCCCGAAACACTTGACCGGGTGAATCAACTAACAAAGTGATTGACAAGGTTCATGAACGGGGTTTTAGTGGGGCAACCAATCCCTGAGGGGTTAGGTGAATATTGTGCCAAATATCGTGGTTTTAGTAAAGCGTGTACCAGACACTAATGCAAGAATAGTTGTAAGCGGCGACCGTGTTGACTTGTCAGCAGTAAAGTGGGTAATTAGCCCATATGATGAATTTGCAATCGAAACCGCTCTGCAGCATAAAGAAGCAGATGGTGGAACCGTAACTGCTCTGACTTTGGGCCCTGCTGATTCTGATAAAGTACTGAAGGATGCAAAGGCGATTGGAGTAGATGAAATCGTTCGTGTTTGGAATGATTCATGGACAGAGTTGGACTCAAACGCAATCCAATCCGCTCTTGCGCAAGCGGTNACTAACTTAGGCGCTGAAATTGTTTACTGTGGTAAAAATGCAGCTGACACAGGTGCAGGATCCACCGGACCTGGAATTGCAGAAAGACTAGGTTGGGCAAGTGTATCTAACATTACTGACGCTTCATTCGCTGGCGGACTTACAGTTACAACACCTGTTGAAGGTGGTTCTGCTAAAGTTTCTGTTTCAGGAAACGCAATTATTTCTTGCGACAAAGGAAGTATCAAAGTAAGAAAGCCAAATGTGAAGGGAATTATGATGGCTAAGAGAGCGCAAGTGAATGTTGTAAGTGCAGATGCACCAGCATCCACTGTAACAATTGTATCACAATCACCACCTCCTGCTAAGCCGGCAGGAAAGAAGTATGAGGGCGGCTCCTCTGCACAAGAAGTCGCTAGATTACTAAGAGATGAGGCTAACGTTATTTGAGGTGAAGAAATATGTCAGAGAGTATAATTATCGCAGAAACAAGCAAGGGTTCTATCGCACCGGTTACCGGTGAATTAGTCAGTGCAGCAATCGCATTGGGGACATCACCTACAGTTGTTGTTCCATGCACGGATGCATCTNTCGCAGATGGAGCTGGATACGATGGCGTAAGCAGAACAATAGCAGTGAAAGGTGAATGCTTCGAAAATTATGATGCAGCATCCTGGGCCGCTGCTATCGACGCTGCAGCACCTTCAGGAATCGTCATCGCAGCAGCAACTCCACAATCAAAGGATGTTGCGGCAAGAATTGCTGCAAGAAGGGGCCTATCTATCGTCCAAGATGTTGTTGCAATTAATGGAATGAACTTGACCAGTCCGATTTACTCAGGAAAAGCAATGCAAACTGTGTCCTTATCCGGTGATGCAGCTATTTCTGTTAGAGCAAATGTATTCCCTGCAGCCGCATCTAGTGGAGCGAATGTCTCTATTGTTGACCAATCTGGGGATGTNGCAACCGCTGTACAAGAAATTATTGCCAGGGCATCTGAAAGACTTGATGTCTCNGAAGCAAACATCATCATTTCTGGTGGCAGAGGAATGGGAAGTCCTGACAATTTCTCCCACTTAGAGAAAATCGCTGATGTTTTGGGCGCTGCAGTNGGCGCTTCAAGAGCAGCAGTTGACACATGGGATGATATTCCACATTCCATGCAAGTTGGCCAAACAGGAAAAACTGTGAATCCAAATCTGTACATAGCAATTGGAATTTCAGGAGCCATTCAGCACCTTGCAGGAATGCGTTCTTCCAAGTACATTGTCGCTGTTAACAAGGATGCAGATGCGCCTATATTCTCCCATGCAGACTANGGTATTGTCGCAACTTGGGAAGAAACTTTACCNGTTCTNGAATCTGCATTATCTTCNATGATGTCATGATTACAACCAAGCACCACGGCCTCTAAATCCGTCGTTTAGGAAAGGATTCGTTCGCTTTTCTTTTCCGATAGTAGTCATTTCTCCGTGTCCCGGGTGAACTATTGTATCATCATCAAGCGGCCATAGCCTTTCTTTTATCATTCGTAAAAGCAATTCTAAATCTCCACCAGAATTAGGCAGATCAGTGCGCCCAATTGAACCCTGAAACAGAGTGTCACCTGCAAATAGATGGTCCGGACCATCATCAACAATAAGTCGCAAACAACATCCACCAAGCGTATGTCCCGGAGTATGAATAATCTCAAAGTCCATCCCTGCGAAAGTGTGAGTTTCACCATGTTCCCAGGTATTTTCAGCCACTGCCGGGTCTGGTAATGAGAATCCCCACCTTCGGCCTGATTCTTGCGCCAAACTCTGCAAGAAAAAATCATCCTTGTGCAACCACCACTCTAGAGAATAGTGTTCTTTGAAGNATGGAATGTGGCCACTGTGGTCAAAGTGAGCGTGTGTATTGATTAGAGCAACTACATTTCTTTCTCCTTCGAATGAACCTATTTCNCTATCNGGATTNCCTATTCCAGAATCGATCCATTGAATAATTCTTTCAAAATCTCCCCCTCCATCAATAATGACAGATTGACCATTATCCGGATTTGTAACAATACTACAACGTTGCTGGAGNGCTGTTACGAAGAAGTGAGCAATGTTTGGAGAAGAAACCATCTCACTCAATCCTCACATCTATAGAGTCNGAGGACCAGCGTCCATCTTTATCTTTGATTCTCAATTCAAGACGATGATTGCCCTTGTTGAGCTTTACTCTAACCACTGGGTTATCTGAAATCTCTTTCCCACTAGAATCAACCCATGACCAAGATGTAATCCTCTCTTGGGGGTCTTTAGTACCACTAGCATCTAGAGTAACTATGGCTTTTCCATCTTCATCAGANTTTAGTGATTGGTCACCACCTGCATCAGGCATTGGCGCAATGATTTCTTCAGCATCTANCGATAGTGCCAACATCAAATCCTCCTCTTGGACTTCGATGGTTTCAACTTTGATTTCGTCATTTAATGCATCGAGAAGATTCCCAGAATCGCTGAGAGTGGCCGCTTCAATACCCGCCAGTTCTTCGAGCGAAGTCCTATCTCCATACAATTCGTCTGCATCTATTTCAATTGCTGGCGCTTCACCCCAGTCATCNATTGCAGTCTCTTCATCAATCAGCGAAGTTGGCTGAACCGTTGAGTCGATTAAGACAACAGGTTCAGGATCGGTGTAATCATTCTGATCGCTACCAGCAATCAATACCGCAGAACCATCATTATTTGTTGAAACATGCTCCACCATTCCTTGAGTCTCAACAGCCCACTGAAGTCCATCTGCATTTACGGAATGAAGATGGAACCAAGAGCCGACTAAAGCAGAATCTCCTCTNTCGATTATAATGTGTGCAGGATGGCTGAGTTCAGCAACNANATTCTCATCATGCATGATTCCTCCCATGTCTAAACCCATCCAAGGACCATCAATTGATACTACTCGGCGGTTAACATCATACCGCTTAATCAATTGTTGAGACTCCCAATGTTCGATTTCTAAAGCCTCTTCATCACCGGGAACCAAACCGTGACCTTCTCGTGCTACTATCAATGTTGAATCATTCCAACCAATGGCTGTTATTCGCTCGCCTACTTCTCCTCTCATTGGCCTCTCCCATACTTTTTGGCCATTAAGTGAGTATGTACTAACTTTACCTGATTCAGTAGCTATAGCGACATTCATCCCTACTTTTGCAAATAGAATGGATGATTCATCTAGCGAAGTAAATGTTCCTTTTGCATCAATGATATGTGCTCTTCCTAAGCCATCGATTGCTACAGCATGTTCACCTTTTCCAGAGATCTTATCAATTCCTGTCTCTTGAGGATTCGAGTGTATTTCATTTCCATCTCTAAATATGTGCCAGGATTCGCTTGTTCCCACAATTAAATCACCGAATGGGAATTCATACATACATGTTATCGGGGACAGAGAATGTTCTGTCTCACCGATTACTAATCTGCCATCTACCTGGCCATATGCCAAGTTGATTCCGCTAGATATTGCAGTGATTCTAGCCGTTGCATTGAACTTGCTGACCACTGGGACGGTAAGCGCCATGTAAAGCCCAGCAAGGCCATCATTCATGATACCCATGCATCCAAGTTTGGCATGCACGGATTCCTAATCGGATTCCTGATATGCTTTGAAAGTGCTTCAATTTCAGAATTTGTCCAGCCGCATAGTGGTTCAAGCGTGGAAAGAGGGACTGTTTTGACATCAGATGCGCGGCGGCGAATCATTGATTCTCCGTCTTCAACAGTTATTCCAATTACCCCCCAAGGATGCCTCTGCTTAACTTTACCATGCAAATCCATTATTGCCGTTTTCCTTCCTATGAACGGATCCCACATTCTCAATATCTGTACCAGATTCTCGTCACTCCCTTCAACTGGAATAACTCTCGAACCACGCCGCATAATCAAAAATGTAGACAAAAGTGATTCTTCGTCTGTAACTCGACAGAGAACATCACCCTGCACACCAGGAGGCAGTCCCCCTGCCGTTACAATTCGTTCTCCCAATTGCCACACTCGATCAGGTTCGAGTATCAGCCTGACCCAAATATCTGGATTTGTTAGGTTTACAGATAATGATTCATCTTGCTCACACATACAACTTCCAATCTCCTTGCTGTATTCCTGAGAACTATAATTTGCATTAGCTCCAATTCTTTTAGTTCTAACGCCGAATGTTCTTTTTTGACCTCGCAATTCATCACTTTCTAGTATTAATCTCGCCACTTCATATGGGTCAATAGCATCAGAAATTACCTTTGCAGGGTCAATTGCTACAAGGCCAAGAATATGACAAAGCAGATTCTCAACATCTTCAGGTGTTGAATCGCTGGTTACGGCTTCCATGGACTTGATTCTAGTCTGTATCAATGAGATTTGAGAATTAATCGCTAAATTTTCCATATTGTTTGATAGTGCCCTTTGAAATTGCCGTCTAACGACTTTGCTTTTTAGACCAAGCTCGCCATAGCGAAGTATCCAAGCTTGTCGCATCTAATCATCTCACTCATCGTTATGCAAGCCAATTGTTTCATCTGAAAGTCTGCTCACACTCTTGGCGGAGTCGTTTCTTGCAGCCTCTAATGCGTCAAGATATTCTTGGGATACGTTACCCGTAACATATTCACCGTTGAAGCAACTAGCATCCCAAGATTGCTCACCATTGATGCTGGTTACCTCTATCAAATCCTCAAGAGTTTGATAGAATAATTTGTCAGCCCCAATTTCATCTCCAATTTCGTCGATAGTCTTGTCATTAGCAATGAATTCTGTAACTGCTGGCATGTCTATTCCATACACATTTGGATACCTAACTGGAGGTGCTGCTGACGCAAAGTACACTTTGTTTGCACCAACCTCTCTAGCCATCTCAACTATCTGAGCAGAGGTTGTTCCTCTAACTATTGAATCATCGACCAATAGCACATTTTTGCCTTTAAACTCGTGAGGTATTGCATTCAACTTACGTCTTACTGACTTCTTTCTCATCGCCTGACCTGGCATTATGAAAGTACGGCCAATGTAGCGGTTTTTCACAAAACCTTCTCGATATTCAACACCTAATGCCCCTGCCATTTGAAGAGCAGCATATCTTCCTGAATCAGGAACTGGAATTACAGCATCAATATCATGATCTGGATATTGTTCCAGAATCCTTTCAGCTAATCTTTGGCCCTGATTCAAACGAGCTTGGTAAACAGAGATCCCATCGATAATAGAGTCTGGTCTAGAAAAGTAAACATGCTCGAAAATGCAAGGAGAATGGTGAGTTTCTTCTGCACATTGCCGAGTAAATATCTGTCCATTTGATGTCAAGAAAATCGCTTCGCCTGGTTCAACATCACGTTCGACTTCGAATCCAAGAGCGTGAATTGCCACAGATTCGCTAGCCACAACCCATTCTTTCTCCCCATCGACTTCTCTGCTACCAAATATAAGAGGACGGATGCCGTTAGGGTCGCGGAAGGCAAGAATGCCATATCCGGAAATTAGTGATACACAAGCATAACCTCCTGAAATCTGTTTGTGCAATGCTGCTACAGATGAGAAAATTGTATTCACATCAACATGAAATTCTCCATCAATGGCAACATTGTGAGTTCTAGAATGTAATTCCATAGCCAACAAATTGAGTAACAACTCTGAGTCAGAAGTAGTGTTGACATGTCGGCGATGATTTCCAGTTAGCAATTCTTTGATCTCATCTGCATTTGTTAAATTACCATTATGAGCGAGAGATATACCAAAAGGATAGTTCACATAGAATGGCTGAGCCTCGGCTGCTGAAGATGAACCTGCAGTAGGATAGCGCACATGTCCAATTCCTATCGAGCCCAGCAAATTTTGCATATGCCTTTTGAAAAATACATCTTTGACCAATCCGTTAGATTTGCGAAGATGATATCTCCCCTCGTGCTCGGTCATCATTCCTGCAGCATCTTGACCACGATGCTGCAATACTGTGAGTCCATCATACAGTAATTGATTGATGTGATAGCCACGCCTTCCAACGAGACCGATAATGCCACACATTTGTCTCGCCCAATCAGTTCTAACCGCAGGGGCTTTACAGCCCTTTCTCTAAATCAGAGAATTGTTCAGGGGCGGTGTGTCTTCTTGGACCAACCGTAAGAACGCATCCTAGAAGTGGCACCATAGCCACAAGATGCACACACGCTCTTCTGCTTGTGATAGGAATTTCTACCGCACCTGCGGCAACGAATATGGGTGGTCTTCTGCCTCTTACCCATTGATGGAGTACCCTTGGACATGATATCACCTAACGGCTCGGCCACCGGCCCTCCCTTTATCAAACCGACGGGTCGACAAAAAACTACTCCTCCTCAAAAAGAACCCTTCTTTCCCGTCCTGTAATCATAGCGAAAGTTACACCGATAGCTAGTAATGATGCTAAAGCCATTGCCGTTCCACTAACCAGCAAATGTACTACATTGGATAACATTTGGGCACGTAATCCACTATTCGCTTCCAGCAATAGATCGTCATTCGAAATTAATGCCCAGGCAATAACTATTCCAACTGCCAAAGCAAATATCATACCAACGAAAGGTGCAAATGGACGATGTCTAGAATCTGCGTAGAAAAACAGGTTTCCAATCAAAATAATTCCCATTACCACATAAGAAGTTAAAACCGCATTTCCGAATCTCTTGAATGAATCGGGATGGAAATCATTTCTCCACTCTCCTGTGACATTGATTGCAACAAGAACCAGAATTGGCAATAATGCTGCAAGAATTAGCAATTTCCAAGATGATTGCGATTGCTTCATTCTTCTTCACCTCCGATATGATTCTTGGCAAGAGACACTACGTGCTTGATTTCTTCTTCAGTAGGAGGTGGTGAAATCTCTGGTAACGGCAAAGAATTTTCATAAGCCCAAATAACAATGGCAAATGCTGCTATAGCCAGTGACATACCAACAATTGTTCCAAAAACATCTGCTGTCGCAAGCCAAAGATAATCTCTAAACTCATCCGATGTTGTCATGTATCCATCGAAAATCATCGCTGAAAGTGCGATTCCAGCCATAAATACAGAAAGAACTGCGAGATTAATGGATTCGTTCAATCTATTTTCTCCATAACTAGCCAATGCAACTGCAGAAACCGAACATAGTGATGTTGCAAACAACAAAAACGTGGGCCAGAAAACTATCCAGTAAGGATTGACTTCACCATCTCTCCACAGTGGAGTAAAACTGTACCAATGCATCAAACAAAGAATTAGTAAAGATACGAAAATTGCTAAGGAACCACTCCAGCGAGCGGACGAATCCAATCTTCCCACAGGTACATTACCTCCAAAGATCATACCATGCACGCCATAAGCCAAAAGCAGAGATGGTGCTGAAATTGATAGCAACAAATGACCTCCTGCAGTTGAATCAGAAGACGGCACAGTCCAAGATGAAATCATTACAAGGACCAAGCCGATTGCAGCAATTATTTTGCCAATAGATTTTGCTTGACCACTTACTGAGAACCATATGCCAATAGGAACCAAACATAGTGGAATCCAAAACCAGATTGCCGCCTCTAGCATCGAATCCATAAGTTGGACGGCGACATTATGATTTATGAACATCACCGGTAATCTTGGCCTCAGTGGGCTGATTCGTGATTTTTGCCAATCCGTCACCACTAAATAGAGGACGCTAGTGGGCCGAATGCTCAAGGTGAGACTATGGTAAAGATGCCACGTCAAGTAAAGCGATACAGTCCTAGTGCTGGTAAGCATACAATGCATACCGTAGAGCGTGTCAAAAAGAAGCGCGCAAGTGAACTAAAGTGGGGTCAGCGACGTTTCCGTAGAGTTATGGCTGGATACCGTGGTTTCCCACGTCCAAAGCCTGATGGCCGTGAAAAGCCAACCAAGCGTGTTAACATTCTATTCCGCTGCACTGAAACTGGAAAGGCACATTATGCACCTTGCCAGCGTGCTAAGAAATTCGAACTAGTAGACAACTGAGGCGTAAAACATGACAGCTAAGTTCCTGAAAGTATCATGCCGTGACTGCTCTAACGAGAGTATCATCTTTTCTCGTGCGTCAACCACAATCTCCTGCGCCGTTTGTGGTGCTACTCTGACAAACCCCGCTGGTGGCAAGGCCCAGTTGGTCGGCTGCAACGTCGTAGAGACCCTTGAGTGAATGGAGGCAAGTCCTCCATGGCCAAAGATCTCCTCGAAAATGGTCCTTCTGAAGGAGAACTCGTTGTAGCACTAGTCCGCGAAGTCAAGCAGAACGGGGCATATGTCGACCTCGAGGAATACGAGGGGATTGAAGGATTCATTTTCATTGGAGAAATCGCTAGTGGATGGGTCAAGAATATCAGAGCATTTGTCCGCCCTGGACAGAGACTAATCTGTAAGGTTCTAAGAACACGAAATGATAACAAATCTCTGGAACTTTCTCTAAAGTCTGTCAGTGAAGAGAGAAAACGTGACCGTCTCGCCCAATGGAAGAACGAAGAAAGAGCCAAGCAACTTCTGAAGGTTTTAGCAGAACAGGTGGGTTGGTCTGCTGATGAGCACGCTGAATATCAAGCGGACTTGACAGAATCTTTCGCAACTCTTTACGGGGCTTTTGAAGAAGCCGCTAAAAATCCAGAATCACTTGCTGAAATCGGATACGAAGGAGATTGGATTGCACCTTTCATCGAAATAGCCGTTAAGAATATCATTCCAGACACTGTTGAAATCAGAGGACGATTTACACTCAATGTAGACCAAGCTGAAGGAATCGAAGTAATCAGAGAAGCACTGATTGCTGCTGAAAATGTTTCTAACAAAGATGCAGAGTTGGTCGTAACCTGCCATTATGATGGAGCTCCTTCTTACAGAATTGATCTAAAAGCACCTGATTTCAAAACCGCTGAAGAAGCATGGAAAGATGCTACTAAGGCATGCATCGATGTAGTTGTTGCAGCTGGCGGTTCTGCTGAAGCAGAGAGGGAGTGAAATGGCTCGCCAACAGATGCAGAAATGCAAAGAATGTGGCGCTTATTCACTTTCAACCACCTGTCCAAAGTGTGGAGGAAATGCACAAGCAGCAGCCCCTATGAAGTGGTCTCCTGAAGATAAGAGAGCACATCTACGCAGACAACTCGAAGGAGTTGAGGAAGACGGATGGGCTCAAACACTGCCAACATTGGCTTCTAGCGAAGAAGAATGATGCGAATCATTATACCGCGTCAAAATACGCTGGGCCTTTCATGGGTGTGCTCATCGACTGGATTTCGCAGCCCCAAACGGCAGGTGGTATACTATTGGTCGCCATGCCAGGGGTTGGCGATGTCGGTAAATTAGCAGTTGATGCAGTTAACAACGAATTGGATGCAGAACCTATCGCTAGAATCATTCATCCTTCATTGCCACCATTAGCTAGGTTAGATGAGAATGGATTACTTGCTCCACCTCATATCCTGCTTTCTAAATTAGAAATCAACGGTAAGGAAATTTTCACGCTAACTGGAGATGCACAACCAATGACTCCAGAAGGACAGCATGAGATGGCTGCCACAGTTCTAGAACTGTTTGAAGGCGGTGAAGTGTTGGTTTTAGCCGGAATGTCAGCCCCCGCAGATAGAAAAGATATCTTTGCAATTACCAGTTCTTCAAGTTACAGAATTGAACTTGAGTCAAGAGGAGTAGATGTGCGTAGAGATGAGCCCAAAGCTGGTGTTATTGGAATGGCTGCATTGATTACTGCTTTGGGTCCTGTAAAGAATGTCAATACATCATGTACGATTGCAACAACCGTTGGTAATTCTGCAGATCCCGTTGCTGCTCAGTTATTGCTTGAGACAATTCGCAAGTGGTGGTCAATTCCTCTACCAGTCCCAATTGATGCTACAGATAGACTTGCAGCCAAATTAAAGGAAATGCATCCTGGAAAGGCGGATGATTTGATTTCAGAATTATCTGAGTCGCCTAATTCCATCTACATGTGATCAGCCGCCAGAACTGACGATTGTCAGATCTAGAGAAACATCTGCATTCAGAACGGTGGTATGTGGCAGTACTACGTCCTCATGACTCACGATTACTGTCGAAGGGTGAATTCCAATCTCGATTAGAGCTTGCTTTACTGTAGAACCTGCCTCCAATTCAATGACATGGTCGTGGCCATGACCCTTCAGTGCAATCTTCATCATTCCACCCGAGTGACATCACTCTTATGATGGTCGTGCAGGTGGGCGGCTTGTCAGCCGAGATCGCATAGCCCGGTATTGCGGTGGATTCGAAATCCACTGTCCTTTGGACACGGGAGTTCAAATCTCCCTCTCGGCGCCTTTTTCTTGAAGGCGAATAATTGATAGGTATACACATACAGGGAAATTCATGTCCAGTCCACTTTTTTCTGAAGACGGTTTCTGGAAATTTGAAGACGGTCAATGGGTCCCTTCAGAAAAACAGATTGCAG
>PAQE01000012.1 GCA_002709705.1 Methanobacteriota archaeon | reverse complement strand
TCAGTACCTGATTAATCACGTGGACAACACCGTTTGAAGCCATTACGTCTGCAGTTGTGACAGTAGCACCTTCGATGGATACTACACCGTCTGCCACAGTGAAGCTTGCGCTGTCTCCGTTTAGCATTTCTACGGTGAGGCCGTCTGTAACTGCGCTAGATTCAACTGCACCAGCATATACGTGGTAAGTTAGAATGTCTGCTAGGGCAGCGATAGATTCGTCGTCGTTAAATGCATCCAAATCAATTCCTGCGTCGGTAAATGCCTGGTCAGTTGGGGCAAATACTGTGAATGGCCCATCTGCCTGTAATGCAGAAACCAAGTTTGCTTTAGCCAGTGCGGCGACCAGTGAGTCGTGCACACCTGTACCAGAAGCGATTTCTGTGATGTCTTGAGCAGCAACTGGTGCAGTCAAGGTGAAGGTGTCAATCATGTTTGAGTGAACTGTACAGAAGTAGCTTAGCGCATCGTCTGTAGTGAAACCATCTCTGAAGAATACAGTGAAAGTCTGAGCGTCAGAAATGCCAGAACTGCTAGAGCCATCTCCTGCAATAATCATGTTGCTAGAGGAGTCTGCATTGTATCCATTATCTCCGATGTAGAATGGGTGGGCTGATGGATTGTTCAGTCTTTGGAACTTGTAATTCTTGGATATGTCAATCTCTGTCATTGAGTTTTCTCCTGCAGAGTCTGTGTAGAATTGGAAGTAAGGTGATGCCATAGAACCATCACTCACGTAAACATCAACAGGTGGCATTAGTACCTTGTCGATTACATGAATTACTCCATTAGAAGCGGTAACGTCGGCCTGTATTACTACAGCGTCGTTAACTTTCACATCGTCACCGACTCCAAAGGACAATTTGTCACCGTTCAGTGCGTCTGTGGTCAGTCCATCAGAGAGGTCTGTTGACATCACTAGACCTGTAACCACGTGGTAAGTTAGAATGTCGACTAGTGTCGCATTCTCGGCATCGGTGTCGAATGATGCTAGATCGATTCCAGCATCAGCAAACGCCTGGTCAGTAGGTGCGAACACTGTGAACGGGCCGCTTCCTTGCAGCGCTCCGACTAGGTCGGCATGTGCAAGTGCTGCTACCAATGAATCATGGATTCCGGTGGCAGCCGCGTTGGTCGGGATATCTTCGTTCTCGTCGGCGGTTACCGTTAACGGTAGTGCCGAGAACATCATTAGGGCTACGAATGCGGTCAAGAGTTTTCTTTGCATTGCGGCGCAACGACAAAGATTAGTATATACGCTTTTGTTTAGTTACGCATCATCTAATCGCATTACTAAGCATGTATTGCGGACTTTTCTTATGTGTGATGCCTTGGAGAGTTTATGCGCCGAATAGTCACGATACTCATCGTTGCGATGGTGCTTCCAACTATTTCTGTGAGTGC
Organism: Methanobacteriota archaeon; assembly: GCA_002709705.1. GTDB lineage: Archaea > Thermoplasmatota > Poseidoniia > Poseidoniales > Poseidoniaceae > MGIIa-K1. Next base: position 60,132 of record PAQE01000012.1, on the reverse strand, counting down.
AAATTCCACCCCATTCGAATTTTTCATCGAGGAGGAGGTTGTAATCCATCCAGATGAAACCGTCCAGTTCAGAATCGCTTGGCATAATATCGTAGGTGATGAGAGACATTTTGCTATTGCATTGAACAACTCAGACTCCAATCTAACAGTCGAAGGGTTACCCGAAGACTGGACAAGAGTTGGTTCTGGTAGACTGGGCGAGATGACGATCAATGTTACTGTTTTACCTGATTCAAATTATGAAACGATTTCATTTTCGCTAGACATTACCTGTCAGGAAGTCCCTGAATGGAATCTGATGCAAAACGTGGATGTTGTTGTATCCCGTTGGTCTAACCTTGAATTCGGTGCGAATGATGGATCTTCATTCTACGTACAGCAAAACGTAAACACCAGTCTAGCAGTTAACATTTCCAACAATGCTGGGTTCGATGACTTTGTAAAAGTGAAAATGAATACTGATTCTGATTGGCAATATGGCTTCACAGGTGATGAAAATAATGACAATGAAGTACATTTGGACTTGGAGGACGGTGAATATCTCTTCATAAATTTCTGGATCATTACGCCCGCAATCATTGATGGGGCTCCCCTAGCAGGCACTGGCCCCACTTTCACTTTAGAGGCAGAATCAGGGTTGGACAAGCGTGTAGAAAGCTGGACATTCACGCTAGAAATGCAAACATTCCACAACATGACTGTGGACATAATAGGCGATAACTTGAGCCTTGAACCCGGCGATGATGGGAGACTCGGAGTGACTATTCGAAACAATGGAAATGTTGACACTTACCTTGATGCATCCTTGAGAGTAGGCAACTTGATTGATGATAGAATCGAAGTCGATAATTGGACAGTAGCAATTTTCAACGCATTCGAGTTCCAATCACTTGGACCTAACGAATCGAGAAATATTGAAATCGGTTTCAATGCACCAAATATCAATTCTGGCTCATTTGATGTCGAACTGGTTGTGATGCCACAATCATTCCCTCAGCGAGCCAGTTCTGTTTCAATATCTTCAACAATAGACTGGCAGCGGTCTGGAACAATTACTACCCAAGGAGAAAATTGTGATTCTGTTGAATGGAATGAAACATGCCAGCAGGTAATAGAAGTAGAGAATAGTGGTAATTTCTTCGAAACATTTTCTCTTGAAATTGTTGACGACTCGGGGATGATTTTTGAGATTGATAATGGTCCAATTGGCCTCGCTAAAAATTCGACTGCATCCGTCCCTCTAAACATGACAACTATTCTTGGTGCTGAAGGATTATTGCCAGCTTCAGCAGTGGTGCAGTTGAAGTTAGGAAATGGAGAAGTTGTCGACTCACTTTTTATCAGTTCTTCAACCGCACCTAGAGTTAACTGGATTTGGGAAAATTCGGCAAGTTCTGTCAATTCGAACAGATTAGAAGTCGCAATAACAATGCGTAATGATGGTAATATTGCAGATGGGCTAGTAGTCCGTATGACTTCATCATACTTCACTGAGATGAGTTTCATACCACCGAGCAATGCGATTGTAGAGGATGGTTCTACTAACATTCGATCATTCGAAGTTGTGAATATCGAAAAAGGCTCGAACTTTACATTCCGTGCCTGGGCAGAAATTCCCGACGACCAAAATTCAAACGATGACTTTTATCTAAACATAACCGCTCATAGTCGTTTAGCAGAGGAAAACCCATTTCGCTATTCCGCAAATACCAGTTTTGATGCAGTTGCCAAAACTGGTGATGAAGGGGATTCAGTAGTCAGTTCGATTACAGACTTTGTATCAACATTTTTTGCTGTAATATGGGCTTGGAAATGGATTGTTCTAGCGATATTGGCTAGTGCTTTGATGATTAACAAATCATTGCGTGNCAGGCAGGCCAGATTAGAAGAAGCAGCACTTTTACAAGAACGATCTAATTCTCGAGAGCAGCCAGAGGATTGGATGGCAGAGTTTGCCAGCAAGAAACAACCTGTTCCTGAGGTTGCAGAATCGCCTCAAATTCCTTCAGAGGTTTTTACAGGAATGTTCCAAGCAGTAGGAGGAGAGAGGAAACCGAGTGCTCAACCNGTTGATTCTCAACTGGTTGGCGCAGCTAGTAGTGTTCTAGATCACCACGATACGATGGCTGTGAAATCTAAACTTGACACTCTTGCTAGCGAAATAGCCGATGGAGAAGTAAGTTTACCACATAGCGCNAATGTTGCATTACCAGATGATATTGTTCCNGTAACTACGCGAACTGTGCCATTGCCTAAAACTAAGCAAGAAGCCCCCAATATGTTGGATTTAGATGACCTAGATTTGTGAGTGATAGGATGAATATAGGTGTCGATGAAGCGGGTAGAGGTTCAGTAATTGGGCCTCTAGTGGTGTGTGCCTTTGCGTCAATATCACAAACACATCTCAAAGAATTAGGAGTTAAGGACTCAAAGGATTTGAGCAAAAAAAAGCGCGANGANCTCTATGAAATTCTTTGCCAAATGCCACACAAAGTAGTAATTTGCCCACCTGACAGAATCGATAATTCAAGCAATCTTAACGATTTAGAAGTGGAGTTGTTTGCTGAAGCATTAACAGTAATGCCTGATGGTGAAATAATGTTGGATGCATGTGATGTTAATGCAGAAAGATTTGCCAGAAATGTATCTAAAAAATCTAATCGGAATTGTNTAGCTGAGCATAAAGCAGATGAAAATCATCCAGAAGTTAGTGCAGCCAGCATTATCGCTAAAGTTACTAGAGACCGTGCTATTGAAAAATTATCAGAAAACCTTGGAATTGAGTTAGGAAGTGGCTATCCATCAGACCCAAAAACAAAATCTGCCGTTCAGGAATTAGTAAAGGGGGAAAGGCCCCATGATTGTTTAAGATGGTCATGGAAAACTGTTAGCGATGCGTGGGGAGGAACGCCGCCACCACGCCCAAATGCACGCCAACGAACCTTGTTTTGAATAACTAAAAGCCCCACGCCCTAACATGGAGTGGCAGCCAGACAAGGTAACTTTGGACCTCATTCGTCACCTTGCATTGCAAAATAGTTACCAATATGATGGCAAAGGCCAGTCNGGTTCTGTGATTAGTAGAATTATGGGNAGTCGAGCAGATTTGCGCCCCCATGGAAAACACATTGCGCCGCTTGTAGCCAAGGAAGTCGGCAAGGCTAATGCTNTAGCTCAATCTGAGGGATTAGAAGTAATTCGTAAAATCCTCGAGAATGAGGCTCCTGATTTACTAGAACGTAAAGTTCAAACTCGCAGGGAAGGATTACCAGAATTGCCCAATTTGAATGGAAGAAAACCTGTTCTGAGATTTGCTCCAAATCCCAATGGCCCTCTATCCTTCGGCCATTCGCGAGGATTAGTAATCAATGGTCAATACGCCAAAGACCTCGATGGAGAACTAATTCTAAGATTTGATGATACTGATACTACGGTTAAACCACCAATGCTGGAAGCTTATGATTCAATNCCANCTCAGCAAGAATGGCTCTGTGGTTTNCCGGCTCACAGGATNATAATTGCTAGCGAAAGAATGGAAGAATACCACAACTATGCGAANTCGATGATTGANGGTGGATTTGGATATGTTTGTACCTGCTCTGCAGATGATTTTAGAGAGTTCAGAGTATCGATGACNGAATGCCCATGCCGAGATAATGATGTCTCAACAAACCTAGAGAGGTGGAATCTGATGAATAACCCAGATGGATTCCAACCNGGCGATGCAGTTCTTAGAGTAAGGACAGACATGACACTGAAAAATCCCGCTCTTCGAGATTGGCCTGCAGCAAGAATACAAACAAATCCGCACCCTAGAGTTGGGGACAAATGGAGAGTTTGGCCTTTACTTGATTTNCAATCAGCAATTGAAGACCATCTCCAGGGAGTAACTCATATCATACGAGGGAAAGATTTGATGGATTCCACAAGAAAGCAAAGCCTGCTGTACGAGCATTTCGGATGGGAGTATCCTGAAACGATTTATTGGGGTCGTGTGAAAGTTCACGAATTTGGCGCATTTTCGACTTCGCAAATGAAGAAAGATATTGCCCAAGGCAAGTACAATGGATGGGAAGACCCTCGTTTACCAACTTTGTCCGCTCTATCAAGGAGAGGAATTAGACCTGAATCACTGCGAGCTTTTTGGATTGAATTAGGGCTGACTCAGAAAGATATTGCCGTCCCNCTATCAACCTTGTATTCACATAATACCAAAGCGATTGATCCTAATGCTCCTAGACTAGCATTTGTCAGGGATGCTTTCCCAATTACTCTGAAAGGTGATTACCCCAAAACAGGCTCCATTTCATCTCATTCAGATACCGATATGCCAGCAAGAAATTATTCGATTGACGAAGGTGTTTGGATTGAGGAAGAGGATTCAGGCAAACCGATTCGCCTCAAAGACCTGTGCGACATTGACTCTGAAGGNAATGTAGAGAGTATAGATCGCAGTGACAAAAGAAGTGTTGTACACTGGGTTGCAGGAGGAAAACCATCAACACTTACCATTGCAAATGGGCAAGATTTGATCACTGTTGAAGGTATACTTGAGGATAACGAATACCCTGTTGGGACCATTGTGCAACTAGAGAGAATTGGTTATGCTATAATCGAAGAAAATGGCTTGCTCATGGTCCATGACTGAGCATTACTGGCTCTCCATCATCNGTGGTGATGATAAACCTTGGACGCCAAATACTGTTTTTCTCAACAGAAGGATCTACCAAAATATCCAATTCACATGCACTACCACAATTTCCACCTCTNACGAGATGCTCTTCAAGTAGGACGCCGATGATGATTTCATCACCCCAAACAATTAACGCATCGACAGATTCTAGTCGCAATTTAGCCTCATCGAGCGAATCCTCAGCCCCGATTGTAGAGAAATCCATAGCACAAACTNGCGGGCTAGGTTCTTCAATTATGCGATAGGTGGATTCAAAATGGTTGACCTACAGGACCAATCATGGCAATCGAGCGTTTACTCACCGGAAATCTCGGCTCGCAAGTAAAAGAATTGATGGCAACAGAAGATATTCTTCTTGAAGCAGTTCGCGATTTAGTAAAAGACGAAATTAAGTCGTATATCCGTCAAAAAGTCGATGCAGACGAAGAACTGAAAGAAGAATTGAAAGAGGCGATTTCCTATTATTTCAATGCAAAAGCNCGCTCTGTGTATGCGGAATTGAAAGCCAGTCGTGCAGCAGCACGACTCGGTCTACGCATCCTTCCTGATGAACTCCAAGGTGAAGTTGGTGAAGCATTGGTTGGATTATTCGAGAAGGAACTCGGTAACTTGCTAGAGAAGGCGCTTTGAGCCCCATAGGGGCTCATTAGGGCATAGTGTTGAATAGTGTAATGTTCGCAGAGCGTGCTGGTGGTTATCCCATGCGTACAATGAAACCGCTATTTCTGTGCGCAATTTTGCTGGTATCTTTCCTCCCTCTGGCTAATGTATCTGCAGCTAGCGAAGAAGTCTGTTGTGACTCCACTGCGGTTGAATTATTCCTGCTGGGTCCAGCCTCATCAGGAGAAATGTCACCATTCGAGGCTGATCTATCTGAAGAATCAGAAGAAAAGAAGATCTCGGATGCCATAGCACAACAACAGGAACTTGGAAGTTGGAAAATTGACCCGTCTTGGCCAGGTTCCTACCCATCTTCAACATGGGAATTTTCTATTGATTATGAAGTTGCCAACGCAGGCGGTGCACAAATCAATGCATCTGTCGAGATAGAAATCGGTGGAGATACATACACTGGGACAACAGACCAATCCAACTCATTTTTAGCTGCCGGAAGTGGACAACTAACAATTGACATAAATGTTGATGCGGGTTCAATTCCTTCTTCAACTGCNGTCACTGTTACCTTTTCCGCACAAGCAGTAGTATTCAGCGTCCCCGGAACTGATGCAGGACTCACATTTTCTTGGGGAGGCGTCGGTGACGAATCGACCGTTACTGCGGACTTACCGATTGTAAGTCTGCGATTAGAGGAGCCAGTTAGCGACGGCATGGAAGTATATTTGTCAATGATTGTTGCATCTCCATTTGGACAAATGACTGCTGCGCATGCTAATGCACTAGAGTTGCGAGTAAATGGTGGAATGGTTTCAGGAGACCCAATTGTAACCAGCAGTGGCGATTATGTTCGTCTGACTTGGACGTGGATTGCTACCATGTCCGGCCAACAAGAAATTACTATTGAAGCGAGTATCCAAATTCAGTCAGGAACACCTGTNCAGTCAGGAATGACAACATTCACTATCGAAACATATGATGATGGGAATGATGGAGGAGGGAGTGGATTTTACCCTACTGAAGAACCATTACGTTCTGATGGTGCCGGCTCCCACCTAATTATGAATATGGAAATGAAACTAGATTCAACAGATGGTTTCTTGACTCTTGAGAGAAATATCGACCTCGTTATCGATGGCGAGTTAGCATATTGGATGAGATGGGGAATGGATAACATTGGCAATGAAGACCCAGGCCTTTCTCTACCGTTACGTATCTTCAATTCAGGCATGGTCAGTGATGATGACCGAAGAAATCGGATCATAGATGATGTCGAAAGAAGCGAATTCGAAAATCAGATGGTTAACCTTGCNCCNACTTACATGAANGATGGNATGGCNATTGAANTAGAAGAGTTNATTGGAAGNAATACCCANGATNTGGAAAGNATTTCNTTNNATGTNGACCTTCAAGGNCANAANAAGGTAACTCCGCATCCAATTAAACTGAGCATATCTACACTAGAGATTGTTAAGTCGAATACAAAAATAGTGCTTCTGAGGAATTTCGTCAGCGTTCAACCAACTCCAATCTGGTCTAGTTACGACCTCAGCATATCGGTTGAAACTGGAATGATGGCCAGCTTGACAGGTGCCTCAATCAAAGGAGAAGATTCGATCGATTTTTCGAAAACTAGAACACCATTTGGTGAATCAATAGAGATAAGTGCAGAAAACCTGAAACCTAGTGCTACATTTTACTTTGAAGGAATGCCTAGTGGAGAGTACCTTAACGCACCAATGAGTTTGTCTGTAATAACTATACTTCTCATATCAGCAGGTTTATTCTTCTCGATGAGATTAACAAGAAACAAAAGACGCGGTGCACTTTGGATTGAGATGGCTCTAATCCCAGCAATACTTCTAGCATTATTTTTAGCATATCCACCATATACGGTTGGAGTAATAACTGGAATCTCAATTTCAATTTGGATAATTACTGCAGTTGCCAGTCCCAAGCGAAAAGGCATGGCCTCTGCTATGAATCAACCAATTTACCCTGTCATCGAATGTCCTGCATGTAGTACACCGAATTCAATCATGACTGACGAAAGACCGTTCAGATTACCTTGTGGTGGATGCGGTAGAGTGCTAAAAATAGTGGATTAATCAAAGATGGCCACTAGAAATTAGGCTGTCAAGAATACTACTAGCATGGACTTTAGCCTGCTCCATGTCATCAGGCCATTCCGAGTTCGTCTTGTGCAACTGACTAGCTAAATCAACATCATTACCAGGAATCATAATTCTATGCCAAACTAATTCTTCGAGCCTCATTGTAGATATTCCTTCCATACGAAGTGCTGGTAAAACCAACTCGCTAATTGCGGAACTTCTTTGTTCAACATCCATTGTTGGCCAGCCTTTGGACAATCGCTTCAACATCATTTTTGATAACCCCGGAATCATTTCTGTTTCTGGATGCGGAACTTCAGGAAGCGGACAGATGTCTATTGAACCCTCAGTATCGAGATGGTCACGCATTAAAGATAGAACCGGATCATAATCAGAATCTGCTCCTCCTCGCAGCCAACTACCACTAATTGCCATAGAACGTTGCTTTCTCACTCTAGCTCCTTCCGGGGCAAGAAGTGATGCGATTGCCGCACATATTGCCACACACTCTACAGCCCCATTATGCTCCTTGCTAGAACCACCAAATTTGACTGAAACAGACAAAGGAAATATGTGAACATAATTTTGTTTGGCCTCCATTGATGACTGCGTTTCATGGAACGGATCAATATGTACAATTAAACCGTCAACCTCTGGTAAATTTGGAACATGGTCTCTACTCACATGCCTTCTTGGAGGTAGCACTCTCCTACGGTAGTGTTGTGAATTATCGAGCAGGGCCGATTCTAACTGTGCCAATGCAAGAACACCTTCAATATCTGCAGGGGCCATCAATTGAACTACTTTGGCAGAGGAAATCATAGATGCTACATTGCTTAATTCCTCTTCAAATGAAGAAAAAATCGAGGTTTGTAGCAGGCTATTCATCGACTCACCTAAATGATACATCAAGTAGGTGGTTATGAAGTTGAGTGTAACTTCACTCAACCATCAAGCGCAATTGGTCACGCTTGTACTTCCAATCTGCAGAGAGGCGCCCCTCGCTGATGTAGTACTTTGCTAGACGGCGAATCTTAGCTTCGGTTAGTTCCAAAGCTCGCTTGTTGTGAATGTCCTTGTGGTTTCCAGATCCAAGATGGTCGATGATTCCTACAGCCTTGCGCATCAAGTTCATCATATCTTCAGGGTATGTACCGCCGATTTCATTTTCAGACAGAACTGCGGAGATTCTCTTTCCTAAAACTGCCCTTACATCAGGTACTGCGTGTTGGTCACGAAGAATAGTACCAATTGATGCGGATGAGTGACCTGCTTTGCCCAACTCTACGATTAATTCAGTTACAGCATCTGAATCCGTGTTTGACCACTCTGGTGCTGATTCATTGTGTGGCTTTGTGGAACCGGATTTACCTTTCCTCTTAGCGTACATGCGTGCCATAATTGAACCTCCGAGCATTCCGCCGACCTATCACCCATTCTTAACCACTACGCATGGAAATTCGGTGCATTTTACAGCCTTTGATGCATTTTTGCCAGCCTTCCCGGGGTACCTGACCACTCCCAAGCAGGTGCAGATGCTCGGGCAGAACCGAGACACTGCTCGCCTTGCATCACCAGAATATCTTCGCCGGCTTTGATTGAAGAATCGTAGGATTCTAAGTTTGCCAGATTAACATCACCTTTCCACTTGATATCTTCCTTCAATGTAATCCGTTTGAGCGAGTTACAACTATCAAGAACCGCCACACCTAACTTAGCAATTGAAAATCCGCCTCGTTCAGGAGCCCACATAGCGATTTGCTCACCATTTTTGAGAATCTTCCATCTCGGGAACCTTCCACGAACTTGGACACCATCCAACCAATCTGAATTTAAGTGATGGAATCGGGATACAGAGTGGAAATTATCGATGTTTATTTTTTCACCACTTCGCCTTTTAGTTTGCATATTTTCTGCGACCGCTTTCTCCAAGCGTTGCAAGGATTCGTAATTCGTTGCAGAATCACTCTGTCTAGTATTGATGATTGGTATATCGCAATCGTATTCGAATCCCGAGTGATTAATGATAACGCGATAGTTCTTCTTAGCCAATAGTGCATCAATCATACTTGTAACACGGTTAATCTCGTCTTGTGTCCAATCGCCGGTGACAGGGATGTCATAGTGACCAGCAGGCCACACTTCTTCCAAATCTCTTGGCACCAAACCCAACGGTGATGTGACCATGACTTCGTGTCCAGCATTATGCTTCATCGCATTCCGGAAAGCTCTGTGACTTCTAGATGACGAGTATGGTTTTCTTGCCGAGCAAGGAAGCAGGATAAGGACATCGTCTAGACTTTCTGGAGGCTTATATTCGTTAATTATGTAATCAACCCAATCCAAAATTAACGGATCGTCATGTGACTCAACACTGTGGACTCGCAGCGCAGTATCTTCGCTGACAATTTGCGATAATATTCCTTCTGATTTCGATATGAGTTTGTCATGATTTCTCATATGTTCTACCAATCTCGGGCTGTTTAGAGACTGAGATCGAGCTAACTCTCGTAAAGAATTAGACAAAATTGCAGAACGTACCTCCGCTAATGCACTACGCCAATGACTGTTTGCTGACTCGCCTTCAATTGCGGGCCTTGGACCATTCCAGGTCAATACAGCACCGTGTGCTTCTGCTTGTTTTGTTCGTGTCGTGTCAAACAAATCTACACCAAACCAAGCCAAGACTGCACAATTATCTGGACCGCCAATTCCAGGTGTCCAAAGAAGTGCACCAGGGAAGCGTTTCTTCACGACTAGAATTGCTTCGACCAATCTTCCAGGTCGATTGGCCAGTTGCAATGCATCGGTTAGTACTACAACATGTGGATTCAGATTTTGGTCCATCAATTCTTCATCATGATTTAGCGCTTGCCAGGAGAGAGGTAACAACTGTCCCTTTGACGCAACTTCACCTGCGTCAGCTTCATCCAAAGACGGTGGTAAGACATGCCCTATTGAAGCACTCATCATCGGGCCATTTTCATTACTTTCCCAAGGAGCAAATGGTGCTCTTGAATTGAGGTTCAATGTTCGAGGAATTCCCCCATCGCTAGATGTACTAAATGGAGCCCAAGTAACTTCAAAATCCTCATCTGAAACAACTATACCCGGTGTATTTGAAACAGGCTTCGAGCGGTCTCCTAGAGCCCACATCCTGGCCATACGATGGCGAGCAATTACAGTGCGCCCAAGTCCCGCCATGAATTGGGCTGGAAGTACGCTGGTCTTGAATCATTTGAAGGAGTATGAGTGTGCAGCACCAATCATGGGAAGGAGAGTGTTATGGCTCGTCGCTATTCTATTACTGCTCCCTATGACCAGTTCTGCCAATTCAGAAACGAGAATGACTGTGGATGGAATTGCGTGGTTCGATTGTGATGATTCTTGGGCAGCTATTTTTGATTCACAAGGTGCTGAAGTTGCTAATGGTAGCGAATTTACAGCAAGTCTTGGTGCTGGTAACCACACCTTCTTCATCGAAAACGATTCAAGATGTCAAAGTGTGATTCCATTAACTAGCGATTTGCCAAACCTTAGACCTGCACCTTCTGCAGCATTTGATGCAGTCAATGTAACAGCATGTGAGCAACCATTACTGAATCCAAATTGCCAAGCCACTTACATTTCTGGTGATTTAATCGACGATGATTCAGATATCTTCGCTATAGAGGTTGATGAAAATCAGATTGTTAATCTGGAATTATTAGCAGCATCATCAGCAATCGATATCGATTTGCATTTCCAAAATTCAAACGAGGAGTTTGCCCTAGATTCTTCCATTTCATTGCCTCTTAACACATCGATTGACCTGACATATCGGGTAATAGTGCCTGCTGAGGAAAGTGGAAGAATAGTAGTCACTGTTCACAGCCCTAACCCCAGTGCAATTTGGGCTGTAAATGTTGAAAAATATTCAACTCAAGAAACAATATATGTTTCAGATTTAGAAAATATCTCTGGTATCGGTTCAGCATCATTTGCTGTATCAAGCGGTGATGATCAATCATTAATTGTAACTGATTCAGTATCTCTTGATGGTTCTGAAATCGATTTCAAATACCGATATGTATTCACTTCAACCAGTACATCAGAATGGGTAAATGGAAGCAAAGGCGATAGAATAAGTGGAATCGCAGATATCAACCATATCGAATTCAAATGGGATTGTAACTGCGAGTGGCTTGCAACCATGGAAAGACAAACGCATTATGATGCAAATTGGGGAATGGATGCTCCAGGATTCAAACCGCTTTCTGCAACTAGCAATAATTCATCATATCCTCTAATTGTAATGGATGGGCATTCTGAAGAAGGCGAATTGACATTACACATGGGCGATTATCAAGACATATTACGGGTTGAGACAACGGGATGGAACGAATCCGTACACTTAGTCGATGTCATAGTTGAAGGAGACATATACGATATCCAAGTTACGATATGGAATATGGATCAAGAATCTTGGGACATCTTAGATGAAATGACTGCGACTTATTCGATGGACAGAATCACTCTTTCACTAGATGTTGGACTAGGAACTCACTTCATACGCATCCAACATGTAAACGGTAGCGATTCTATTAACTCAAATGGAGATTCCATTGAATGGAAAATTCGAGTCACAACAGCCGTCCTGGACGAAGGTGATGAACCATGGTTCCCTCCTACAGATGCAGTCAAAGATGCAGCTGATGTGTTTTACTGGCTCATTGGACTAGTCCTAATTATTCCGTTCATAATTTTCTACATCAACATTAGAAAAACACGAGCATTTGCAGAAGAGTTTGCTCGCAAGAAGAACCGTCTGCAATGGCTGACCACAAAGTTAGACGATGGGAGTTATTCTCCTTCCGATTTATCTAGAGCACTGAGATCGGTTTCAACTCTCGATTGGGAAGAAGCGTTAGAGGTGTGGGGTCAAGAAGATGTTCGTCATTTTACTACAGGCATAGATCTGGCTGTATGGACACTGGATGGAAGATTGTCAGACGACGGGGAATGGCCACTGCTAATTGGTTTGAGGCCACAGGACTGCGAGTGGAGTGTTGCAGCATTGAAATTTGAATCGCCAGAAGGCGAGTCTTGGACCGTTTCAAAGGTTGAACCAAAATTACTGAAAAGATCCCATGAAATATTCCTAGATACAATCCATGACAACACACGTGTGTTCATAAGAGTCGATCTTCGAGGCAATGCTGAATCAGTTGACATTCACCTCTCTGGAATGGTGAATGGCGAACCAATGGCTGCAAAACCGGCCAATACTATTTATCGAACAGTGGAAAATTCCGAGGAATAATCAGCGACGTCTTTCTTCTGCATCCTCGATTAGCCTATCGATTATGTCTCCTTTTCCGCCCAAGGATTCCCTTAATTGTTCAAGTGATTTTTTCGTGGATTTATCCAACTTCTTAGGCATATGCAATTTACACAAAACCACTACATCGCCCCTACCTATGCCTCGACTAGAAGGAACGCCTCTTGAAGAAATAGTGATCGTATCTCCTGAACTTGTACCGGCGGGGACTTTGATTACCAATTTTTTATCATCGATATGTGGTAAAGTGACCGATGTTCCCAAAGCGAGGTCACTAAATCCAAGAGGAAGCGACATAATCAGGTCCATACCATTCCTTTCGAACCACGGATGCTCTTCGATGATTAATTCGATGAACAGGTCACCCGGAATCCCTTTTCCAAAGGGAGCAGGTTGGCCCTTTCCACGCATGCGCAATCTAGTACCGTCTTGGGCGCCAGGTGGAATATTGAATCTAATGACTTGCGATTCTGTTTGTCTTCCATCTCCTGCACACGCTTTACATCTCGAGGCAAAAACGCGTCCCGAACCATCACATTGGGGACATGGTCTAATCGAATCTTGAACAAATGGTCCAATCTGCTGGCGAATTCTTACTTGACCTGCACCATCACATTCTGAACATTCCGTAGTAACGCCGTCTTTGGCACCAGTTCCATCACATTCCTTGCAAGTTACGGGTAGGTCGATTTCAATTTCATCCTTGCCTCCTGTCAAAACAGCCTCAAGGGAAATCTCGTGACGAACTAAGATATCATTGCCCTGACTCTGAGTTGACCGCCTTCTCCCTCCCCCAAAAATATTGGAGAAAAAATCGCCTCCCAGAATGTCCTCAAGATTGATATTGAATCCTTGAAAACCACCCGGGCCAAACGGTGAACCACCCGGCATATTGTGGCCAAACCGATCGTAGTTTCGCCGCTTATCGGAATCTGAGAGAACTGCATATGCTTCTTGGATTTCCTTGAACTTTTCATCTGCATCAGGTGCATCATTTTTGTCGGGGTGATACTTTCTTGCAAGTGATCTGAATGCTTTCTTTAGTTCCTTATCATCAGCTCCCTTAGAAACTCCTAGGACCTCATAATAATCTCTCTTATCAGACAAGAAAGCACCTCAGATATTGCATGGGGAGTGGTGGGGGTTATTCAGTACAGCGCTAAAGATCGCTTCCACAATTAGAACAAAATCTCTCGCCAACGGGATTAGGGGCTGAACATACGCGACATGTTGGCTGAGGTGCGAATCCAGAATTCGAAGGAGTGGATGAAGTTCTACGAGATGTTGTTCCGTATGCCATTTCCTCTATGGACAAGCTCCGAGTAACTGGGGTGCTGATCTCGTTTGTTTCTTCGTCAATAATTACCGATTCTGCACCTGAATCGGTGACTGAAACCATTTCCATTGGGACGTGCCGTTTTTCTTCTGATTGAATTGGTTGAAGCGGAGCGATTGGACGTTGTGCAATTACAGGCGCTTCACTGCTGCGAGCAGTTAGTGTGGCATTTTTCTTGGCATCACGCTCGACTTTACGGTCTCTGCCCCTAAGCGAAGCAATCCAATCAAGAAAACTATCCATCGGTGATGGCTTCCTGACGGCACCGATGGTAGAATTAACTCCTTCTTCGTCGAATTGCTCATCACCAGAAACTCTAGCTTGTGCCCTCCGTACATGCTCAGCATCAATCAGCATTTCGACCTGAACTTCAGTATCTACTTCTGAATTTCCTGAAGTGCGAATGCCCCCCAATGCTCCTGCAACTTGTCCTTTCAAGTTAGCTTCAGCTTCAGCCGAAAGTTGAGTGTCCATAACTATATTTTTCTCCCAAACTCCACCATCTTCTGCTTTGAAATGTCCACTCACAGATTTTACTGCTTGGCTTCTTTGCCATTCATGATCTCGAACAACTCGAGTCCTGCGATACAAAACATAGCCGACTCCGAAAGCACCTACGTGAAGGCCAACGTCAAGCATTGGCGAAATGGACAACATATCTCCCAATGGAGTTACAATGAACCGCAAAGCATTCAGAACCAAAGCAGGTGTAAACAATAACACCGTAGAGGTTAGTTGCCTTGCCATCAACCTGCTGATTCACTTTTTACCAATGAAGGTTTGCGCATTATGTACGGTCACTAGGCGGTCTGCCACTACGAGTAAAACCATCTAACAAGCCAATTGTGAAAGCAGTATGCAAAATAATCAAACAAAGAGGGATACCCAGAATAGGTGTCAATCCTGAATTCTTTGGACGATAAGCCACACCTACCAACAGCAGTGTTGAGAGATATGCAGCAGGGGCATACCACCATTCAGGTAGCACAAATACGAGAATCAATCCAAAAATAGGTAACAATTCTCGCAGGTCTAGCCTTGTGGGGTGATTCAAAATCACTTTTGTTCTCCAAAAACCGTAGCGATGACACATTTTCCACCATTTACCTATTGTTGACCTTTTGTGCATGTAAACACACGAAACATCTGAACGCCACAAACTCCATCCATTTCTCAACAACCGCATTGAAAGATCGCTATCTTGACTAGTTATGAATCGATTATCCCACCCGCCCACAGACCTGAGAGCTTCTACATTATGCAAACAGAATGCCGGCACTTTGGTCTCGTGTCGCCCAGTGAACTGCTTGAACTGACCTCCGCCAGAACCTATTGGAGAGGATAGAGCACCTTCAATCCAATTTGACACCATTCCAACTGTGCCTCCAGATTTGGTAAGGCAACCTATTGCACCAATCCTGCGGCCTAAACTAGATTCCAAATCAATTAGATCCTTCACTCTCTTCTCGACGTGGTCTTCGTCAACCCATGAATGGCCAATAATTTCCAAACAATGTGTGATATGATCTCCAATATGTTCCAATGCAAGGTTTCTAGCGTTTGAAACACGTTTATCTGGATTATCTATTACTTTGATAGAATCGCCGAATTCAGCCAATATTTGTTTGGTGTTATCTGTTGAACCGCCCTCCATCACGAGGATTTCCACGGGCATGGTTTGTGCTAGCAAACTTTCTATACACTTAGAAATGAATTTTTCTTCATTCAGCACGGGTATTACTGCACAAACCCGTACTTCCATGCCTAGCCCTGTAATGTACCTAAATGTCAAGGTTGGCCTGTCATCTTCATTGACTATGCCGTTATGGGCACATCATGCCGAGACTGAGGTTAACCGCAATCGATGAAGGATATACGGTTCTTGTTTCAACAAAACTCACTGGGGCCGATAGCCCAGAAATTGTCTTAGATGCTTTGTTGAAATTGTTTCCTGATTTCACATGTGGCCTGCCTGAGCAGCCAATTTTCCCTACAGAACAAGATGATGTTTTAGCAGCAGAAGGAGTAAGTATGTCTACATTCTTAGACGCAATTCACAACCAATCCATATTGGATACATCACTAGATTTCATGTCTGCAAATTTGGATGCCAGTGGAACAATTTTCCATATCTCTCGGCAGGCCGCAATGGCAGGTAAAGTCGCATTCCCACTACCCGATGACAAACCATTGGGGGGAGTGATAACAATAGAAATCGGCGGAGAAAATCTTGGTGATTGGCTAGAAGCTGCAACATGGCACAGTGGTAGAGAGAACATACCTAGAAGAATTGGCGATGAATTTACTATGAATGCTGACGGTGAAGCCGTAACTTGGCACTGATTGCTGCAGCAATATCTCGGTCTGGACCAAGCCAATCAACCTCATCGGGTCCTTCGCACCACTGCACTTTGTCGTGAACATGTAGTTTCATTGTACCTCCAGTCACGAAGCATTCCATCACATGTAATCTAACGACAACATCACCATGGTCGAAAATCCATTCTCCAATCGATTCGCCTGTAATAACATCAAGTTCTAACTCTTCACTTATCTCGCGAACCAAACATTGGGATACATTCTCTCCTTCCTCAAATTTCCCACCAGGAAATTCCCACCAACCTGCATGCTTTTCGCTGGGTGCACGCCTTGCAGCCAGAAATTTACCATCCAAAATAATCGCTCCTGCACCTACATCAATACATGGGGGTCGCAGCATTCTATCGATGCATTGCAGAACCAAGCCTACTGCATCTTTCTGTTGTAGTGGTAAATGCAAGAAGAAGCACGGTGTATTTTCGTCGATTTTCAACAATGTACGGTACAGTGTTTCATTGCAGAGATATTCTCCCGCATCTTGACTTATTACTGGTGAATCTATCATGGTATCAATATCCCAGTCTTCAGGTTTGATTGTTGAAAATAAATCACCTGCGCCACTTATCGGAGTATTCCTAACATGACGGCCTGAATTATCTGGAATTCGGAAATCAAGTATATCTTTGGCCCTAATTTCGATGCGAGGGTTTGAGGAATTTTCTGCGAGTCCCAGATGGATAATTGCTGCAAAATTAGACTCATTTAGTAAATTTGAAGTGAAAACAGCGCCATCATAATCAACCGATAAAACGTGTGATTGAATCGTATGTCCTCGTATTTCAAGACCATCTAAATCTTTAGCAACTTCTGCTGAAATATTTACAGTATGTTTGCCGAACGGCTCGAAGCCGGTAACTAGAACTGGCTTGGCCATATTGTGCTTGAGGAATAACACTTCCATGAGCATTTGCGTCGCCACATTGACAAATGATACCGATTTGGTCACCATATGCAGGATGATGATTCTGAGATCGAAGTCGTCGTCCCTGTTGAAGAAAACGAGATTGATTCTATCGAATTAGGCAAGACAATTTGGAATGAGATAACTGCGGGAGTTGGCATTTGGGGAGCATTCCGTCCGGTATTTGCAGTCATCTTGTCATTGATTCCATTCCTGTATTTGGGCCAACATTTCAATCGTAAACATCAGAGAGGTTTCGATTGGTTCCTATTGCAAATACCACTTGCATTCACATTGATTCTATGGGTTCTGCTATATGTCTGGTCAGTGTTTGATGCGTGGAGAGATGCCAGCGTTCAGGTTGCTAGATCTCACGACCAAAGTTGATCACTGCACTTTAATTCGCCACTTGCCATTCCGGCTAAATCCGATTTGTCATCAGCATCAAATTCATCGGGGATACTTCCAGAGAATATGTTTCCTATACTACTGCTTTCAATCGCCCAATACATTACTGAGTCCTCATTGTTCGAATGCCCTGGGTGTTCGGAGTCTTCGTGGTCAATTGGCGATTGATAAACCAAATTTACCAGACCTAGTAGATGCCCCGCTTCATGAACGGTGACCGCCCTCTCTATCTCATCTGCAGATGGTCTCCCGAGGAAATTTACTGAATCTGCTATTGTATCTTTGAATACAGCAACCGTAGATGCATCAACTGCTACCCCAAGTACAGACTCATCATTGTGAGTTCCTTTTGGAAACAAAAAGTACCAGTGAAGAGTGTCTGAGCCCATTGCATCCTCTCCATGTTTCCATCTCGCATCGCGTACATCATCAGAACTCCAACTGGTGTCTTCGGAGAAATCGATCTCATTAGCTACAATTTGAATCCCATCTGGTTTGTCACAAACTTGTTGCAATCTAGTTTTCACCAAATCCATTGCAATTGGGTCATACCCTTTTTCATACAGGAAGTGTATTTTCATCTTCTCAAATTTGTCATCCTGTAAACAAGCAAGTGCAAGACCTCCCGGAATGCCGCGCTTTTCGTCAAATAACTCATCACTACCGAAACAGCCTGCCACACCCGATGACAAAACAATCATTATGACAAAAAATACACGCATCTAATCACCTAAAAATCGTCTGGAATATGTGTTGGACTAAACAACTGCCCTGGGCCCGCTGCCTGAGACAGCTGGCCTCGAACAAGGTGTTCCCACGAGCGCATTACTCCTAAAGCATCACTTACCAACATTTGTTCTTCTTCCAATGTAACTCTAATCAGTGTGTCCAGAATGTCCATTCTATCTCTGTCCACTAAGGACAGTGCCTTTTCCAACTCAAACGAAGATTCACTTTCCACAGGGGCAACATCCAGAGGCCAAGGTTCTGCAAGATTTTCTGGTATGTCATCGGAGTGTTGTTTCAATTGTGCTAATAAGCGATTAGTCCATCTAGAAACTACCATGCTGGTTTCCAAGATTGGCATGTTCAACTGATTAATCAGATTGACTAACCTCTCTTGCAAAGTTACCATTGAATCGGCGCCAGTCATGCGGTTGCCCCCATTACTTGTTACTCTCTAGGTACTGATGTCCATAGTGAGACCATTGTTCCATAGTCCAACCTGCTGGTAATCCGGTAGGTGGTAAAGGAGGTGCAGTCACAGCTGGAGTTTGAACTGTTGGTTGAACTGCCTGTTGTTGCAGTTGCTGGGTTGGTTGCACTTCAGTTGCAATTGTAGGAACTGTCTTGGACTGCATATTCTCCACAACCTCGGCAGTTTGGTCTGACTCATCAACCTCTTCGCCACGCTTTATCCTACGCATCTGAACCATAGTCCAAACAGCGTAGGACATTGAACATAATGCAATCAAGTACATGATAACAGATAATTGTGAATCTGCAACTTGATTTGCCAATGCTGTGCCGTCTCTATCGATTTCTTCTTTGACAAGTAAAGGAGAGATCGATATTCGCTCTTTCTCTACACCCGAATCTAGCAATAGAATACGGTGCTCTAGAGTATCGCCAGCGATTCCATCCGCTGTTGCATCAAGGCTAATCTGTGCCTTCTTGCCGCTGGAAATTTCGATAGTCGAGGAAGACAAAGTTTGCCAATCATCGCCTGAAACTAACCTCTGTAAGACGAAAGTTACACTACCTGAAGTCCCACTGTTTCTCGCTTCTAGTGTAAGCGAAACAGATTCGCCTGGGTTAGGAGTTGGATTCGACCATTCCCAAGTTGTGTCAGCAGCACGTAAACTAACATCTGGACCGGTGAGAGCTAATGGCCATGAAGCCAGAGGTTCGGAAATCGTATTGCCTTGACTATCGTATGGGTTACCAGATTCATCAGAACCTGTAACCCATACATCGATTGTGTATGATGGTAGTAACATGGTCGCTCCACCGTCTGTCAGATCAAGATAACCTGTCCAGAAAAATTGGTCTTCGAATGGAGTCGTGTCTGGAAGGGGTGAGGAACCTCGGCTGATTTCTGCTTCCCCTGCCCTTACTAAGTAATGTAACACAGCAGGGTCGTCAAGTGAGAATCCTTGGTCATCTCTTGTCTCTAACATGACTTGCAAATTGTCCGCTAATGAAATTGGAATGTCTTCACCAGGCTCAATGCCAGCTAGATGAACTGCATGGATTGTTGGACGTTCACTATCGACAGCCAATCGCAAACGTGGCTTGAATTCAGATTCGTCTTCAGCAAGTCCCGGTAAATCGACTAACTTTGCTCGTAAATCTAAGTGGCCACTACGAACGTCTGGAACTAGTAAATCAATACTGAAATACCCTCCTTCCCTACTAGTGGTAGTCCATTCGTTTTCGTAATCTCCAAGAGAAATTGTGAATGAACCGGCAGGTGCGGGAGTTTCATCTTCTGCGAATAGAACTCTTCCACTGAATCTCAAAGCTTGACCTGCACCGATTAATGTTTCATCAAACTCAGGATTGTAATGATTTGTACCATCCCTCAACTCGATTGCCAAAATATGGCCTGGCTGAGTGTCAAATCTCAAATCATTATCTAAACTCCATAAATCGTTACCTAAACCGGCTTTGTGAATGTTACACGGAACATCAGTTTCCAATCCACACGGTTTGTCCTCTATCCAGACCTTTGGAATAAAGTGCGATTCACCGTTGGTATCCCAAACCTCTGGGAAATTCCAAGTCAACTGGAATTTGATCGAAACAATCATTCTTGAATTATTTTCTGGATCTAAAATGATAGACGAATAAAGATTTGATACAGCCAGGCCGGCTCCTCCACTTTCTAGATGCATCTCTGGCATTCCCTGCTCATTCTTTGATATGTAAGCAAAGATTGATGTCTCATCATCATCGAAGTCACCTGCTAGAGCAAGATGCACAAATTCAATGTCCCACCATCCATTGATATCCGATACCATGAAATTTGCAGTGTAAGAAATTCCAGGATGTAAAGGCGCTAAATCATCATGTCCTGTGATGGTAGAATTGTCAATATCCATTTCGGGTTCGAACTCTTCTCTAATCACGTACCAAGAGAGCGATTCATCCCATTCAGGCTGGACATCACCCGGCCTGTCACCGCAGAATTCTCCAGATTCAATGTCACATACTGGAGAACCACCCATTGCGATTACGTTTCCTTGACCATCCTGGCCAGTTACATAGAATGCAACCTTGTCACCATGCATTAGCATTGAGTCATCAATCAATCCATTGAAAACATTCAATCCTCCTGGCAGGATTTCTGGAGTTGTTAATGTCTTGGAACGATATTCAATTGGTTCAGGTAAACCATTGAAATTAGAATCGTCACATCGCTCATGCTCTCCTGGCTCGCAACCAACCCAGTAGTGTAAGTCAACTATCTGAGGCGGGTCTACTGAATCTTGAATCACGACTTCAATCGCCTGTCCACCCGGAGAAGGTGGGCCCTTGTGCATTTCAGCAGACATTTCCGGGCTAGCAAATAGTACAAGCGGAGCATTTCCGTCGAATATCAATTTGATAGTATTGTAACCTGGATTAACATATGTTGAACCGTTGGCTAGATTGATGGCTTCAACATACAAGACCATTCCACCTGGAGCAGATTCAATTGGAGATGTGAAAGTCATGTTATACTGTCCAAACGCAGGATTTCCTTCCACGTGCAAAATAGTTGGTTCCCCAATTGGATCACCATCATAGGTCACATTTTGTCCCAATACTCGCAAATCAAATTCTCCTGCCATTGGAGAAAAGGCTGAGCCTTCGAAGTTAATTCCACCACTAATCGAGAGATTGAATCCTCCTCTGACCCAATCACCAGGGTATAATTCACGCCCGGTTTCTTCCCATACTCGCATTCCATCAAGTTGAATATCGTTCTCAATATTTAGAGAAAGAGTATCGGTTGTCCAAGCATTAACCTGCGGACCAAGGTCATCATTCATGGATACAACTGCCTCCATTTTTCTCTCGTCATCCCAAGTCCAGTTTACCTTCATTGGCATATTAACAGAAACTATACCTTCGCTATCAATCGAAGACGTACAATTTCCAACATCAAACATGACAATTCCACCTGCATCATCAACAACACTGCATGAATCTCCTCTGAGCCACTTGAACGCAGGGTTAGGTCCATGTGAATTGTTTAGACCAATTGTAGCTTCTGTAACTCGATCGACTAAATCACCATGTGCCATTCTCACAACAAGGTTGCGATATACTCCGTCTGGGGCGATCATTCCACCTTCTAAACTAGCATCGAGAACCCTTGTATTCAATCTATATTCTATGTCTAAGTCTGTGAGCTTTACTCTTCCCGGAGTATTCGCTTTAACAGCTATTGGAATTTCTACCGTCCCTACGCCATTGGCAGGAATATGGTCATTGAATGCGTCGACTAAACCCGGAGTTTCTGAAACCACAGTGCCTACTGGTGAATCATCTGAAGCGACGACTGAACTTTCGTTTAGGAACAGAATCGATTTCCAATCCCATTCTCCATCATCACCTACGTCCAACTGAGGCGCATCAGGATATCCTTCCTCATACCACAAAATGAANGAGTCNACTTTNGCTGTTACTGAATCGTCAGANGTNGACATNATTATTGAGTACAGAANTTCATTACCGGCACCTNGNGTNGAGAANGAAACCTCAACNTTATTTTNTGCATTTTCCCACGTAGAACCATTGTCATTAGAAACCATAACGTCAATNGAGGTGGAACTTGGAACATCGCCATTCCAAACAGCCCTTACCTTACCGACATTGGTTCCTGTCGANACTTTTTGGCTAGTCCAATCACCATTTGATTGATACGAAGTTGCATACTCCATTGAAACCCACCAAGATACTGCTGATGAACCGATAAGTTGCATTTTCCAAATCAATTGGTTNCCAGGATGGGAAAAGTGAATCGTCTGATTTTTCTCTACAGCTTCCCAATGTGTCCCGTTATCTGCACTAACCCAATAGTCAACACGGTCTCCTTGACTAGGAGCAGACCAATGGTTCTGTACATTAACGGCCANAACATNATCTTCNGTAACAATTGTTTCTCCAATCCATGTTGTAGTNCCNGGTGCNGGGGTTGTAGGNTATGANATTCCCATTCCAAACTCCCGGTAATACAATGTCTTGGAATTCCAAGTAGAATACCCTGTATCCACGGTTATCAATCTCTCACCGTCATAGAACAATCCTAACCCTTTAGCAGTAATATCACGGGTTCCTGTTTGTGGAACAAGCGAAGAAGATGAACCCGAAACAGCCCAAACGCTCAATTGATCTGTGTCCTGATAGTANTAACCCTTCATGCATCGCATGTAGAAGAATCCTGAATGAACTACAAGCCCATGCACGTTGCTGTTAGTCTTTCCACATTCTGTAGCAGATGATGCNCCTGAAGAGAACGAATACTGACTCTCGCCACGAGTGAACTGTCCGTTAGCTCCGAAGTCGTAGGAAACTATTCTCCTTTGCTGTGAGTGAACAACCCATATTTGGTCGGTATCTCTGTCGTATGAAATTCCGCTGTATTCACCAAATTGTGCAGAAATATCNTAAGAATCAACACATTTCCAGACCCAATCATCCGAAACATCGATTGCTAAAACTCTGAGATATTGTGTCGGGTTTGATGAGGAGTAAGGATACTTGTAGGTTGAGAAAATTCCGTACAACATTTCATCATCAGTGATTGTCCAATCTTTGAATCCATAAGCCTTGTAGTATGTGGAAGATGGATCTTGAGGTAAAGTACAGGAAGATTCCCTTTGTAGGTCAACCACGATATCTCTTGTCACATTGTTTGGATGCATTCTAGTAACTACCTTGTCAAAGGATGTACCTGTGAATGTTGACATGAATAACCAATCGTGATTTCGAAGTATTGCTCCTTGACCTTGTGCCATGAAATTAGCACTGGTTACCTTGACCTGATTACTAAACCTCAATTCTGTTGAGTTTGCCGTATGTGGTTGGCGTACAGCGAAACTGCCATTATCCAACCAGGCATCAGAACCTGGAAGTTCTTCTTCCTCTGAACCATGAGATGAAAACTCAGTTCCGCCTGTTGCGAATCCCAAACTAAGTTCTTCGCTGCGGGCATCCATTTGGCTTGGAATNCCATCCATCCACTCGTCATAAGTATCGGTAGTTACCTGCGACCAGCCTGTCGAAGATGCACCGGAAAGAGTGACTTGCACATCAAGCACTTCTGCACCCTTTGGCATAGAAACTAGGGTAGTTTTGTCTGCNCCTCCTTGATACAGNGCAATATTNTCAACACTACCNTCCGANAANGTGTAGATATGTCGTGATGCTCCGTTAGCTTTGGCATCGCCGATGAATGTTTCAGATAGTGGACTCATTGGCGTNANAACNAGGATGAATACCATNAGAAACAATGCGGCGCGGGTCGAAATTTTTTGCGACATCACCAATTCACCCGAGATACGGTATAATCCATAGGCCTTGAATTAACCGGCGAACGGTCACAACCAGAAATCCCCCTTTAGGGGGAATTCTGACCTGCATTATGACGTATTTCTACTGTCATATCTGATAGGTGATGAATCGCCACGCATTCCGTCTTCTTCATCATCCTTAACCTCGAACCAATCTACAAGCCAGTCGCCATCAGTATCCCAATTTAGAGGGTCACTACCTTCCGCAATATGGTCATCATCTAAATCAAGCAAATACCATCCAAATTCGTGCTCNCCTAGATCGACTGCTGGGGCGCGATTTGTGTTACCNACATAGTACAAATCCCAATCATCAGTTACATCGCCAGAGCAGAGCAAAATATCATCACCTGCATCTAACACCAAGAAATCAGTATCTCTATCATCGATTATCAATGCATAACTCTNATCATCGATATTCTTCTTATTCATTCCAAGATAATTTGTTGAATCCTCTGTAACTTCTCCTAAGCCGAGTGTGAAGGCTCTGAANTGCCACCATTCGGTGATTGGTGAACCNTGCCAAGTCTCNCCTGATAATCGAACAGAATCTGGNGAGTCTAAGTTAGGATNNGCNATTGCATAGAANTCCATGAAATTAGTGTATGGAGTGTACTCGCATGTAGCACCGCTACAATCCCAATTTCCATCCTGGTCAGGATCTTCATTTGCGTCAAGAGGGTCGGTCGGATTAAAGGTAGCCCAAGTCCATCCTAAAGCTGGTCTAGAGAGAGTACCTGCATTCTGTGATAATGGCCTACACGAGGCCGTAGCAGATGTGCAAGAACCTCCTGTTGCAGCATCGATCCATTGGACTTCAATATTCAANCGGGACGAATAGTTATCGTTGGATTCATTCCATCCTTTTTCATATTCGTACCAGTCAGGAAGCATNTCTCCATCTGTATCGTTATCCATAGGATTGGTTCCATACTTGAACACCTCACGACCGTCTGATAGATTCCAGTCTCTATCGTGAGANATTACCATTCCTGCATTGACAATNGTGTTGAAGGTTACAGCGTCTCCATCAGAATCGTTAGTGTCTGGAAGTGTGCCGTTTAGGTACTCCATGTAATTAGTGAAAGGTAAGTCACCGATTCCATTCTGAATTATTTCTCCAGAAGGAGTGAATTGTCGATTTTCCCACGTTCCTTGAACCGCAGGAATATCGAATGAAGTTCTCCCATACCATCCATCACTATCGGGGTCATAATTGACATCAAATGGATTAACAGGATTCGTTGCCCAATGGTTCTGCGTGGTTGGGTCCGGCATACCATAGACTGCATAGCAGAACTCCCACCCGTCATCAATTCCATCTAAATCTGAATCTGCATTTGTTGGGTCTGAAATACCAAACAATGTTCGATTGAAGGTGTTAGGATCTTCAGAGTTAATCATGTTCATTCTCGCAGTTGAAATTGAATCCTTTCCACTGAATGTATTGAAAATAGCCCTTCTAGCTTCAGCATCAGTATAACCTTCTTCCAGGTATGCAGATATTGTATCGTCTCCAAAGCCGATTAATCCAGATCCAGTAGAGAGTCTCTCTGAATATTTACCGTAGACTCGGGCTTCATACTCACGCTTGTTAGTATATTGCTCATCTAGTGAAATATTGCCATCTCTATCACAATCAACAGAATCCATGTCACTATCGAGCCATTGATCTGAGTCGATGAGAGGGTTCATCGACCAACGATTNTTCTCAAGGTCCCAACTTGTAAACCAATACTCGAAACCATCAATCATTCCATCATCATCAGTATCTGAGATTGTAGGGTCGGTAATTCCCATTAATGTAGATATGAAATTTGTTGGAATACCAGTGGATTGCCATTCTTGGAATTGGTCAAGATGTCGCTTTCCTCTTTGACCTTTATCTAGAATTATTGTGTAAACTCTCTGTGCCTTTTGGGTCGGATCATTCAAATCTCCATCGATGTGCATCAGTGGAGCATCTAGTGGGTGGTTTTCTCCGTTCATTGGATTAGTAGTAACCAATGAAAATTCTTGAGCATCTGTCAATGCATCATTGTCAGCATCAAATGAGCCATCTCCAGGAACTAAAGGATTGAGCGTCCAAGTCTGAGCAGTATCATTCCAAGCTGTGAACATTAATTCTAGACCATCTAGGAAACCATCCCCATCAGTATCAGGGTTTGTCGGGTCGGTTGTCCAACCTGAAACATTAATCAAATCCTGACCTACAAACGAGCCAAAAGATTCAGTATTTGTTATCCCAGACCATTGTTGTAATGTGTATCCTGCGCCTACTGTTGTCACATACCATTGNGGACTTGTGCGGTTTTCATTGGTCTCGGACAGTGATGGATCTATGCTATTGTACTCTTCCCAATTACTCATACCATCATCGTCAGAATCATCCCATCTGTCGTTTGAATTAAGAGGATCAAGAGACCATTTTGCATCTAGTAATTCCCATCTAGCAAACCATATTTCCCAGCCATCAGGCATACCATCAGAATCACTGTCNGCATCTGTTGGGTCTCCGGTTTGTGTACCATCACCAAAGTTTGATTCTGGNGCACCCCAATCTGAAATGTTCCTGAACAAATCAGTGGAGAAGTTGTTTGGAATCACTTCTCCATCTAAACTCACATTACCGCTGAACAAATCATCGCGGATATGATATTCTAACCAGTTCACGAATGCTTCATTTTCTTCTATCACACCATTATGGTTGATATCATAACCGTCGCCATCGGGATTCTCAAATGCGTCACTTCCNTTTAGCGGATTAATTCCAACTCTTGAAACATCCCAAGTACATGCTCCTCTAGCCTCCCAACCATCAGGTAAACCATCTCCATCAGAGTCGACGTTGTTTGGATCAGGTTCTGCCCACTGCGAAGCTGCGACCTCGGTTTCCAGGTGACTTTCCAACAAATCTCCGGCCAAACCCGCATCCTTNACAAGCGACCACTGGTACTCACATAGATTAGTGAGGCCATCGCCATCTGCATCCCAATTTGCATCATCAGGATCGTTGGGGTCCATTGTCCAGTTGTTTGAACCTGTAAAAGTAGATCCTATCCACCTTCTATGCTCAATTTCCCAGCCATCTGGCATACCGTCTCCATCTGAATCCGGATTTGTCGCATCAGTTTGGCTGTCTACACCGAGTGATGACAAGTATGTCGCATTGGCAGCTAATCCTGCAGCATCACCACATACATGCACGTAGTCATATTGATTTGTGTAGTGGCACCACAATGGAGTAAATTCGTGGAATATGCCGAAATGTTCTGCACCATCTCCAATGCCATCACCATCTGTATCTACAACTCTTGGATCGGTTGCATTGTAACCGTTAGGTGTAGTGGCAGTGTATCTGAATTCATCCAAATTTCTCCATAGTCTTTCATTGATAGGGTCAGAGTCAAGGTTNACTCCNTCACCATCTGCATCAAGCAAAGCATCCCAGGGGTCTGTAGGGTCGAGACCATAACGAACTTCCCAACCGTCTAACATACCGTCTGCATCTGAATCATTAGCCATTGGATCCATCAATTCAAGATTGGAGTACTTTCCAGGACCTATACCCAAAAACACCATATCAACACCAGCTACTTGGTGAACTGCAATTGCAGAAATTAAGCCTGGGACCCACTCTTGATTTGTCATTCCGTAAACAGCAGCATAGCCACCGCTCAGCGACCATAGCCCCCAACCTGAACCAATCAGGATTTCATCTCCTGTGGAATGTATGGAATAAATCTCATTTGCAGAACCGACCGAAACTCCGTCCACTCCTTGGTGTTCATAATCACCGCTATGTGTTATGAACCCAGACAGCAAATCGACACGGTGTAGTCCAGAAGGCGTTCCTACCCACAAAACCTGCATTTGACCGCCTTCGGGTCCGTCTGCTTCNAGNGCGTTCACGGTTGCAGGATTAGCGCCTCCTTCAGCACCNATCGCTCGAAGATTATCGATGTCAGTGGCGATTGTTGTGGGTTCTGGCGAATAGTAGAATTTCCAGTTTGGAACTGCCGCATCCCTTGCAGTAGTTGTTTCAACCGAAAACAGACCAACATCTGTTCCGACGAAAAGAGTCATCGGGCCAGATGATATNTCTGCATGAACAATAGATGTAGCAGTCGCATTTCCGATATTCATTGCATCTGAAATTCCACTACCTAGTGACAATTGTGTGATAGACAAATCATTGATTTGGAATACATGACCAAATCCTCCAAATCCTAAAGCGATGACGTAATCATCTCCACCATCGGTGACTAGTTGTGCGCCAGCAGTATATCTCCCAGGATATAGACTCCATTGTGAAATATCACCGAGTGTTCCATCGGTTATATCTGCAAACCAAACGCCACCTTCTGTTACCATTACGATTTGTGAGTCAAGAACTATCATGTCATGCAAATCGTGACCCTGTGGCAGCTCGTAATCAGTAGAGACCGCACTTTCGAAATCGATTACAGTGATGCCGAGTTTGGATCCAACCCAAAGGTGGGTTCCGTCATCATGGAATTCTCTAACATCATGATTNAGTATGGAAATCTCTTCTGAAGTTGCTTCAGGTGATAGGAGATATTCCATGTATGTGTCTTTGGTAGCCCCTAANTCTACAGAACGCATTCCAGATTTGACCATATTTCCATCGTCAAGATGAACAAAATATTCCTCTAGAGTAGAGAGTTGTTCGCCCACAGCTAATGCCTCTTCCGAACGTGCTGCATCGACACTAATTATGCCATCACGATTGGCGTCCCATCCATCATTATCTAAATCGATTAACGCATTGGAACGGTTAAGAGGATCCAGGCCGAAATGAATCTCCCAACCATCCGTTATTCCATCTCCACTAGATGGGAAGAGTCGGCGGTGTTTTACTCCGTCATAGTTGAAACGATCACTGTCGTCCTCCACAGGATTGGTTCCTAGCCAGATGTACTCGTCAATGATATTTTCAGTACCGTTACGAGCACATGCTTCGAGAATGTTTTGGAAAACAGTGAAGTTAGAGTTCTCAGTTATGAAAGGCCAGTCATTCAATATTGAGGATTCAGGATTAGGAGCATAGCACCTTAACCCGTCTAACTCATTTGTCCAATTTGAAGGAGAACCAAACTGGTATTCCTCGGGAGAGGTTAGTAATTCATTTACCGTTAGGAAGCCATCCCGGTTGACGTCAAAACCATCGTCATCCGGGTCTAAATCTGCATCGCTGGCATTCAGTGGGTCGAAATACTCGCAAACAAAACGCTTCTCTTCAGTGTCGAAACCACCCAACTTTTCACACATGTGTGCTTCAAAGCCATCTGGTAAACCATCGCCATCTGTATCTGAAACCCTGGGGTCGAGATACCATCTTTCTCCAGACTCATTGATTACNCCTGTCAAACCTCTNGTAAATCCAGGGTCTACACACTCGGCAGGATAGGGCCAACAATATTCCTCAGTAGCGTTCAATCCATCAATATCTATGTCGATGTAAGCGTCTGAAGCGTTGTCTCTGTCAAGACCTTTCATTGCTACTGCACGATTATCAGGGGATGAGAAATTTATCCACTCNCTGAACAAATTCTCATGCACGTCAGGGATTTTATCTCCATCCGAATCCGTAGCAGGAGGGCGTGCTCCTTCAGTCAGATTCGGATTGGTAGTACCGACATTTGAGATAGCAGGTAATTGTGAAACAAAGAACAATCCTAGAACTACGAGAACAGTCATCAAGAGGGTTGATTGTGAGCGTCGCATCGGAATCACCAGCGGGCGCGGTAGCACCCAAGCACACTGAACTACTGAATCAGCCTTAATAGAGTGATGGAGCATTGTTCAGACTCGGATTACCTACGGTAATCCAATATTTAGTGTCAAAAGTGCGTTATTTTGCTGATTTGAAGGGGTGGGTTCAAGGGCTAAACGCGATGCCGACNAANAGTTGGACATGTCGCTATCATTCACCCATTTAGGTACAGGCAGCCGCGGAAACGCGACGCTTGTTGAAAGTGGAGATGCTAAGGTCCTCATAGATCAAGGATTCTCAGGTAAACAACTGGAAACTCGATTAGCAAGAATGGAAATTAGACCTCATGAAATTGATGCGATTATCCTTACCCATCACCACGGAGATCATGGAGGAGGTGCACAAATCGCTCAAAAAAGATGGGATATTCCGATTTATTGTAACGATAGAACAGCAACTGCGCTGAATCTTGACTTGAGAAACGTACACCTTTTTGAAAGCCTAGAGGCCCTTGATTTTGCTGATGATTTTGCTTTATTACCCGTCCCGGTACCTCATAGCGGTGCCGACAATGTTGCTTTTATTGCAAGTCATCGAGGTGAAAGAGGAGCAGTCATTACGGACCTTGGTTCATGGACAGACGAATTGGTCAACCATGTTTCTGGATGCCAGCACATCTCAATCGAAGCTAACTATGATAACAAACGGCTTTGGAATGGCCCTTATCCTATGAGGCTCAAAGACAGGATTGCTGGCAGAGGAGGGCACCTGTCAAACGACCAAACTGGGCAATTTCTTTCGCATGTTGTAAACAAAAGTACTAGGTCGGTAGTTCTNACACATCTATCAGAGAAAAACAACGCACCACACCTCGCTGAATCAACTGTTCTTTACCACCTTGACGACTTGTTTGAAGGAGATATCCAAATCTCACTACAAGACGGGCCAGAATTCACACATCACATCGGTCAAACCGAAGCTGAGCGACTTGCCCGTGAAGGTATAACCCTGCGCGGATGAGCCCTGTAAGGGCTCGCCATTGGTGAAACCATAAGAGGGGGGATGATTCTCTCCTGACTGATGAGGTCACGGAGTAAGCACGATGATGACCTCGCCGTGAGCGAAGTTATTGGAGTAGTAATGCTACTTGCAATGGTTGTCACGATGATGGGAGGAGTGTTTGTTTTCCTAACCCCATATGTTAATGATTTCCAAGATAACACAGCCTGGTCAAATGCAAACGGTATTGCTGAAAGGTTAGATGGAAGAATCGATGTTGTAGCCGGTGCTAGCATTGATACTGGATTACGCACCACAATTCATGCTACTACNAGTGCNATTTCTCCGCTAATCGGTGCCGAAGTTTGGACTGTCGCAGCAGACCTTACCGATGGCGAAGTTGTGACTGTTACTTATCTGAATCAGACCACGTTCAGCGTTTTTGCTCAAAATGAAACTGCAAATCGGGCTCTGATCTGGACTCAATCTGAGCAGCAAATAATCAACTTCAGCGCCAGTAATGAAGCAGTGATTTTAGAACATGGAATCAATGTTGCAGACACATACATCGTAACAATATACGCTAATGATGAAGAGATTCACCGNCATGCACAGATTACAATTTCTGGATTGATGATTAAGACCAAAGTACAGACAGGTGAACATTCCATCGCATTACTAAATGATGCTAGATTCGACAAATTTTCGGATGAAACATGGAGCATTTCATCGCCTCCTGACATGAATATTGAAGAGTTATTTGATGGCACAATGCGAGCAAGTCTATCATTGAGGGATGTTGCTACAATCGGAGCTATTCCTAATGGCAGGAATGCAATCTTTGACATCCGTTCTGCCGGGCCTGTTACATTATTCAGTGGTGACGCTTGGAACTTCAGATACACCTACGTCTCCTCGCTTGGACCTACGATAACACCACAAATGAACGAGGGATGGCTGACAGAATACAATTTACACAGNTCCTCTGATACTTTAGACCAACACCGNGGAATTAGTCCGTGGTTGAGGACAAGTGGCTCTGATGGAATGACAATCGATCACGGAAATTCTGTTATTGATTTGGAAATCGAATTGCAACTGGTGGAGGTTAGCAAATGAGGCCTTGCAACCTGCATCGTGATGAGGAAGCTGTTAGTGCAGCAGTCGCCACAGTCTTACTTTTCGGGGGAGTAATTTCGATTATTGGTCTTATGCTACTCTCTATGATGCCGATTATCCAGGAACTTGAAGGGTCACTGAAAAGAAACGACATGCAATCTCAAATGGAGATTATGGGCCATGAAGTAACTTTGCTGTCCGAATCAGGTTTGCCTGGGGACTCCTCTGAAGTAGAGCTGATTCCTGTCGACGGAGAGTTGCGTTGGGACAGATTACGAGGTGGAATGTGGTACTCTGCATCATGGTATGAGGATGATACATTCCGAATTCAAGGTGCGCTTGATCTGGATAGGCACATCGATGTTAGGCATGCTGAAAGTAATGTGCAAGCGATTTGCTATGAAGATATGAGATTGGGCCCCGATAGGCCATTTTTATTCACACCAAATGCAGAAACAGATTCTGTATTAATTACTCCAAAGCACGGTCTGACTATACCCCTCGGGCCAGTGATTGTTGAGCAGAAGGGAATAGAATACTCATTGTCNATNGGCGAAGTCATTCGCTTAGATTCCGATGCACAAATCACATCTAGTCANGACTTAACAGGGATTCANANCCTCGGNGATTCGGGTTCCACTATAGTTCCCCCTACCAAGGCAAACCCTGCAACAGGTAAAGGACAGCANTGGGCNATACCTCTTCCATCTGGGCAATCAACTGTAGAAATTTTCGCTGATNATGACATGTTAATACAATGGGAAACCCCCAATGACAGTGGTAATCAAGCGGTCGTACAATCCTCAGCAGTCAGGATTGCGAACTCTTGGACAAAGAGCATAAACATGACATCGGATGGTATCTTGGAGATTATCACTGATGTTGACGCACATATGTTGATCACCATTGGAGGTGAAGGGCGAACTTCATTGCTTGGAGAAGAAGGAAATTTTTACTCAAAATATTTCATAGCGCCGCACAGTTCAGGTAATCTTTCGATAACCAACCCCAATGAAAACGCAGCGACAGTGACTTGGAAGAGTGGCGGTGTTTCCGTCCCAGCAAATCAAACAAGTGTGATTCCTTGGCCTCCCTCGAATATTGAAAGTGCAGCCAACATAGAAAGCAGTGAAAATATAATGGTAGAATGGGGAATTGGTAGCGAAGGTATGCGATTGCTTGCTGCAACTGATACTGGACAAGTAACAGGTTTAGATTTCACAGAAGATGATTCTGAGACTATTATCAACTATTCATCAGAATTAGGCGATTATGAATCTAAACTATCAATTGACGGAGATTCTGGAATAATGATCCTCGAGGACGAAGGTGCCATGAGATGTATTGCAATTGACCAAACTGCTTCAGGATGGATATCAACGACATTGCCTTGGAAATCAATGAATGGCATACCAGAGGGGCAAATCATTTCTGCATGGAGGAATGGTGACCACCCTGCAAGTATCGAGATAACTTTGATTGGAGTTGAAGGAGATTCAACACATGCAAACCTTGCCACAGCATGGGCTTTCCACATTTCACGACTGACTTATGAATTTGATACGTCAATAACTGGATTAGAAGTTGCTTGGAGCGCAGGTGCGATTGTTACGAATCACCCGGAACTTGAACCAACAATTTTGGTTGGACCAACTGACAGGCAAGGGCCAGGCCCGAGATTCAGTGCCACTGTGCCATCACTTCATCCAACTGCCAGCTCTGTTACGGGGAGTGGAACAATGAATCTTGATATTGAGTTGACTATGCGTGAGAGTTTAGCATCAACTACTGCTTACGATGTACGCAGAGGATGGGTTGGACCTTACGGTGATGCTGTTGCTGCATGGTCTAGCAACGGATTAGAATCTTCAGAGGATTGGATAGTAAACCCTGGTCGCATTGACCTCTTGACCGATTATGTTGGTTGGGTACCTGTTCCAACACACGGTCCAAGTGAAGCCGTTTGGCATACTGCTGGACAACCTATTCAATTTAATTTGCAGATAAGCAGCATCGATGTTCACATTACGGAGGCTGCTTCATGAAAGGTAAACTAGTTCGTGACCAATCAGGAGCAAGCACTGAATTAGGTTACATATTCACATTTTTACTAGGAGTTCTATTTCTATCGATGTTTAGCGTTTGGGCATTCGGTCTAGAAACATCGACCCGTGAAAATTGGAATACTACTGCCGTAGATGTAAATATGGCAGATATCGCTGCTGCTGTGGAAAGAGCAGATCTTGCTAGCAGAGAGGATAGTAGCGTGCGCTATGCGGAAGTTGTCAGTTGGAGATTAACAGAAGCCGATGAATCTGAATTCGTTCTAACACTAGATGATGAAGGATTACATTTGGACCATCCTGAAAATGAATTGGATAGAGATGTGTCGATATCTGCCACAGGTTCTGGTACATACGAGGGAAGAATTACTCTATCCGGTACTACTGAAATTTGGGTAGTGTATGATGAAGGAATAACTTACCTAACAAACACTAGGCCTGAATTTTAATCAGCGCCCCATGACAGCTGTGTGAACCATCATCTGTACTTCCCGCATTCGAGTTTGAGCACCTAATTCACGGAATACGGAAAGTGCCCTCTGCAAATACTCCATTCGACGTTGCCTGTCAGGAGCAACTCCTCCTAGTCTAGCCAACAATTCACCAATTTGCATTCGCAAATCATTTGCCTCAGAGATTACAAGAGCCTCACGATAGCGTTCCAAGGCTTCTTCAATTCTACCACTATCCTGTAGTACCTCACCGAGCAAAATTGAAACCTCTACTAGAGCAAGAGGATCTCCTGCTTCTCCCATTGTGGAAAGAGCATCTGTATAATGATGAAGTGCTAAATCTGCATCTCCAGTCTTTGCATAATATCGGCCCAAGACAGCTCTAGCACGAGCATGCAAAATCGCATCATCTCCAGATTCTGAACGCTCATATGAGGATAGGGCATGGTCTCTAGCACGGTCACTCTCGCCAAGGTCCAATAATGCTCTAGCGAGAACAATTTGTGCAGGAATCAACTCTAGTGAATCGTCACCAGATAGAATTTTTTCAACTTCAGAATATGCTTCTAATGCCTTACTTTTGTCTCCGCTACGCCTCAAGATATAACCCATATTATTGTACGAACGTGCAGCACCGATTGCATCTCCAATCGAGATGAACAATTCCAGAGCCTTTCTGTGCATATTTAGACTTGAATCTGAATCTCCTCGCTTGAGAGATATATCGGCTAAGTTAGACAATATGTCAGCAATTACATCGTCAAGACCAGCGGCTTCGGCGGGAGGCTTAGCTTGACTAAACGCTTCTTCAGCCTCATCAAATCGGCCTAGAAGTGCGAGGACTTCCCCTCGCAGTCTATCAATTCGGCACGCGCTTTCTGCACCTACAGACTTTGTATCAACAGATTCGAGAAGTCCAAGCAACTCAATATGACCTTCCTTGATTAAATTGCGCCCCTCTTCAACAATTATGTTAGTTGCATCTTCATGTCGCGAAGATGAAATTAGATGGTAAATTAATTCCAAAGCGATTTGGCTTGAGCTTGCTTGTTTCTCATACCAAGAAACAGCCTTGTTGTGCAGTTCCTCTTTAGATTGCTTGTCAAGGCTCTGTAGGAGAAATTCTCTAATCAGATCGTGTACATCATATGTCTCAGAATCTGCATGTCTTGCTAAGCCCGACTCTACTAAGGAGTCTAATTCATCAACATTCAAACCTTGTTCTGTGAGTGCCTCGAGTTCTATTGGTTCACGGAATACAGATAGAGCACCTAGCAATCTCTTTTGCTCTCCTGAAAGTTTCGAGAAAATCTCGATGTTAACATAATTCTCCAAAGATTCGTGGAATGCTCCAGCAGAAGCACCGCGATTAATCAGTTCCAATACAAGAGGATGCCCACGGCTTAATGAATGAATGTAGAGCAACTTTTCTTGGTCCAAATCATCGAATGCTGAGAGAAGAGAGCGAGTGGAATTCTGGTCCAGACCTTCCAAAGGCAAAACAAGTGACACAATTCTGCCATCTGCATCCTTCAAAGGAACGACTTCCTTGAATGAACGAGAAAATATGACTAATCCAACATCACCCTCGCATTCGACCAAACCCCGGGATAAAGCCTGGATAGTTTGGTGCAGGGTCTTATCACTTACCTTGTGATAGTCATCTATCACAATCAGAGCTGGAGAATTAGACAGCGCATCCAAAATAATTCGTGCTGCATCCGCTGCCTTAGGAACTGGAGTTGCTGAAATGTAATCCGCAAGCATTGAGTCTCCAATGTTTGAAAGCCAGTCGGCCAAACTTTCGAAGAGTGCTCTGCTACCATCCCAATCCTGGCAACGGTGGTACATCAGGTTCCTGCGATGCATGAAAGATTCAATCACTTTAGCAGCCATTGATGTTTTCCCAATGCCTGCAATTCCTGGTATCATCAAAGTCGTTGAACGAGCTTCGAGAAGATTCACCATGTTCTCTAATTCTGTTGAACGCCCGTAAAAGTGGCGTAGTCGAGGAAGATCACCTAGGCTTGTGACCAATTGTTTCTCAACATGCTTTGACAAATCTCGCTCTACCAAATCGGCAGACAGCGACCTTACATCTAGTACCCCATTATCATCTAGATATCTGATAACATCTACTGGCCTCATTGTAAAAGGCAATTTATCTTGAATCTCACCAAGAGTTGATGCAATGGTATTGCCTCCTGGTAAAATTGCTCTCAACTGAAATTCTCGGAGTCGTTTCCAAGTATCCTCTGCTAGATTCATTCCCGAATCTGTTAGGAAATACGCTTTACGCTTGCGGCTAACTCCCTGGACGTGAGCCTGCCTCTCAATGAGTAAACCTTGGTCTTTCAAACCGGCGATCGCTCTTGGAACGTTTGAGCGAGCGATTGCAACAGCATTTGCTATACCCATTTGTGAGAGTGCGAACGGAACTTCAACTGAATTCATGAAGTCCGCAAAATCTGACAAATGTAGCAAGATTCTCTCCTGAACACCTGGCTTTGGTCGCGTAGCCATAACCTTCCATCTCCCCAGTCCTCTTAGAGTGTTGTGTATTTCCGTGCAAGGAATCACTGTTGTGGTGGCCGATAGTTTGGATCAGCAACCCACTGATTAGACTGAGCATCCCAAATCCAGCCTGGATGCTGCGGCTGTGCAGCAGGAACAGGCGCTGGCGCAGGTGTTAATTCCCCTGCTGCTTGTTCTGCAGCTCTTGCCTTAGCCCATGCATATGGGTCTTCTTGTTTCTGCTGTTCCAAAGCATCTTCAGGGTCATCTTCGAATTCCTCTTCAAACTCTAGGAAGAAGAACGCACCTACACCCAATAGAATTGCAAATGCTACGACCGCAATAACTACCCATACCCATGTATCGAAACCTTCGGAAAGTGCTTCTCCGCTCCGAAGGCTTATCTCATTGCTGTCGTCCTTACCGATGAATTGACCATCTTGTGCAAAGTAAATGTTGTAATTACCATCATCGCCTAATTGCGATGAGGTAATCTCCATCGACCATGTTCCGTCAGCCTTTACGACTGTTGTGTTCAATAGTGTATCTCCCTTCAAGAGACGTGCCTTGACCTGTGAGTTTGGTAATCCGGTACCCTCGAATACCGCAGAATCTTCGAATGTTACAGAGCCAGAATCTGTTCTTTGTGCTGTAAATTCAACCCCTTTGACGATGAAGTTTACCTGATAGGAATATGCTACAGAGTCGTAAATATCTCTTGCTTCAAACATCACACCCTGCATCGACCAGTCTGAAATCTCACTCGAGGTCTGGTACATTGAATCCATCGGATTGTAAATTGCTTTGCCTTCAGGCGTGATTCTAATGTGATATGCATAATCATCATCAATTGCTGTTGAAGGGTCATCTCGAACATCAAATACCATATGGCTGGTTTGAGGACCTGTTCCATCTGAATCATTGAAGAATTCCAGTAGGTTAATCTCTACACCGTCACCACACTTGTCGAATGCACTTGACCTTTCATCACAGAAAATAGTGATTGTGTCGACCCAGCCATCTGGATTGAATGTTGGTGCGACGTTATTTGCATCAGCAGGATTGTCAATAATGATACGCACTGTTTCAGTGTTTGAATAATCCACACCATCATAGGCCTTTACTTGAACTTCGTATTGCTGGTCATGAATCAAATCACTGGTATCCCAATAAGTCATCCATGCACCGTTAGGTTGGAATGAAGTAATTGGATCAGGTCCATTATTCAATTCAATTCCACTAGCTAAATCGATAACTGCGATTTCAACTCTAGTAACCTGGCCATCATTATCTCTAGCAACACCACTGATTATTGTATCTTCAGATGCACGAACGCTTTCCATCGGTAGAGGCTCACTGACTTGTATAATCGGGATTCTGTTATCGTTATCGATGTTAATTGTCACAATTTCAGGGCTACAAACATCTACGATTTCATGGCAGTAGTTTGAATCACTAGCCCAAACTGTGAATGTGTAAGCACCGCTTGGTAGAGAAGAGAAGTTCCAAGAATCCGACCAGACAGTTCCTCCACCATTGTTAGCAGGGTAGTTGGCAGAGTAGTTGTTTGGACCCACTACGCTGAACCAAATGTCGCGAATGTCGCTTCCTTGTACGCCTTGGTAATCATCAGAAGCAGTTCCGCTGAACAATACCTCTTGTCCATCATAAGTTGAACCATCTAGTGGTGAATCTAAGTTGATGGTTGGAGGATTAATATTCAATTTGAATATTCGTGTAGTAACAATCGACTCGTCTAAACCGTCGTGTGAACGGATTCTGAAAGTTACATCCTCCTCAAAGTGATTAGCCATATCCCAGTCGAAACTCCATGATTTGAATGGCCAGTTTGTCATTGTAACTTCACCATTTGCACCTGAAGTATCAGTCGCCAAATACCAGTCAGAGCTACCATGTGGTTGAATCTCGACTCGTTTGATGTCTCCGAACTGCTTGGACCAAGAATCATAATCGTTGAAGTAAGGTCCAGAAATACCATCGTGGGCAGAACCAGTTATGGAGATAGTTCTTGCAAAGGATGTTCCATCATTCTGATCAACGCTAACGGATGGTTCGATGTTATCCAGATTAATCACTTCATCCACCATACCGGTAAGTGTGAAATCGTGAGTTGAGGTCCCTTTAGTGAATTTCTTGGCTTCTACTGTGTAGGTTGGCATTTCCCTTCCGCCATTCTGGCAATCAGGGTCCTGACCATCGACAAGAGTGTCACCGTCATTATCTGCTCCATCTCCACAAGAATCCTCACCTTGTCCAGTAGCAACATGATCCCAGTTTGTATCTATGTGGAAATTAGAGGGTAAAGTGACCCATGGAGTGTATCCATAAGCGTCAGTACTCATGTTGTACAATGGTTTACCGTTTGCATCTTTAATTGTAACAAGAGCATCCGCAACTTGTGAGTTGTCAGCCTTGACTTGGTAGCGAACTAATTCACCCTGTTCGACTTGTACACCCCATGCAGTATTTTGATTCTGAATATGAATCTTGGAACGATCGAAGTTTTGAACATCAGAATATGTGAATGTAGTTGCATTTCGATTTACTTCCATTGATAGAGGCATAAAGCGAGGAGGCCATTCAGCCGTCAATGGTGCCTTGATACATTCTGAAGTATCCCATGGGCACTCGGCACCACCCCAAGAGAGGGATACTGGATACAATTCATTGCCGCCTGGGTCAGGCATAAACTCGCTCTGAACCGCTACTCTAGACTCTGTGACATTGTAAATCTGCGAAGCATTCGAGTAAGTGTTCTCTGAGAAATACGCAATTGAGCCGTACTTGTTACCATAATTATCATCATAAAGTGAAATGTTTGCTGCAAATCCTCCAACTTCAATGTCGTTGCCTTGAGCATTTACAATCCCGCCCTTGATCCTGAATCCATCACCAAGGTTGTTTGTAACCGTATTATCCATGAATGTCGCAGATGACATGTATACATGGAAAGCCGGGCATGGGAAATCTCCTCCGTACATGTATTGTGAGTTGCAAGTTCCTGTGTTGTTAGAAACGAGGTTGTTTGCGAAATAAATTCTGGCTTTGGTAGGTGCAGGTACGTTCCATCCCTGGTCCTTGTGATGGTATTCGCCAATTAGGACTGGTTCCTTCGCAGTATTGAGAATTGTGTTATTCTCCGCCGAAACATCAGACTGACCGTATACCCACAATCCGTTCCATCCACCGATTGGTCCGATGACGTTATTGTTGATTGTGACAAAGGATGACCTGATACCGAATCCTGAACCCTCAGATGATCCTGAGATTGTATTGCGTTCTGCTACAACAATTGCTCCATCATATGCAGTTATTCCGGCACCCTCAGTAGGCGTAATTGTGTTATCAGAGATAACGAATGTATATTGCTGCCCATTGGTAACCAAGTGAGAGTTTGTATCGATTGCATTACACTTTGTTGTTATTGTGGAATTGGTAAGATATCCACTGCTTGAACGTAGGAAAGCGCCATACGAGTTTTCAGTAACCGAAACCGTGTCCATTCGAACGAAGGAGTTTTCCAGATAAATTGCTGAACGGCCTCCTCCTTGTTGTCCACAATCGGTTTCTGCACCAGTGAAGGCAGAATTTAGAATTTGCATGACCACTAATCCCGCTCCAGCGCCATAAGCTTGTATTGCTGCACCTTGGTAACCCTGACCATCCGTACCAACCACGAATGTACCACCATCTAGAGTCGGTGATGCTCCATCAAACGCTAACACATTTGTCGTGTTTATATCTTTGAATGTAGGATTTGTAACACTCAGACTTGCACCATCGAAAATCATGGCACCGTACTTGATTGTACCCTGGCCATCAATATCAACTGGAATTCCATATGCACCATCAACTGTAACGTGATTCATTCGTGTCAACGATTGGTCGATAGTTGATGCCAGATAGATACCAGAACCGCATGACATGTCAGGGTTGAAAATTCCAGTAACGTAGCATCGCCCAGTCTGATTAGGAGCTGGAGCTGCTGCCGAACCCCAAATGAATCGAATTGGAGATCCTGTACTTGCCTGTGATGCCCCACAGGAGGAATCTCCGGCACAAATTGAACCTTGAATCTGTATGTTTCTGTTTGCAGGCACATTGATAGTTGTACCTGCATTGATAATCAACTTGGCACCACCCGCAACTAGCAAATCACCGTCTAGATTCATCACTCCAGTCCATGTTTCTGTTCCTGTTATCGTTCCTGATGTGGTCTCATTAACAGCCGTAACTGTTGGTGCAGTCGAAACCATGGTTACGAATAGCGAAACCATGAATAGACTTACTAGACCGATGCTCTTACTTTTTTGGACGTTTGCTGACATATCAACACCCTCTCTAAGACTTCCAAAACAAAGACCAACTTAACACATTGGGCTTGTTTTCAATTGAAAAATATCAATTTTAACTTAAAATATCACATTTTTTCTCTAAAAAAAATAACATAATATCAAATTGCGAATATAATATCAATATGCTGTAGGACAAGATTTGGTGACGCAGTATTGCTTTTTAGCACTAGCAAGACACAGAAGAACGTATTTCTCGCAACCACGATTCACCGTCGACAGCACCATATCCCCTCCTGGAATGATGTTCGATTCCATCTTCTAATGGATTGGCAGAATTCATTAGAGCCGTCTTTACATCAAGAAGGCATTGAGAATCTGGGTTCCTTAATTCTGGCTCTGCCTCTAAAATTAATGCCAATATCCCGGAAACGAATACTGTTGCATCACTAGTTCCTGTGGAGGAATAATATTCTCCATCGAATGCAGTGGATATTACCGAAACCCCTGGCGCTGAAATCTCCGGTTTTTGATGCGGATCTTGTCTCTCTTCACCATCACTATCTTCTGATTCGCCTAATGAGGAACCGCTCCAAATGTCTCCACTCTCGTCAATTGCGGCAACTGAAATTGCTTCATTGACATTGGAAGGTGTTGCAACCCTGCCATCATCTTCACTTCCTCCATCATTTCCAGCCGCAGCTACGACATAAACGCCATTTGCAATAGCCTGCCGAACAGCATTTGTTGTTGGACCATCTCTAGTCGCCTCCGGGTCGCTCTCACCTCCCAATGACAGTGAAATTATGTCTGCATCGAATGTTTTCCAGCACCAATCAATAGCACTCGAAACTACATTTTGGTCGCCGCTGTTGCCTCCTTCACCATCATCACCTAATGCGGCAGCCATGCCAAGAGTTACCCCCGGAGCAATCCCCTTCATGTGCCCATCAGCAATCAAAATTCCAGCCATCATCGTGCCATGGGCAAGATTACCATTATCAACTGGTTNNCTAGATCCTGTGAAGAAATCNTTGAACACCAAATCCGCCTCTTCTAAATCAGGATGACTCATNTCTATCCCTGTATCGACCATACAGACTCTTATTCCCTCACCAGTATACCCCGAAGATTGTAAATCCCTTACCCCTGAGTCTTCGAATGCCCACTCCGAAGTAGGGGGAGGGATCTCAATGAACAATAACTGGCTACGCCATATAGCCCAAAAGACGAGAATTAGTATCAGAAATATTCCAACATTTGCGATACGTTGCGTTGTTCTCCTAGGNCTAGAAACTACAGGTACCGGCACTGGCGCCCAGCCCATTACTTCACTGCGCCAACCTTCCTGATGACCTACTGTTGCTGAATCTGCTGCGGAAACNATGCGATTATCGGTGGGTTCAGGAATAAATTCAACATTGTTGAACTCTTTCTCCTCCCACATGTGTCAATGCTGTCGCTCTTAATGCTTGAACATATGTCTAACTCCAACCCAATCTGAGCCCTGTTGAAGGGTCCGATTTGGGAGTGAGTATCAGAAGCGACCAGANGANCCCTTCTTTGCAGTCTTGAAGCCACCGTACAATACTAGTCCTGTAAGTAATATGATTACAACAACCAACCAAGAAGATTCACCATCTTCGTCTGCCATGTTGGAGAACTTGATTGTGATAATCTCTGTTGTCTGACTATCTTCGTGCGTTGGAGTTCCAATCACATCCAGTGTGACNTTCAATCTAGCATCACCAGGAGGCAAGTCAGAATAATCAAACGTTGCATAAGCAGTGCCGTTTGCTGGAACNGTAACT
Organism: Methanobacteriota archaeon; assembly: GCA_002709705.1. GTDB lineage: Archaea > Thermoplasmatota > Poseidoniia > Poseidoniales > Poseidoniaceae > MGIIa-K1. The sequence goes on along the minus strand of PAQE01000012.1, from coordinate 16,795 downwards.
GTAACCTGCTTTTGCGGGTAATCNGTGTCTCCAAGNTCGTCAGCTTGTAGATAGACAATTACATCCTGNGCAGTCAGGAAACCTTCGTTTCTGATTGGAATGATGAATTGACCATCTGCGTTAGCCTTTGCTTCAGCATTTCTTGGTTCAACTCCACCTTCATCAATAACCAACTTAGCGACTGAGATGAGGGCGTTTGTACTCTGAGTTTGTGTTTCAAAGTCACCTTCACTGTCTGCAGTGAATTCGACCATACATGATTCTTCAGAGGAAGCATCTGCTGGTGCGAATATTGTGAATGATTGACTGCGTTCATTTCCTGCAGCCACAGTTATGTTAGATATTCCTGGAGTAACTTGCCATCCTTCACAGGATAGGCTAGATTGCACTGAAACTGTGTCATCACCATTTCCATCGTTAACAATTCTCAGGGTAACCAATGTTTCATCGCCTACACCAACACCGATTGCTGCTGGAGCATCAAACAATGATATGTTATACTGCTGTGGAACATTGACACGAACACTCACTTCGTTAGGTCCACCATCTGCGGTAAAGCGCATGTTAACTGCGTGGCCATCATCATAGGTCTGTGTTTGGTTCTGCAGAGGTAGAATGATTCTTGCATCTACTTCTGTAGTCAATAATTGCGAAGTATCAGAGTTGTTGACTCCAATTCCCATGGTGAGATCCATTACATCTGTCCAGTCGCCAGTGGAGTTGAGGTATTCAATTGACCAGAACTCAGCGTCTTGGGTTACTCCAAGACCACCGGAAACAGTGAATTGATCTGAAATTTCNGTTCCNTCATANGTCAGACTCAACTTCAATGTGATTATCTCGTAACCATTTTCATCATCCTCGATAGCTGTCATCTCGCTGAGGTCTTCACTGTCGAATACAGCGGTTCCTTCACCGATTGAGATTACTTCTACGACTAAGTCAGAGTTCACACGACGGGTGAATTCAATGACTCTATCTTCAGCAGTGTCTTGAATGACATCTACAGACAATCCTGCAGTGTATTCCATTGTCAAGTTCAATTCGTGTTGCACTGTGTCAAACTCACTGTCTAATGCGACATTACCTGCTGGTAGAATTATCTCAAGCTCACCATTTGCATCAAAGTCCATGTTCCATTTTAGGCCGTCACCCAAGTCAAGTTCTATCTCGACTCCTTCGGCAACATCTCCCGCATGGAATTCNTCGCTTTCNATGGATAACCATGATGTGGATAGAGCGAGAAGACCACCTCTCTCCATTACCATGTCAATGGATGCTCCTTCCTGAACGGATGCTTCCAATAGTCCGATTGCTATACCGCCACCGTTCTCATCAGAGTCTGTTCCTTGAACAACCACAATCCAATCACCTGGTTGGATACTTGCATCCCAAGACAATGTGTCATTAGCGTAGGATGTAGATGTGATAGAGACTGGGTCACGTACAATTCCACTAACTGGGTAAAGAGTAACGGTTGCTCCATCAAGTCTTGTGCTGGTTCCTAAGATGTCTGTGACATTACCGGATACTGATACCAATCCTGCACTCATCTCAAAGTCACGACTCTCGTGAGTGTCGTTAACTGCATAGAAGGTATTGTTTCCATCAGTGTAATTCACTGTAGCGAAACCTGTCTTTTCTGCAACTACTGTGTAATTGTCACGAATTGGTACAAACAACTTCCAGACACCATCAGAATCAGTTGCNACAGTTTGATTGAAGCCATTCTCGGAGGTGATAGATACATTCACATCAGAAATTCCTTCTCCGGAGGAAGGTAGGTCATCCTCGTTTAGGTCCCAGAANATCTTACCACCAATCAAGACTGACTTGTCGATNCTTACNATTCCNGCTTCCCACGAATTGTTTACCATACTGTCTGCAGAGTTGTATATTCCTTCTTCAAGNGTCCAACTCTCTAGAGTCTCTGTTCTGTTGAGCGCCAATGTCCAGTTACCTGGCATCAGGACTTCGCTAATCATTCCTGCATTATCAGATGGTCCGAGGCTTACATTACCTAGGCCGTCCAAACTGACTGCAGTAATTCTAGTTGCAGTGATGTTGGAATTGGTTAGCGATTCCTGTAATTGAATATTCACTGTCATNGCAGTCTTGGTNTTGTAGCTAAGGTTAGTCTTTGCTCCATCAACGACCAAGACATCTCTAAAGATTTCAGTTTCGTTACTGTCAGCGGTGTACTCTGCAACCTCAACATACCATTCGCCGTGAGGAACATATTCTGCAAAGGTTCCATTCTCATCCGTTACGAGTGGATAGAAGTCGTCACCTGCTTCGTTTCTCAACCATACAGTGGAATTGTCCATAGGGAATCCACTTTCCATCATTACTGTTCCAGTGACTAGGTATTCTGGTACAATCATCACTTCTAGAGGATCTCCAGATGCAGCAAGGCCGATGTCGATACTTGGTAGTCCAGTAGAGTACAAGCGGTAGTCGCTTGCGTTCTCGTCACGAGGGTCGTCTTCGAACAATTCAATGATATAATTTCCAACAGATAACTCAACTGTTAATTCACCAGTTGTGAGATTGTACATATCTTCAGTAACCTGGACATCTATTCCGAATTGGTTAACTGAAGTGAAGTTGAAGGTTGGAGTAATCGCAGTTCCATTCTCCCACGCACCATCGTCGTTAGTATCCAAGAACACTCTTAGTGTCAATGAAATATTNTCTGGATTTGCNACTAGAATAACTTGATCACTTTGNTTTGATGCGTTAATAGCTACAGGTGCNACATTCATTTCTGAATTGGATACTGTCAATGNCCAATTATCATCATTCAGGTGCATCAGGAATGTTCCTGCATCATCAAGTTCATCTCTCCATTCTAATCCGTTTGAATCTGTAGCAATTACTTCAGTNCCTGCNGAACCAGAGATTCCATCTCCCCATGCAACACCTGAGCCATTAACTGGAGACTCTCTGAGCCATACAGCACCTTGGATGATATTTGAGTCAACCAAGAATAGGTCTGTTTCAGTAACTTCAGAAGCATTGCTAACCAGCATTCCTGCTGTCAGAGTGTTACTGGTTGTTCCAGCGAAACTAGATGCAGTTACGTGGAATACGAGATCTTCAGGCATTCTGAAAGAGAATGTTCCGTTATCATCAGAAATCGACTCAAGAATAATCATTCCAGAACGTGCCTCGATCTTTACATTGGTTGCAGCCTCTCTCATTTCNACAGGAACATCTGAAGGCTCGTTAAATTGAGGNTCCAACAATAATTCAGTCAAACCATCTATTGCCCAGATTGTACCATTAACCCACACGCTAACAGCGTATGATAGGTTGAGTTCGATGTCATCTGTTGTGACTTCAACCTCATGCCANAGAACATGTGTGTCGTCTGTTTCATCAGAGATAATCCATTGCCCCATGTTGACCTCAGCGTGAACAACTCCATTTTCATCTGAAGTTGCTGTTACTACAAACTGGTTCAAATCCGTGCTTTCAGCATTCGTGAAAGTAATGGTTCTGTTAGCAAGGTCAAGGCCTGAGCCTCCATCATCCAAATTGATTACTACATCTCTCTTGGTTGGTACAGAGATTGCAAGTGTTACATTCTCTGAGTCTAGTCCAACTGTGAAGTTCTCTTCAACTTCATACCAGCCGTCGTTATCAATGTCTACTCTCCACTGGTAGAAACCTGTTGCCAGTGGTCCGTAACTAAAGCTACCATTTTCATCGGTTACNATTGATACTGGAGCCACATCTTCTGCCAAATCGAAATCAACCAATTCAATGGTCGCGTTTGGCAGTGGTGTCGGGTCGCCGTTAGTGAAGTAGTCTGCATACAGGGTATCTTCAAATATTGAACCTGGCATCTTCATTTCCAAGTCTGTAACTGGATCTATTGTAATCTCAACAGGGTCTGGAAGCAAGACTTCTCTACCGTTCTCCATTACAGCAATCATGTTGTAAGTTCCCGGCATTAATCCTGTCTTATAGAAAGAACCTGGAGCAACCATNGGTCCAGAGAAGGTTCCNTCTCCAATGAATAATCCAGTACCGTTNGCAGTACCGACTCCCTCATAGAAGCCAGTACCCTCGAATGTTTCACCATCAAGATACTTCACAACTGAAACAGGACCATCTGCAGTCATTCTTCCGTTAGCATTGATTGTACCTGCGAACAGATATGTGTCTGCTTCACCGGTCGAACATGCTGTGTGTATGGAAGTGACATTCTCATCATCTACCGTTTCATTGAATGTTGGAAGGACGAATATGGTTTCGTCCCCTTCTGTTTCTTCATCACATNCAGGNGCATCGTAATCGATCCAGTTGGCTACAATTGTTCCAGCGCCTGTGAAGGATGCGTTAGCTGTGTATGAGCGACCATCCAAAACAGTACGTGTGTAATTTCCAGTGAATCCATAAACGATACCTGTNTTACCTTGAGTATCGAATGTTCCTTCTGAAGTGAAAATNACCTCTCCAGTTCCCTGAATCACTCTTGATTCACCTGNGTTTGTAGTGAACGAACCGCTAGTTGTTGTTACAGTGTAGTTGGAAGTCATATCCCAGATGTTTCTTAGAATGAAGTCCATTCCATCCAGTGCGTCACCNTCAAAGGATTCATGACCAGTCCAAGTTACTGTTCCAGAAACACCACTGGATTCAACTTCAATATCGAAGTCAGTGTCGATTGAATCACCTTCTTCTCTGTCAGCTTGGTTACCTGTGATGTTCTGTGTAACNTCACCCATCCAAGACATGTTTGCAACCTTACCTAGTAGGGCTGTAATCAGGTTTGTCTCACGGTCATCGTTGGTTTCAACAGTTAAGTCACCAAGACCTGCTGCGTATTCTCCGGTNTTGATTACATCCTTAGCATCCACNTCNTCGAATACTCCTGCGTATGCAGAGACGCGAATCTTTCCAGCAGGAACTGTGTAAGACCACTCGCCGTTTTCATCAGCGTCTGTGTATCCAATTGGAATCCAGTATGTGTCATCATCCAAGTCAGTTTCACCCTCACCAGAGAATGCATCTCTCTCGATTAGGATTCTTACATTTGGCAGAGGTTGGCCGTCATCAGACATTGTGACGGTTCCACCGACNTCAACACCAGGATAGTACTTCAAAATCTTGACCATTGTGTTTGCTTGGCCCAGAGTGTCAAACTCNTTCTCAGCATTATACCAGTTTGCAATTACAAAGTGGTTCATCATTGCACCTGGCAATGGTACTGCATTTGTCATAATTGAATTAGGAGTTCCTGATTGGCCGAAGTGCTGACCAGGTTGCTCAGTTGTTGCAAATCCAAGTGAAGATGCGCCGTATCCAACATAAGTTCTAGCAAGCATAGTCTCAAAGAAAGCAGGTGTGTGGTCGACTCTGATGTCCACAAGACTCAATGGGTCAAAGGTTGCACCAGATTGTTGATTCAACACATCCTTGCGCATTTCCTCATCGAACTCTTCACGGGTCATTTCGTCGTTGAATTGTCCACGGGCAGTCATGTAAACTTCATCCATGAATGTGCCAAAGTCTTGTCCAGAAAGAATAGTTGGTGCTGCGAAAATACCTGTTGGGCTTCCACCGCTGTATTCAGAACTGTACATACCTGCACGAGGATACAATCTATGGTCGATTGCGAAGTATCGAATTTCATGATCTCTGGTAATTGTTTCACCAGGCGCACCTTCGTAATCTTGTACTGTGTACACAGCGTTGTTTGAAAGGTCCACGTACAGGGAATGCAGTTCTTCGCTGTCAAGTGAAGATGTCAGCATCTGAGTAATCAATGCAATTCCTGCATTNGCTCTGTGAATACCTGTGCTTACCGAGTCGTACTCTTCAATTAGGTCTGAAGTGTACCAATAATCTCCGAAGATATAGTGGGTGTTGTTAGTTTCAGTGTCTGAAGCAGCACGGATGTTGTTGTTGAATACCGGCTGTGCCTCATCCATATGGACGAATGCGTAGTCTCCTACACACTCTGCACCAGAAGGACAAGCGATTGCTTCACCATCCTCATAGACCTTGTANTAGGTTTGAGGGTCTGCACCGAATACACCGTCATTAATCAAGCGACCTTGTGCCATAACAACATCGCCATTGACTTGTATTACCTCGAACGAACGGTCAATAACCCCATCTGAATCCATGTTGGTTTGAATCTTGACAAATTCAGACTTCTGTTCGTCACTCAAGTGACTACCNAGTGAGTTTAGGAAGGAGTTTGTATGGACTCTTTCTCCAGTTCTTGCTTCATTGTAAGATAGGTCAGCTTCTGATAATCTCCAAATGAACATTGCTGCCAAGTCGTCCTGGCTCCTTGCTAGAAGCATGTTACCAGTTGCAGGGATACCTGACTGGAAGTTGTCAGATACGGATGGGTGGTCACCAGTCTCTAATGCTTGGAAACCATAATCCCACCATGATACGAAGGCTGGGCGATCAGAATATGATTGGTCAGTGTCTTGATTTGACAACCAATCATATGCCATATTCCATCCTCTGTCATTGTATCCAGAACCAAATGAACCTAGATAGAAACGTGAGTTCTCGTCATACTTNGAATCATCAAGGATAGAGAAACCAAAGTCATTCCACCTTAGGATATCAGGGGCAATGTTGTAAATTGTTTCATCCATCTCAGCTTCATGTCTCGANGAAGAAGGCATTGCTGCATCTATACCGTAACTTGCATGTTGGCTGACTAGCATCAACAGTACAAGACCGATAGCGCTGAATTGTGGAGTTCTCCAAACTGCCTTGCGAGCNTTGGTAATTCTCTCTCCAGGAGTTCTGATTCCCATTCTTCTCCAAGAACGAGCCATGTTGCTTGCACCGCTTGCACCCCATAGAGTGACAATACCCCAAGCACCCATTACTGCCATAGCAGGAGCTGCGTTGAACAGGAATCTTCCTGCGGACCATGCCATGTAAGCTGCGACAATAACCCACATTCCTAGAATGAGTTTAGTCTGACTCTTCTTGACAATGCCGTCCCACAATGCGATGATACCCATTACTATTGCCAGAACGAAGACAATCGGTCCAAAGGATGCGAATAACTGTCCACGACTTGGAGCGCTTGCTTCAGCAATTGTTCCAAAGATCTTGTTCTTGGTGAAGTACCCTGAACCCGTGGTTAAGATTTCCCAAGCATTCGATTGGTCAGTGATCTGCAATAGATACAGAACTACACCGAATGCAATTCCGCCAGTGAATAATGATCCTAGAACAAGTAGCCAAGGCTTGTCACGGAATCCAGTAGTAATCCATGCGATTGCAATGGTGAACAGTGTGATGAATAGCAGAGGAGTTAATCCTGTGGAATTCAAAACTAAGTTTAGTTGCGGGTGTGCATAGAATGGCAGAACCATGAGGAAGATTGTACCCAACATCATGATATTCAGGGCAGATAGGATTGTGCTATCCTTTCTTCTAAACATGTTCATTGCTACTTGGACAAAGTATGCAAGGAATATAATTGCAGGACCGTAAACGAAACCTTTCCATCCAAGAGCGACAATACCGAAACAGACACCTGCTGCGATAGCATTAGCAGATGCCTTTCTNCGCTGCTTGAAGACTTCAGACAAAGCCTTGATGATTCCTGAAGGGTATGCGTTAGTGTATCGTGANAGACGCTCGTCTCCACCNGCCTTTACTGCACGCAGATAGAACATGAATGCAGCAGTCAGGAACAGCAGNACGTATGAATCGTGGTCNGCCATAGCCCATGTCGACTTTTGAACGTGGGTTGGCATGAATGCGATTAACCAAGCAGCGATTACACCAGCGCCCTTCCCGAAATTGTCCTTTGCAATTGCAGCCATTGGGAACACGATTAGTGCGCCGAATACTGCAGGTAGAGCAAGCATTGCATACCAGACAGAGGCCTCAGAAGAGATTCCGAGATTTGTCAGAAGCATTGCNACTAGTGCCATTGACCAAGAGAATAATGGCGGACGAGGATTGATACCTCCAACCGGGTAGTTTCTATCAGCATCCCAAATCAAGTGNGCATTTTCAGCGATGACATAGTCAACAACACGCTTCATGTACCAAGGGTCAGAACCTCCAGTAAGGTCCCAAGATTCCAATCCAGATGAGTTCATTGAAGGAACGAAGTACCACTGTACTCTGATTGCTAGAGCGACCATGAAAGCGGTGAATGTCATGATTCCTGCCCAGTGATTAGACCAGAACACNCGAGCCTGACTTGGTTCGTGCAGTTCTCTGTTCATCCATCCACCGTAATCTTCGTGAGTTGCGAACCAATAGATTAGAACTCCAATGAAGAAGGTGATTCCAAACCAGATCCANACAGCCCAACTTCCTTCGAAGCTCTCGTTAGCCCAGTGATTGGATTCNTACAGNGAAGAGACGATGTACAGAATCCACATNGAACCTATGAAAAGAGCACGCGTAAACCATCTCTCTGCGCACATCCAAGCACATGTCAAGGCAACTATGCCGGTTAGTGCTGCTGGCCAGAACCCGATGTACCCGTGGTATCCTTCTTCAGACCATATAGCGAGAATGTCCATGTCTCCAAGAGTGTTGAAGTAAGCCATGATTGCAATGTGAGTCGCTGCCCAAACAGCCAATGCAANTTGCAGTGGAAGTGTTGCACTGTTCCAGCCACCATCGATCGGCTTGATGTAACCAAACCAACCCTTGTCGGTTGCAGGAGTTAGTACACCTCGCAGTAATACTGCAGCCAAAAGACCGAGAATTACGAAAATTCCGAGAGTATTGAAGAAGACAAATCCGGTGGCTTCTTGCCATGCAGATGTTCTGATATACTCTTGTCCATCCAATGTGTAAAGTTTGGTTTGCGTATCAGCAAAGTGTGCTGCCGCAACAATAGCGGTCCACAACCCTGTGAATCCGAAAATCATCACAGTGTTCCATTCATGACGTCCGTTGGAGTCCAACAGATATCCGCCAAACATTACGATGAAGAANATCAAACCTAGGAAGTTTGAATCCATGTAAATCGAAACTCCTTCAGCCAGAACGAGTGATACAACAAGGGTAGCGAGGGAAATAGCTGCTCCTTGTTGGATGATTTCGAATTCTTTCAAGGCACGTGGTGCCATTCCAAGTACTGCTGCAATTGCAATTACAGCGTATGGCTTTAGTTCGTTCATCTCTAAGGCTAGACCGAAGTCTAGACCGTAGTCAGCTAGGAGCGCAACCAAAATTGCAAGAGGTGCAATTAGCCACCCCAGCAATGCGTTTTGCGCTCCAATTTTTCCGTCGTTTTCTGTCGACATTGTTTTTCCCTCTAGTTTTCTAGGTGCAGCCTAAAGGCTGTAGCATTGCGGCCACATNAGGCCCCTTTTTATGCGTTGCCTATTGGCATTCTAGAACCATTAATTTGGCTGTCCCAAAAAACGCAATACTGCGGGNCAATTTGGATAATACATCTCATAGTGCCCTGTGACCTATATCTCGCCTGTAATGGGAGCCGGACAAATCAATCTGTTCAATCAAGGCGTAAGCCTTGTCAGCAGCATCCTGGAGGCTGTCTCCCAAACCTGTGCAAGAAAGTACCCTTCCACCGTTAGACAAAAGTTGACCATTTTCGCTCTTAGTTCCGGCATGATTGACCCAAGAATCCGTGGAGGATTCAGGTAAATTGGAAATTGGTCTGCCCTTCTCTACTGGACCGGGATAATTCTCTGCGGCAAGAACAACTGTCATCGCATGCTTATCGTGGAACTGAACGTCATGTGATGCGAGTTTATCTCTGGATGCTGCACTCAACATTTCTCCCAAATCTGAAGTGATTAGGGGTATGGTAATTTGACATTCTGGATCACCAAACCTTACATTGAATTCCACTACGTAAGGGTCACCATGTTGGTCTATCATCAAACCAACATACAGTACCCCTCGGTATGGGACTCTTCGGCTTGATAGGTCCTTGTGCATGGGCTCGACGATTCTCNNAATCGTCTTTGCTTTGACCTCATCTGTGTAGACAGGAGCTGGAGCATAAGCACCCATTCCTCCAGTGTTTCNGCCCTTGTCACCTTCGAATTCTCTTTTGTGGTCTTGACTTGCTGGAAGGCACACATAGCCACTTCCATCCATGACCACCAACANACTTGCTTCCTCCCCAGGGAGAAATGCTTCAAGCAAAACTTGACCGTCACTTTCTATTGATTCTTGAATGAATTGTCTAGCCTCTGAACGGTCTTCTGTGACTACTACTCCCTTNCCTCCTGCCAAAACATCTCTCTTCACTACCCAAGGATTNCCGGAAAAGTCATCCAGTGCAGCATCAATNTCACTATCNTTTCCTAATACATGAAAATCTGCAGTTGGNACTCCATTTTGNTTCATAACCTGNTTGGCGTGCAATTTGCTACCTTCCAATCTGGCAAGAGCAGCAACCGGNCCAAAGCAAGGAATATCCATTTTTGCAAGTTGGTCTGCAAGNCCCTCGCACAACGGAGCTTCCGGNCCGGCTACAACAAAATCAACTTGTAATTGGAAAGCAAGATGAATCAAATCAGAGACATCNCNGAAAGCATGATTAGTGGCTATTTCGGAAGTNCCNGCATTACCAGGNGCACAGTGAATNTCACCAACAGATGCACTCCTNGCTAAGCCCAAACATAGTGCATGTTCACGGCCTCCGCCACCTACTACCAAGACTGACATTCCTGCCATGACCGCTCCATCATTGATAGGCTCATAAGGCCATCGTGAAGTAAAAATCGCCATTGAGTTCAAAGGCCTAATGCTGCACCAATGATTTATGGCAGATTTCAATGTCTTTGAAATGATGTTGTTCACGCTTTGGATTTATCTTCCAGGATTCTTAGTCAATACCTTCGCAATGATGTGGGGCAAGTGGCTACCAAAGACAGGATATGGCCCTTGGCCAATCGATGGAGGCAGGATGCACAAAGATGGAAATCGACTACTCGGTGATGGAAAAACATGGAATGGTTTGATCGGTGGTTCACTGACAAGTGGACTACTATGCTACCTCATGACAATGATTCCAGAAAATTGGGTGTTCATCTCTCCAACTGAAGCAGCCACTGGATGGGCTGCAAGTGCATTTGTCCTTGGTACATTNTTAGGATTCACAAGTTTAGTTGGCGATTCCACCGGGTCTTATTTCAAGCGACGTAAAGGCATGAAAAGGGAAGGAGATGTTTCCAGCAAAGCACCTCTACTCGACACTCTTCCATTTGCGATATCGGTATTCATATTCGGACAATTATTCTTGACAGGTTCCGCTCACGGAGATAGAGANTTGATTGTTCCAATGGTATTACTTGTGGTAATCACGCCAATTCTACACCGTTCATTCAACCTCATCGGTTACAAGATTGGATGGAAAGATGTCCCCTATTGATGATAATGTCGGGGCATGATTCATTTGCTTGTTCATTAGAGCACATAATATGCGAAGAGCACTGCTACTGTCTCTAATCATTTTACTAAGCCAGCCATTTGTCTCTGCAACAGATATATCTGATGATACTGAAGAGGATTCTAGNGGAACTCTCTCTGGGACATATACTGTCTCTAACGGAGCCACATGGACCGTTTCTGGAGATTATGAAATCGCGGAAAATACCGCTGTGATTATCGAAGAAGGAGCAACGATGGTNGTATCGGGCTCTATGGATGCAGTGGCGCCACCTAAACTGAATCTAGCTGGTACTGCGAATGTCCATGTGCCGGTTGGTTTCCTTGGGGAAACCGGTGTTTTGCGAATTGATTTCGCCGACGAAGTACTCTATGGAATCGATATCGAAATTAACAACGAAACTACAGTAAATTGGACTGGAACTCAATTTGATTGGAATGGGGATTTAGATGTTGAAAATATCACGGTNAACATTACAACACATCCTTTCCAAATTTCTTCGATTAGCACAATTACACTATCAGCGCAGGGTACAACCCCTGTGATGTTGGAAGCCGATGAATTATCTGGAGATGGCACATCATTAGTTATTCCAGACAGAAACAACGCATGGAGTATCGATGTGCAAGGAACATTAATTGTTACTGGCTCGATTTTCGGCGCAGGAATTACATGTTCTGGAACGTGCACACTAAATGGTGCTCAAATGACTAGCACAGGCCCGATTGAGGTGATGGGTTCAATCAGCGTGACAGATTCTTCATTATCCGGAGGAATAAGTGATGAAGACATCATTATTTGGGATGATGCAACCATAACTTGGACTAATTCAACTGGNACTGGAGGAGTTACCGACAACTGGGTGAACATCCTGACCACCCGCACAGTTGGTGTTCAAAATGGATATGTTGTATTCTATGGCTATAACATGGGGTATGATTCCGTCAGCACNTCTCCACTAGGAGACAATAACACATTCGAACCTGAAAACATGGGAGACAACGTGATTGAAATCGCACTTGANGAAAGAGATAGAATGATCAGATGGCAAGATGGTTCTGGAGTCGTGCATGAAGAAAGTGCTAGTGGATTAGTTGTTCTTTCAACTCCATGGGGTAATTATGAACATCAAATTTCAGAATTACCTAAGGTAAACCACTTTGATGTTTCACTCGACCTCCCGTCACTATCATTTGATTCACTTGTAGAAAGTGACAATGAAAACAACGTGAATTCAAGACTCGGCGTAATGGCTACTGTAACCAACAACGGTGATGCTGCTGCNAATTTCTTAATTGATTGTACTTCTAACGGAGCTGATGCTAATGTTGGAGTGAACGTACCATACTCTGCAGAAGCTGGTGAAACTATTGAAATTCCAATGAACTGGGATTCNGCTGTCGAGGGTGATTTGANCCTNGAGTGTACAATATTCGTACCTTATCATTTCGAAGGATTCNATGTAGTTTCAAGTGGAACTGCAACAACTAATCCTGTTACTTGGTCCATTGAAGATGATGATTCATCAAATCTGGTATTACCNATCTCAATTGGTTTGGTGGTCGCTGTNGTTATCTTCGTCNTGATGTTNAGAAGACAGATGAGCATTGAAGCTGCGAAAGAATACTCACACATCACCGAAGAGGTCGATGACGAAGATTCTGGTGTAATTGAGTAATTACGCCTTTACTCGGCGAATGCGGACATATACAACTTCGCCGTTGATGATCTTGCGGACACGACCATCAGCGGTCCGACTAGAGGACAGTTTGTTAGCCCCTGATCGCTTTGACTTTGAGGAAAGCCTTCGCTTGGGCGGTGGTGGAACATTGGCAGTTTGTGTATCATCGAATGACCAGTTGACCATGCAGTAATGCTGGCCAATCTAGGTATAAACCGTTGTTTCACTCAAAGTGATGCAACAATTACTCTCAGCAAGCTTCTGCAGGCTGATCATCATTGTTTGCCTCATTGTCATCCCAATAGAATCGAATCTGAGAGTCTGTAGTAACAAACGTGTCCCCATGCTCATTGGCAATTGTTATTTCAAACGTGTAACAACCATCTGAGCCATAGAAATCGCCTTTCTCCAAATAGCCTCCATCCATGTGAAGCGAAACCCAATCGAAATTGAAATCTCCATAACCGTTGGCTACTCCTTCATCAGCAGTAATGTCGTATTCGACAATCTGGTCTCCACCTAGAACTCTTACTTGGGCTGTCCAGTCGGATTCGATAGGTTGAGGGACAGTCCCTGTGAAGGCGCCATTTGCGAAATCAAAATCTGCGTTTGGTGAACCAATACCAACAATCATCTCGATGTAAATACCCTCGTAGATTTTGTTTTCACCGTTATTTTCGTAGGTATATTTTTCGAGAACACTGATGAACGCAGTGTCAACCTCGCGATTCATAATATCATTGAAGGCCATCGAATCCTCTCCACCATCAGAGGTTACCTTGATCTCATATTCGATCAATTCTTTTCCAGTCATATCTTCTGAATTACCTTTCCAGAAGTCATCCAAATCAACTGAATGGCTTCCTTTATCGATGTTAATTGTGGCATCATGTGTGTACTCTACCTTACCATCTACTAAAACTTCAACAGTGTAATCCATTCCTTTAGGACCATAGAATGAGATGTCGATTTCATCATTATCGCCATCGTATTCGATATTAGCGATTGTAACACCACTTCCGGATGCACTGAATATTGCAACTCCAGCGAATAATGCAGTCACTACTAGGAAACCAACCCCGCTAACTGCCAACTTTTTGGCATCGAAATCTTGCTGCTTCAAATCTTCTGCGTTGAAAACTAGCCACCACAAAATTATTCCTGGAACAAAGAAATCATCTAATGTAATATCGCCAAACAAAACGATGTTGTCGATGAAGAATACTAGTATCATAGTAATAAGAAATCCGAAAACTGCTCCAATTTGGAACTTCAATTGGTCCATGTTTAGTCCATTACCTGAAGCAACAGGTGTAACATCAGTTAGGACAGCCTCAGAACTCTCTTTCGGTTCTTCGGTTGTATCAGCTGCAGTCTTGTTTGCTTTGTCTAGAAGTCCACTCATTTCAATCACCAATGTGTGCCTACAATGAAGTCCACGGAATGTACTTCGTTATGAATACAACCCCTATATGGGTCAATTACAGTAACAGTTTGTATGCCGATTTCACAGACCGGGAGCCGCTTCGCGCCAGTCTGCTTCTTCGTCATCTTCGTCGTCTTCCATGCTTCTTCTAGCAATCACTGCTGCTGCCATACCAAGCATTGCAAGGGAAGGAATCAGTTCGAAACCTGGAAGATATACACCACGGACGTAGATGGTAATCATCTGCGCCATTGAGTTACAACCGCTTGTTTCGTATCTGCATGAGAACTCAGAGATTGCTTCGAACTCTAGAGTGTGGTATTCATCAGTCCATCCTTGGTTCTTAGGAGTACGGACCATAACACGGACCTTCATAGGTGCCGCCATACCTTCAATTTCAACAGAAACTAGAGGGATGGAGATCTGGAATCCTTTTTCTTCCAATTTGTCTCTGGAATCGTCAGTTACTCCGACCTTGAATTTGTCAGCCCAGTTTCCTTGGTTGTATACTTTGAACTCAAAGTTGTGATCCGTCTTAGGAGACAACTGTAGGAAAGGCTCAGTCGCTTCGACTTGTAGACGGCTGAACTGTAGAATGTTGATAATCATCTGAACTTGTGACTCAGCAATGTTTGGTGGAGGTGCACCGTTTGCTTCAACAACTGTAGCTGTAACAATCAGGTTGCGACCAGACATTGTCATTCTCTGGTCAGCTCTTACAGTAGTCTGGAATTCAGACTCACCGTTAGGTGCCAGAGTAATTGTACCAGGTGCAGCAACTACCAATCCATCGGCTGAAACTTGAATCTGAATTCTTTCAACATAGGAGTTAGGGTTTGAAACCTTACAGTTAGCGAATCCAGTTAAAGTAGCACCTGGGTAAACTGGTACGTCTACAGCACCGCTAGGATTTGGAGACAAACACTGCAAATCCACAGCTGGAACAGAGACCTGCGCCGCAGCCGGTGTTGCTATTACTAGGGTGCTTGCTAGGTAAACAGCAAGTAGGAACAAGGAACGTCGTAGTGCCTTCAATAAATCACCTGTGTTCCGACCCAACTTCTCGACCCTCATAACCATTTTGGGAACTTGCCTTTGTCAAAAGGGATAACGAGGCCGCTTTTGGATACGGGCACATGTTGATATGCTATAGTCGATTCGACTAACATATCAGAGGGATTTGATGAGTAACGAAATTATGATTGAAGCAGAAGCACATTGTGACGGACCATGTGGTGTTTACGACCCTGCTAGCGCTAGAGTAGCTGGTGAAGCAGTACAGTCTATGACCAAGAAAATGATCGCACTAGCCGAGAACCACGGTAGCGATTGCAGTTCTGCAACTTACCTAAACACCATGAGTCGATATGCTGCTATCAAGGAAGAAGAAGCACAGAAGTGCAAGGATGAATTGTTAGTTCTATGGACTGATTTCTTCAAGCCTCAACATCTTGAGGCAAACCCTGACCTTCACGACACGTTCTGGAACGCAGCGAAACTTTGCTCCGCATGCAAAGTAGAAGTTTCCGCTGACCACGCACAAGAATTGATGGATGCAATCGAGTCTATCCACAACATGTTCTGGTCGGTCAAGGGCCGTGAAGTTCCATGGATTCGCGCATCTTGAAAGTGAAAATCAAAGGCGACTCAATGTGGCCTACGTTCAATGATGGCGATGTAATCGCTTGTGAACACTATGATGGCCAATCCGTCTCAGTTGGCGACTTGGTTGTATTCACTCACCCATTCAAGACTGAAGTTACATGTGTAAAGCGTGTCAAATCTTTGTCAGAAAAAGGATATTTTGTGGAAGGTGATAATCCCGACCCTCTTGCGAGTGAGGATTCTCATAACTTCGGGCCTATATCCGAAGATGCAATTTTTGCATTCAAGAAAGAGTAATCATCTCTGCTCGAAACAATCGAAATCGATCAAATAAGTTGTACCCAATAGGGTGAACCTCTCTTCGAGACTCAAACTGCTGTCGTGGAATTCTATGGTGAATGTGTCTGCTTGTGTGAACATCATCTTCAGTGCACCTTCATACCTCTTCATGATTGTAGCAACATGAACTCCCCCTTTCATTACATTAAATCTGAAATTTTTCCATTGGAAGAGGCTACTCGAAATTGTAAATGTAGGACCTCCCATTACACTAATTCCATAATTACGTCCAATCCAAGATAGGCGTTTTGCTCGACCAACTTCTTGACCACCAATAGTTGCAGCGATTTCTGCAAAGATGAATCTAAATGGCTTGCGCATTTCTGCAATCTCCGCACCGTTCATGCCGAATACCTTG
>PAQE01000011.1 GCA_002709705.1 Methanobacteriota archaeon | reverse complement strand
TTGTTTTGATTTTCAGAATTATCAGTATCTTCTGATGTTTCATTGTCACTATCTCCGAAGCATCCTGCAAGAGAAAATGTGGTCAGCAAAATACAAAGTAAGACAGAAATCGATTTGTCCATGGTTATTTCAACTATGAACGGGAAATAAATATGTCGAGTGCTTAAAGGGGACTCTTAGGAATGCACCTGTTTACAAGTTCACCCAATGGAATGGCGAATTTAATTCAGAATCATGAACCGCAACTTAAGCAGTCATCGGGAGTATCTAGAGAACATGCAATTGCTTCAATGCTGGTCGCTTCTGCACGGGAAGCTAGGCCCTCGACGGTTTCATCTTCTGCTTTCTTCTGTTCAACTGTGAATTGAATCGCATCAGCAGCAGCCTTGGTTCTGAGGTAGTACATTCCAGTCTTCAATCCCTTTCTCCAACCGTAAAAGTGCATTGAAGTGACCTTAGCAGGGTTTGCATCGATCATGTGAATGTTCAATGATTGGCTTTGATCGATGTAAGCACCACGGTCTGCTGCCATATCGATAATATTCTTCTGCTTGATTTCCCAAGTGGTCTTGTACAATTCCTTCAAATCTTCTGGAATTGCATCAATCCCTTGTACGCTACCCTTGTGACGTAGGATTTCATCTTTCATCTCTGTAGACCAGAGTCCTCTATCAATTAGATCTCCAACCAGGTGCTTGTTCAGAACAATGAACTCACCTGAAAGAGTTCTTCGAACATATAGATTAGAAGTGAATGCTTCGAAACATTCGTTATTTCCTAGAATCTGGCTAGTAGAAGCAGTTGGCATAGGAGCAACCATCAGAGAATTGCGCATTCCATGTTCTATAATTTGGGCCCTAAGAGAGTCCCAATCCCAGCGCCCTGAATGGTCTGTCATACCCCACAAATCCGGCTGGAGTAACCCCTTACTGGCAGGTGAACCTTCGAAAGTGGAGTAAGGTCCATGCTCCTTAGAAGCATCCATACTTGCAGAGCAAGATGCGAAGTAAATAGTCTCGAAGATTTCCTTGTTCAGTTGTTTTGCTTGGTCTGACTCGAATGGTAATTTGAGCATAGCAAATGTGTCAGCTAGCCCTTGTACGCCAAGTCCGATTGGGCGGTGGCGCATGTTGGAGTTCTCGGCTTCTTTAACTGGGTAGAAGTTGACATCAATTACACGGTTTAGGTTACCAGTAGCATGGTATGTAACATCAAACAATTTTTGGTGATCAAATACCCCTTCTTTTGCGTTCACGAACTTAGGTAAAGCAATAGATGCCAGATTACAAACTGCAACTTCATCAGGAGCAGTGTACTCAATGATTTCAGTACATAAGTTTGAGGATCTGATTGTCCCCAGGTTCTTCTGGTTAGATTTCTCGTTGCAAGCATCCTTGTAAAGCATGTAAGGAGTACCAGTCTCAATCTGCGCTTGAGTAATTGCATCCCATAACTCTCGAGCCTTAACGGTTCTACGAGCACGGCCTTCCGATTCATACTTAGAATACAATGCACGGAATTCATCACCATAGATGTCATGTAATCCTGGGCATTCATTAGGACAGAAGAGGGACCATTCTGCGTTTGCTTCGACTCTCTCCATGAACAAGTCTGGAGTCCAAAGAGCGTAGAACAGGTCACGTGCTCTCATCTCTTCTTTTCCGTGGTTCTTTCTCAAGTCTAGGAATTCGAAAATGTCTGGGTGCCATGGTTCTAGATAGATAGCAATACTCCCCTTACGCTTGCCACCACCTTGGTCGACATATCGAGCTGTATCGTTGAAGACTCTTAGCATTGGTACGAGACCATTTGAGTGGCCGTTCGTCCCTTTAATGTAGGAGCCTTTCGATCTGATTTGGTGAATTGAAAGCCCAATACCACCAGCCGATTTTGAAATTCTTGCACATTGTTTCAATGTGTCATAAATTCCGTCAAGAGAATCTTCAATCATTGTTAACAGGAAACAGGAAGACATCTGTGGAGTTGGTGTTCCTGAATTAAACAGGGTAGGAGTTGCGTGAGTAAACCATCCCTCACTCATCAAATCGTAAGTTTCCAAAGCCTTCTCTATATTTCCGTGGTGAATACCTACCGAAACACGCATCAGCATATGCTGAGGTCTCTCGGCTACATTACCATCCAAACGTAGTAAATATGAGCGCTCTAATGTCTTAAACCCAAAGTAATCGTAATTGTGGTCTCTTTGGTAATCTATGTGTGCGTCCAATACTTCCTTGTTTTCCATAATGATGTTGTACACTTCCTCAGAGATTAGAGGAGCATGCTTACCAGACTCGGGATCTATGTAATTTCTCAAATCAGAAACAACTTCACTGAATACATCCTTGGTTGAACGGTGAAGATTATCGACACAAATCCTAGCTGCAAGTTTAGAATAATCAGGGTGTTGTGCAGCAAGAGAAGCAGCGGTTTCTGCTGCAAGTTCATCGAGTTCGGTCGTTGTGACGCCATCGTATAGACCTTCAATAACCAATTTACTTACTAATCCTGGATCAACCCATTCTTCGTTAAGACCTTCAGAGAGTTTTGACAACTTCTCTTGAATCGCATCAAACCTAACATCTTCTTTTTCCCCGTTTCTCTTAACTACTTGTAGACCCATAATTTCTGTCCCCCTGATTTCTTTCCATGTGAGCGTGCAGCATCCGTGGTCGGACGCGTACGGTTTAGAAGTCTTCCTCCATTGAGAAGCGTTGTTGTACCGCTCCGAGACTAGATGAACCCATCACACCAGACTTTTGATACTCACCAACTCTCTTTTCGAAGAAGTTGGTCTTTCCTTGCATGGATATCATCTCCATCCATGGGAATGGATTTTCTGCATTGTAGAGTTTTGGAACACCAAATGCCACCAATAGTCTGTCGGCGACAAAGTGAATGTATTGCTTCATAAGATCTGCATTCATTCCAATCAAAGACACTGGTAAAGCGCTTGTAACGAATTCTATTTCTATCTCTACAGCTTCTGAAATAATCTGACTGATTTTCATTTCACCTGCGCCTCTTACTAACATAGAATGGAGTAAACATGCAAAGTCGCAATGTAAACCTTCATCTCTGCTTATCAATTCATTAGAGAAGGTCAGACCAGGCATTAATCCTCGCTTCTTAAGCCAAAATATCGCACAGAATGAACCCGAGAAGAATATTCCTTCAACAGCAGCAAACGCAACTAGTCTTTCAGCGAATGATGCACGCTTCTGATCTAACCAACGCAGAGCCCACTTACCCTTCTTTTCTACTGAAGGAACTGTTTCCAGAGCCTTGAATAAGTGGTCTTTCTCCACAGGGTCTTTGATGTAAGTATCAATCAACAATGAGTATGTTTCAGCGTGGATATTCTCCATCATGATTTGGAAACCGTAGAATGTCCGAGCTTCAGCCCATTGCACTTCGTTTGCAAAGTTTACAACCAAATTCTCGTTAACAATTCCATCAGATGCAGCGAAGAATGCTAAAACGTGTTTCAAAAAGTGCTGCTCATCAGCAGAAAGTGAAGCCCAATCCTTGGCGTCCTCAGCCAGATCTATTTCTTCAGCTGTCCAGAAAGATGCAGCATGCATCTTGTACATCTCCCATACTTCAGCATGTTCGATAGGGAATAGGACAAACCGGTCTAATGATTCTCTAAGCATTGGCTCTACGAACTCCGATGAAAGGTCTATGTCGAAGCCGTCTTGATTTTGTGATTCTGGTTGCATCTTGTCTACCTCCGGATTACCGCTCGCGGTGGATTTTGTTGGCCGTACAAACGAGCCTATAAAGTTGAGGAATCAACTCCCCCAGATTTGGCCAATTTGACTGTTAGACTCGCGAGTTCAGCCCTACTTGTTGAATGTCGGAAGTTTATCATCTCTATCATTTGTTTAATACCAGAAAAAAACCAATACGCCGATATTACACAAAGTAAGATGAAAAGATACCAAAGCCCTTGATAGCCACCAGTGCTTGGAGTGTTTCATGCGAGAAAGCGTCGAAGTGTTGTTCGCCAAATTAGACCCCGGAGCTTCAGAGCCAACACAAGGCAGCAAATCTGCTGCAGGATGGGATTTACGAGCTTTAGAAGAGACTACGGTCAGAAAGGGTTCATCCAGTAAAATAAGGACTGGTTTAGCAGTGGCAATTCCTGAAGGCTGGGAAGGTCAAATCCGTTCTCGTTCATCTCTTGGAGCAAAGGGCATGATAATGCCTAACGGAGTTGGAACTATTGATTCTGATTATAGGGGTGAACTAATGGTTCTTGCAACCTGGATTGGAGAAGGTGATGAAATAGTATTAGCCAAAGGAGAAAGAATCGCTCAAATGCTGATAGCACCAGTTCCTGTAACTAGTTACAGAGAAGTCAGTTTCGAGGAATTGTCACAAACTGACAGAGGCGAGGGCGGATTTGGTAGCAGCGGACGATTTTGAGGTGTCTTAATGCGGAAAATCGTGATCAATGATATCGGCAAAATCAGCCATGAGGATGCAGACGACTTGATGCGAGTAATGCAAGCAAAACGAATAGAAGATGAAATCCTAGACACACTAATTATTTGCGAGCATGATGAAATAGTCACCATCGGTCCTAGAGCACGTAATGATGGAATAAAGCCACCTGAAGATTATGCAACATCTGCAGTAGACCGCGGAGGTGGACTCACTTGGCATGGACCAGGTCAAATCGTCGTTTATCCTATTTTCAAATGGGATTTAGAAGGTGAATCAAACGTCAAAGCAATTATTTCAATTCTAGAAGAGTGGGTCATAAAAGCGCTGTTAGTACACGGAATCAGCGCTAGCAGGGATGAAAGAATGCAGGGTGTTTGGATTGGCGAAAACAAAATTTGTTCGATAGGGCTGTCTTTTTTGCGTTGGACCAGCAGACATGGTTTAACTATCAATTATGATACTCCCTTAGGCCGAGTTGAAACTGTAAGCGGATGTGGCCTAGGCAAAGATACTACCACTAGTCTTTCCACATTAGGATTCAATCTGACACGGAAACAGATTTTGAATTCACTGATAGAAAATGTGCACATACTTTCTAGAGAGATTTACAGTGAATGAATCTTCATTAGCCACTTCCTCATCAGAGCATCATGGAAGGCTATCATCCAAGTGCAGGAGGCCCTGCTAGGTCTCAAGAAGTACCTCCCGTCGCTTATTTGAAGTGGTATATTCCTCGCTTAAAGGAAATGCGACCTCACAACCTTTCGTTCTCTGGTCTTCAATTCCCATGGGAATTAGGTACCATTGAAGACATTTGGAAAAACCACAGAGGACCAGGAACTGATGATCGGAGAATGGTAAGCGAAATGTATGGTGTCTCAGTAGAAAACGTTCACCTAACTCATGGAGCAACTCAAGCGATTAGTATTGCGATTTCAGCGACTTCAAGAGGTGGCAAGGTTGCTGTAGAGATGCCTTCCTATGGGCCTCTGAGTCAAACTGCAAGGATCCTAGGTCTTGAAACAGTAATTGTTAGGAGGAAACCAACAGATAGTGCTTGGATTATCGACCGTGAAGAGTGGGCCTCAGTTCTAACTCAAGTCGATCTACTGATGATATGCCCACAATTGAATCCTGTTGGGTGGTCATATACTGAATCTGATAGAGAATGGTTAATTCAATCATGCAAGGAAAATGATGTCATGATAATTAGTGATGAAGTATATTCCGGAGCAGATAGGAACTGGAAACCATTTTATCTCGAAGGAGATAATTGCGTGTCAATTTCTTCTCTAACCAAAGTCCATGGATTGGGAGAAATCCGCTATGGATGGATGATTGCTAGTAAAGAGATAATAGCAAATGCAGAAAACTCATTCCATAATTTAGCAGGAATTATGTCTTCTCCAGTGATTAGAATCGCTGAAAAGATAAAAGACAAACTCAGTGAACCTGTTGACTTGATTGACTTCTATCGAGAAAAGAACCTACCTCTATTGCAAGCTATGTTAAATCGCTTAGGGATTATGTGGAATCCACCTCCGTACGGAGTTTTTGGAGCATTCAGAGTTCCGGGTGTAAATACCCTAGAGATGATTGACACAATCGGCAAAGAGCATGGGTTACTAGCAGTACCCGGATGTATGTTTGATTCGGGGCTAGATGAATGGTTGCGAGTTGGCTGGTCTATAGACCCAGAATCATTTGCTGCAGCAGTAGATGTCTTGGAAAATGTACTTCGTACAGCCATGGACATAAGTTGATACATGATTCNTTGCGAGTCAGCACTGATGGGCGAGACCGTTTTGGTAATCTCTGGCGCNTCTGGCGCNATATATGGAGTGCGCTTAGCTGAGATTCTTGGTAGTGATGCTAGGATTGTTGTTACCGAATCAGGTAGGCTAACAATGGCACATGAGTGCGAAGGATTAACTCCGGAGAAACTTGCTGAACGAACCGGAGCGATTCTTGAGAATAATGAAGACATAGCGGCCAAGTCNGCATCTGGNTCTGCAGGAATTGATGCTGTTGTNATTTGCCCTTGCAGCGGAACAACACTCGGGAANTTAGCTGCAGGNATTGGAGATAATTTAGCAACCCGCTCGGCTATTGTAGCCATGAAGGAAAGAAGGAACTTGATCATAGTTCCAAGAGAAGCACCCTACGCCACGGTGCATCTAGAAAATATGGCAAAATTATCAGGATGGGGAGTCACTGTTATTCCTGCATCCCCGGGATTCTACAATTTACCTCAAAGCATGGATGATTTGATAGACTTCATAGTTGCAAGGATACTCGACCACCTCGGAAGGGATAACGACCTGACGAAGCGCTGGACCGGCGAGGAATTGCAATGAGCGATGATGAAGTAATCTCTGCAGAAATCGCTGAAGAATGGAGTGANGCCAACAATAGGCGTACNGCGCTTGGCTTTTTGCAAAATACAACCGTNATGGCNGGAATACTAGTGGCTCTTTTCGTGTCATCTACATTCATGTATTTTTATTTGGAAGAAGAACCTGTAGATTACGGGTCTTCGCTATCCTATGATCAAGATCGTACAAGAGGCTATGTTGAGGATTTACTGGAATTAGGACATCCAGATTGGTATGGAAGAATGAGCGGTACTGCGGAGGAGCAAGCTACTGCGGAATATATCAACAATCTATTCGAAGAACTGGGATACCAATCTACACTACACACTTACGAAGTTCCTATGCACAGCGTAAACAGTGAACCAAGCCTTAGAGTTTGCACACCTGGCACTGCAGGAGGATTNGGAATTGCTCCGTGCTCGCCAGCGGATGTAGGGCAGCAAGTTACTACATTCAATCACCGAATGGATTACGTAATCCAAGGTTTCTCAGGCGCGTCCTCTTTTGCATTCCAAGACAATGTCGAGGTAGCATACCTAGGAGATGGGTCAGATGATTCGCTATGGGCCTCTGCAGCAGGCAAGGTTGGATATCTGGTCGGAGGTGTTTCAGTTTCAAGCAATACAGAAATCATGGTTCGTGCTATAGAAAACGACCTTGCGTCTATAATTAGAGTCAACAAAAATTACAATTGTGGACTAATTGAAGGCAACGATTGCGTTCCGATTTTCAAAGGAACTAGCCATAGTGCAATCATTCAAGCGAATGGTGGAACAATGCCTTCTAACATGGCTTTCATTGCTATGAGCAAAGACGCAGGTGAAATTCTAGAGTCGGTCGTAATCAATGGCAGCGGTAGATTGGAGATGATTATGGATGTTACAAATGACCAGGAGTTGACAATCAGAGTTCCCTGTGGAACTTACTACGGTGCGAGTAGCGAGCTGTTGATTGTTGGGGGTCACCACGACACTGTTTACCATGCACCAGGTGCNGTTGATGACACATCAGGAACCGCAACGGTTCTTGAGATTGCAACAATGTTCTCCGAATACATTGCAGAGAATGGCGAGCCAGATAGAACCCTCAGATTCTGCACATGGGGTGGCGAGGAAGAGGGNTTATGGGGCTCAACNGCATATGTNGAGGAGATGAATCAAGACTTNGCAGAGAACCTTAGATTGTATATCAATCTGGATATGAATCATGTTGATATTGATCTAGAAAATAGAGGTAATTCCGTAACACTATTCACGAATCACCCAGATGATTATGAACACATCAAAGCCATATCAGAGCAATACATGGAAGATAATCCAGATATGGCAGAGAAATACGTAATCAATCTCGGCCTTTACGACGGAGCAAANGGNGAATCTAATGGGATGCCGTGCAACTCAGACCACTGTCCATTCGTCTACAATCTTGATGGAGGAAATGTGATTGGTAGAGCCGCAGTTTGCTATGGAAGTGGCTCTTATGAGTATCACACATACCTCGATGACATGTCAAGGTTCAATGAAGAAAGTCTAGGAATATCTGCAACCATTTATGGAAACTACATGAAGTTCCTTGCATACAACCCTGATGCCTGAGGTGAAAATATGGTCAATCCAAGCGCACACGCAAGCCACATACTTGTCAAGAGCAAAGGAGAAGCAACTCAACTAGCTAANAACATAAAGAAATTCAAGGACTTTCAAAAGACTGCAAGGAAAAAATCAGATTGCCCATCGAGTCAAAGAGGAGGCGATTTGGGTTGGTTCAGGAAAGGCCAAATGGTTCGAGAGTTCGATGAAGCGGTGTGGACAATNCCGCTGAAAACAGTCTCTGAGCCAATCAAAACTCAATTTGGATATCATTTGATTTGGGTTCACGAAAGAGAGGAGTGATTCCATGGCTACCAGAGTCGGACTAGAATCGTATGAGGTCCTAGCATGCCATGGTGTATTTGATTTTGAAAGAGACAAAAAACAACCGTTTGTCATTTCAATCTGGGCTACCTTATCTGAGGATTTGAAAGATGATGATATCGAACTCACTCTGAACTACGCGGATCTTCAATCTGCAGTCGATGCTGAAATTGTTAATTCAGANCCTGTCAAATTAATGGAAACATTNTGCTACAAACTAGTAAGCAACATCTCACAATATGACGTTGTGGCTGCTTTGTCAATAAGAATTGAGAAACCTGACGCACCCTTCCCCCACCCAGGCGGATTAGCAGTAGTCGAGCATGAATGGACGAGGGATTGAAGGGCTACCGATTACCAGCACTCAACATGTCCGCCACTTCGAGAGTATTCGTACCCTCGGTTACTGAGGAAAACGGTAACACAATCGGATTGGGAATTTTTTCTACCGAAGAGGTAGCATGGAAGGTTTTGAGGACATTTTTGAAGAAATCACACTTAATGTCACTAAAGCGTTCTGATTTCGTGATTTGGGAAATAGACCAAGTTGGTGAAGATGCAATGACGGTTTTGTCCAGCATGCACTGCAGAGACTGCCCAGTTTGCAAGCGCAGGACATTNTGGATTGACCTAGAAACGTACTCTGCCATGTGCACAGGCCAATCTTGTGAAGCTTGGATAGAAGAGTCAACTGTCGAGCCAGGAAAAATTGACTTAGGTTGGCCTCCTACAAGATTCCTGAAACAAACTGAATCACTCGAAGACGCATTAGCCGAACTAAGAATTGTTGGTGCCGAAGTTGAGGCCGCAGGTCGTACACCAGATGAACCAATCACATCGATTCCAGAGGAATGATTCCCACACCTACCATTCCATTTCGGAGTAATTCTCTAGCCTTTTCACTCACAGCATAATTGAACTCATCGACTGTTCCATCCTTAATTACGTGGCAATCTCGGTAAAACGAATTGTAGGCGGTGGCTAATTCAAGCAAGTATAATGCGAAAATATGAGGCTTATTTTCAGTAATTGATTGTTCAAGTTTGTCAACATAATTTGCCATTNCACGTAGTAATTCGTGCATCGCATCAGGAATCTCTCCCCNGNTTTCGAAATTGGCATCTCTTCCAACCTTCCTTGCAATAGAGCACGCCCTAGTATGTGAATACATTACGAATGGTGCACTTTCTCCTTCGAAAGATANTGCTTCTTCCCATCTAAAGGTGAATCCTTTTTCTGGGCTTACTTTCACAATGTTGAACCTGACAGCTGATACCCCAACCGCTTCTGCAATCAAATCAATTTCTTCGTCATTTAGGTCGGTTCTCAATTCACGGACAACTGAGCCGGCTTGTGCCTTCGCCTCTTCAAGTAAATCGTCCATGAATACAACATTTCCTTTGCGAGTACTCATTTTACCCTCTGGNANTTTGATAAATGCATAAAACATCACATCAGGAACCTTTTCTCCCAATTCGGTCAGAGTCATTCCAACCTGCNTTGCTTGCAATTTATGATCTTCTCCAAGTATGTTGATCAAATTGTCGCACTGTTGCCATTTCCAGATATGGTAAGCAATATCTCTAGTAGCGTAGAGAGATGAGCCATCTCCTCTTCTATAGAAGAATTCAGTTTTACCTTTNAGTCCCCTCTGTCCCAAATCTAAGTAGTGAGCTCCATTGTCAGCAAGACCGTGTATGTCAAGACTCTCAAGCCTCTCCATCAATGCCAAAACCGAGCCGTTGACAACAAATTCTGATTCTTTAGTGAAAGTATCGAATTCAATTCCTAATCTTGAAAGGGTTTCCAACATACCATCTAAAACTGGCTTGTAAGCCTGCTCAAATTCTGCTAGAACGGCATCATCCCCATGTTCAGATGCATGAACTAATTTACCAATTGCTTCTTCNATATCTTCTGCACCTTCATCAGAACGTAGACTTTGAGCGGCTTGATACCATCTTACTGTTTCATGGTCTTTCTTTCCAGCCCAACGTGGATTAATGCTCTCAGAATCATCAAGAATATTGTCAACTTGCTGCTTAGTTAAATTGGAAAGCGCCCAGGCAAGAACAGCTACTTGTTTCCCCATATCATCAACATAGTATTCCGCTCGAACTTCATTTCCGTACAAGCGGTTAAGGCGAACAAGAGTATCTCCGAGTATCGCGTTTCTTGCACGTCCTACATGAAATGGACCATTCGGATTAGCACTAGTATGCTCAATCAGAACTTTCGTATCNCNTGGAACTAAATCGAGATTCATTACATTTCTAGCAAGCCATTCTGATTTTGCTTTGAAATTCAAGTAACCTCCAGATGCGGCAACTTCGAAATCTCCGGTTAATGAAGAAGCCAATTGCTCTGCAATTTCAGCAGGATTGCGCCCTAGTTGTTTAGCGAATGGAAAACAAGGCAAAGACAAATCNCCTTGTGTCTTTTCTCTGCTANTACCCAAGGCCTTCTTCCAGAAATCTCCAGTCACTCCAATNTCCGATAAAGCAGAACCGAGAGATGGTTCGATGATCTTCCTAAGATTATTCATGACCACACCTCACATCATTGGATAACGAAGAACCGCCGCTAATCCTCCAAAACCAGAATCCAATTGAGCGCCCTCTTCGGTATCAGTGGAAATGAATTTCACTTCTGCTCGACCCTTTGCAGCCAGTAATGAGAACTCGTCGATTAAAGAAATTGAATTTATTTCACGCAAATCGTCACCGTCTGCCTTACATTTTGGACAGACAGGTAATGCATCAGTTCGGCCTATACTTACTGTCCATTCATGCCCGCAGGAATTACAATTGATTTCAACAACGTTCTTCCTCATGCCTTCACTGATTAGCAGTTTTGCAACAGCTCCCTGCTCAAGTGCTTGACGAATCATTCTTTCACCGTAGGTTGCCTTAGGGCTAGGCTTGATTAGCTCCTCTANGAATTCAGTCACAACTTGNCGTTCAGCATCCAGTTCAATCTCTCCCATCAGTCCACCAGCATTGTCGACCAACTCTCTGACGCCACTTTCATTCGAATAGCCAACATCAAAAGTTGTCTTCGCAATTTTCTTAGTAATCTCGTGATGGAAATAGTCATTCTTGACTACGAAATCCTTAGTAGCACCTGGGCCTCCAATAATTATCGCTTGGATGTTTTCTAATTCTGGAAGCCAGTAGGAACATGCGTGCTCGGTTGCTCGCTTGAAGAACTTGTGAGCAGCCTCCTCAATTAGTCTCTCGAATCTCTGAGCAGATTGACCACCTTGTCGGTGTTTGCCCATGATGTTGGAAACTAGNTATTCCTGTACATGTATTCGCTTGCCAGTGGCAATACNATAGGCTGCTTCTGCGCGGTCGATTACAAACAATCCGTACGATTTCTTGTCGATGAGCATGTCTTCTAATTGTGTTANCTCAAACTTAGAATCACAACGATACCTGAAGGATAGTAAAGGCTGAGGCAGGTCGTCAATTACCACTGTAATGTGCCTTGTTTTGTTATTGCCAACAATAATCGAACCTGTGAATAGAGCGATTCCTCTGTCTCCGGCATCACGATACTTAGAAAGTGAAGAGATCGCTGATTCAATCGCACCTTGAACATTCTTTTTTGTCGATTTAGATTTGATGTTAGCAGCCTGTCCGTGTTCGTTTTGCAACATTTGTCGGGCGTCTGAAACTTGTCTGTCAGGAGGAATAATCACAGTAACCAATTCTGTTCCGAAACCTTTCATCTCTCGAAGGTCTTCAAGAGCCAATTTTAGTTTCAATCTGCGGGTAGCCTGTTCTGGATCATCACTCATACAGGTCTCCCCCAGCCCTTAGGGCTGAGGTGGGGACTTTCAAGGCTTCCGAGAAGGAAGCATATTCAATGGTCGTCTTTCAGGGAGTAACGATGCCGACCCAAATTATCGCTCTAGGCGGTTCGCTTCTAAGACCTGAAGAAGCAGAGCAGCGCACTATTTGGTTTGGCCAACTTCGCCAAATGGCAGTCCACTTCGAAGGAAATGGTAGGAAATTAGGAATTGTTGTTGGCGGAGGACTTCCTGCCAGAGAAGCAATCACTCTCGCTAAAGAATCATTCTCTGACTCCTATAGACTAGATACCGTTGGCATATCTGCGACTAGGTTAAACGCCACAATTTTGCAACAATCTTTGATTGATATTGGGTGCAATGTTAGCCCATCAATTCCAGTAACAACCAGCGAAGCCGCAGAATTGCTAAATTCTCACAATATTGTGGTAATGGGTGGAACAACTCCNGGTCATACNACTGATGCGGTNGCTGTTGCACTCGCAAGNGATTGTGGAGCCCCACATTGTGTGATTGCAACCAATGTTAGCCACATTCATGATAGCGACCCGAAAACGAATCCTGAGGCAAAACCAATCGAGGAGTTAACACTCTCCGAATTGGCAAAAATCACAGGAACCGAAGCGCTGAAACCTGGTGAATCTGCTGCGGTTGATCCAATCGCCGTTAAGTGGGCGATGGATGCTGGAATCAGNTTAGCCGTNTTGGACGGTAGAGATCTGAGCACGGTAGAGGATGCTCTCGAAGGTAGACCCTTCATTGGAACTTTGGTAAAGGCTGAGTGATAGAATGGTTGATGCGAAGGCGATTAAAGACAAGGTTAGCAAGAAGATCAGCAGCACACGTAGTAAGGTTTCTTCACACCTTACTTCACACAAGCATTGCCGTATGTGCGGAGTTAATATCGATATTAAATCAGACCCCAGAATTTGCAAAGAGCAAACTTGCATTGATAAGCTGGAAAAGCAAGAAAAGAATGACAAAATGATGCGAATAATGTTCTTCGTATTCTTTGCAGCGATTGTCGCACCTATTGCACTTCAGCTTCTAGGTTTTGGCGCTTAGGATTGGCGGTGCCATCCTTCTGGCAAGGACAATGGGTCAGAGGACATATTTGCNTTACAACGCCTTACTATTTCCAATCTAAGTGCAGTAACTCCAACATCATCTAATGCCGATATGGTAACACAGCCTTCTTCATCAATCAAAACGGGTAGTTCTGGCTCGCCTTCCCCATCCCATTCTGATTCTGNGTTCTTGACATCATCCCAATTTTCTGGCCTTGGCTCCATCAANTCAGCCTTNGAGACTACAACAATCATATCGATGTCTGGTAATAATGTCTTGACNTCATCTAACAAATTGTGTTGATCTTCCAAACTTGTTCCACATTGCTCTGAAATATCCATCAAGAAAATGCACAAACTACCTACATGCTCGATTGCNGCGATAGCNTGCATTTCGATGGCATTCCTATCATCCATTGGNCTATCTAGTAAACCTGGGGTGTCCACCATTTGATGAGGCACACGACGATGTTTGAAATGACCTACATGAAGTTGTTTTGTAGTAAATGGATAGTGATTGACCTCCATATTTCCACTGGATAGAGAAGATATGAATGCACTCTTTCCAACATTAGGAGCTCCACAAACCACGATTGTCGGACATACTTGGTCGATAACAGGCAATTGCCTGAGAATCATTCGGCTCTCATGGAGCCAATCTAGGGATGGTCCAACTCTCCTCATAATACTTGATAATCGACCATAGGCCTCTTTTCTTGCATCATGCATGACTTCAAATCTTGCCGTTCTAGTGATTTTGTCAGAATTTTGTTTGGCTATTTTTCGCATCTGTTTTGAAGCCCAACCTAGCATAGAAAGGTGGTGACGGTAATCGTCACACCCCACACAAGCATCTACCATTGCTTTGTCAAAAATTGGCATTTGATCTAAACTCGGCCAAGAACGTTCAGTATCTTCGAGATATTGGGACATAACATCTGCAGCAGTCTGCACCATTCGAGTTAATTGCTTNCGAACACGGAATACTTTGACTGGGTCATCCACTCTGTCAGCGGATTTTTTCGCACGACTGAAGCCTTTGTCGAGAACTTCCTCTTCTGTAAGTACNGTGACCAAGTCCCTCCATACTACCTTCATAGTGAGTCCTCCATTACAACGGTGTAGCCTTCTATTTTTCAATGAGTAGGTAGNTTTTGTATGCGTCAGTGCTTAGAAGGAGGAGCCCCGACAGCGATTCATGTCGGACTTACCAGACTGGGCGCGAAGCATGTGGGAAGAATTGGGTTCTCCAGATTTAAACGAGTTACAGAGCGTCCATACCGGCGATTTGATGGAGCGTAGGCATGGCCTGAGAAAGGACGACTTAGTCGAAATACAACTCGATGCAAGGGCATTCAGGGAAGATGATGAGACTTGGGTTAGAGGACGATTGCTTTCCTCCGGTAAATCATCACTAGAAATTTTAACCACAGATGGCGAACATGCATACATTGCACGTGATGTAATAGTGAAAATTGTACTAGTTGCTCATACACGTCCTGCATACATAGATGACAAGGATTTACTGGAATTCGAAAGGGCAGATCAAAAGCGCCGCACGAATCTTCATGAGAAGGTCGAAAAGAAGACCAAAGGAAATGATGATTCACACCTATGGGGTTGAATCTATGTCNCTAGAAAAAAAGAAATGTATTCCTTGTAGCGGTGATATTCCTGCAATGAATTTACGACAAATAAGACCTCTTCTTGTACAACTTAACGAACATTGGAAATTGATAGAAGAGCATCATATAGAAAGAGAGTTTTTGTTTGAAGACTTTGCATCAGCTCTTGAATTTGTAAACTCCGCAGGAGAGATATGTGAACAAGAAAATCACCATGCTGATTTCCAATTATCATGGGGTAAGGTCAAAGTTTCAATTTGGACTCACAAAATTGATGGATTAGCAGAAGCAGATTTTATTTTGGCTGCNAAAATCGACAANATCTAGGTGCCTTAAATGACTTCACCACAAGAAAATATTCTTTCCAGGAGAACGATTTACAAATTTAGGGACGAGACTGTTTCTGAGGCCATAATTACNCAGGCACTAGAAGCNGCATCCTGTGCTCCATGCCACAAACACACACACCCTTGGAGATTCTATTCAATTGGCANAAATACTAGAGAAACGCTAATTCCATTGATTACTAAGTTGGCTAAAATAAAATCTGAAAAAAGGGGTTCTAGTAATGTTAGCAAAGATATTGAGAGGGCCGTATCAAAAATAAAAAACGCTCCCGTTCTTTTCGCGATTACATCAAAATTGAGTCCCAATGATCCATTCAGAGAGAAAGAGGACTATGCTGCTACTGTGTGCGCATTACACAACATGGTACTTTCATTTTGGGCGAACGGAGTTGGTTCATTGTGGTCGACAGGGTCTGTAACAAGAGAACCTGAAACTTATCAAAAACTTGGTATAAACGAAAAGGAAGAGGAGATAATCGGTTTTATCCGTTCAGGATATCCTCTAGCTATCCCTGATGTATCGAAACCAAGTTACGTTGATGTTACGACTTACTTGAATTAGAGTTTTACAGGACGCGTAGCACCACATGCTTGGCACTTCAATAGAGTGGTTCTGCCTTCTTTGATAAAATGGGTATCCGGTGCATTACATTGAACACATTTGATGTATGCATTGACATAGTTCACAATTGCTTTCTTCAATCTCTTTGGTGGAATTCGACCCTTGAACCTAGCACGTGGGCCATCCCTAGAGCCAGCAGTACCTAATTCATTCAGCATGAATTGGTAAACGTGATTATCATCCCTGTCCATGTGATTTACAACTTCAGTGAAGTTTCTGAATATCGTGTTAGAACCTTCGATCATAATCTGAGGATCTGGTAATGTCCATCTTGCACGATTAGAGATTTCCTCAGGAATATTTGACCTAGCTCGGTCTAGCAAGGACTCGTACTCGAAGTCTGACATCAGACTACTCGCCGAGCCCGCCCCATTTGAGGGTTTCCGCCTGTTTGACCATTTTGAAACGATGGTTTGATGTCTGATAGACNCCCCCCAATCNATTATGGAGCAAAATTTGAGCATAGAGCAATTAAGAGACATGGTCTCTAATTTGCGAAAGGATGGACTCAATTCTCAACAAATCGCCGATGAGTTATCTTTGTCACAGGACACAATTTCATGGCTATTGGCAGAAAGCAGCACTAACGAAAAGCCAGAAGACGTTAGAATTGGATGGAGAACAATTGGAGTTCGCCCACAGCGAATCGCTGCAATCGGCGCAATAATGGCTGATGTAGCAGATGAAGAATGTGGAGATAGTATTGATACAGTAGTTGGAATTTCAATCAATGGAGTTCTCTTTGCTAATGAAGTTGCAAACCAATTAGGATGCGAGGTTGCAATTCACAGAAATGTAGATGGCGGACCGGGAAAGGGTTCTCTATCAAACAAATACGGACAAGTTGCAGGCAAGAGAGTTGCCATAGTTGATGACGTACTTTCCACAGGAGTAACTATGTCTCGCACGATTGAAGCCATGCGTGAATCTGGTGCTGAAGTAGCACTATGCATGGTTTTAGTCAACAAGACTGCAAGGAATGAAATCGAAGAAGTTCCATTAAGNGGCATAATCAGAGCCGCATTAGTCTGAGGTGGTAATCTTGCACTGGGCTGACTTTGCTGCACAAACCTTGTCGCAGCGAGGTAATAAGCACATCATCGCTTCAGGAATAACTCCCAGTGGCGAATTCCATATTGGTCATTTGAGAGAGATACTTACAGGTGATATGATCACTCGNGCATGTAATGATGCTGGAATGGACGCAGAATTCGTGTTCATAGTTGATTCAGCAGATCCTTTGCGCAAGGTCTATCCTTTCTTAGCGGAATCCTATGAACAGTACATAGGCTGTGCATTAGCCACAATACCCGCTCCCGATGAAAATGGGAATCCGGGCAATGACGGCAGAAGTTACGCTCAACATTTCCTTGAACCTTTCTTAGCAGCTCTAGAACAGATTGATGTTAGACCGAGAATAATCGACAATTATTCCTCTTATGCAAATGGTGAATTTGCAGAAAAATCTCGAATTGCTTGCGAGAAGGCTGAAGAAATTAAGGAAATAATAGAGCGAGTAAGTAGTCGCGAACTTGCATCTGATTGGTTCCCTTACAACCCATATGGTCACAACGGAAGCTTAGATGGCGTGACTGTTACAGACTATGAATGGCCTTACGTTCATTGGATTCAGGATGGTAAGCCAGGGAAATCAGATCTTAACAAAGCAGAAGGGAAACTACCATGGAGAATTGATTGGCCTGCCAAGTGGGGTTGGATTGGAGTCACATGTGAGCCATTTGGAAAAGATCACGGTGCTGCTGGAGGCTCATATGCAACTGGGAAAGAGATTTCCGCACTATTTGGGGACAATCCCCCTCACCCTCTCGTTTACGAATGGATTTCCTTGAAGGGACAAGGCGCCATGTCTTCATCCACAGGAAATACCATTGGACCTTTAGAGGCTCTGGAATTGGTTCCGCCTGAAATTTTACGATACCTGATTGCTTCTACAAAACCAAAGAAGGCAATCACATTTGATACAGGAATGTCTTTGGTTGAATTAGCTGATGAGTACGAGAGATTGTTATCAAGAGACTTCCAATCTGAAATGAGTGATGAAAATCTATCAAGAAGACAAAAAGTTGCTATTGAAGACGCTGAAGGAGCACTTAGAATGAGTCGAATTGGAGATACTTCGACCTCATCTGTCTCTTTCAGACATTTAGCCATGCTTGCACAAGTAAAGAATGACGAAGAAATTATTCAATCTCTAGGAAACAACATTTCAGACAAATTAGCAAGAATGAGAAATTGGATTGATGGTGCCCATTTCCCTTCCGAATTACGCATAAGTGTTCGAAATGAGAGGATGCCAGGTGTCGATAGCGATATTTCTACTGCACTTGCCAAATCATTAGGGAATTGTGATTGGAATTCAAAGGGTATTAGTGAAGCCATATCCTCTTGTTTCAAAAATAATGAAATCAGCCCAAAAGAAGGCTACAGAAACCTATACCTTGCAATATTAGGAGTGGAAAAGGGTCCGAGATTAGCACCGATATTGTCAGAGTTGGATAGAAGTACGGTCCTAGATTTACTCGGCTAAACTCCAAATTAAGCAAATTCAACAGATACGAAGTATCTGAACCGTTCGATTGAAAGGGGCCTACTGATGTTGGCGTGTCATGGCCGGAGTGTATTGTCCCAGTTGTGAGGCTAGCGTCGAACCCGCTTCGAAGTTTTGTCTGTCTTGTGGTAATGACCTCACCGTAAGAGGCCCAATTACTGCAACTGGGCACGATTTGAATCAACTAAAAGACGTAATTCGAACTCGTGACGACTTGTCTATGGCAGAGAAATTTGACATGATTGCGAAAGTCGAAGAAGGGGCAAACCCGATTCTTCTAGGGATCGCTGCTCCAGCGGATGATGATGATTCGGAAATTACCGAAGAAGTGGCTGATGTTAGTGAAAGTGCGTTCACAAACTACCAATTTGGCGAATCTGAAGCCGCTGCTGCTGCTGTTCGCGCTACTGTTCGAGGAACAGACGGATGGGTTTTGGTCCAAAAGGGAGATCTTGACCTGTCAGAAGGACTATTTCGAGATGCTATGAACCTAGGAATGGAAGCTAGCACTCACATCCACGATGTATCTAGCGGAGAGCACGAAGGTATTGACCCTGAAGCAATGCGCTCAATTCCAGTTCTTAAGCCACCTAAGCGATCGTTTTGTCCAAAATGCGGTTCAGACATTCATTCAAACACAATGTTGCAATGGAGGAAGTGGAGAGACTCATCTGGAGATGTTGTATCAATGCAATTGGAAGCAAGCATGGAAACAGCGTTAATTCAGGTTGCATCTCACTACCTAACAGTTATTGAAAACATCAAGAAAGATTCAAAATCTGTTGATGAAGATGCTCTAAGAAAGAAACTCGAGAAAAAAATCAGGAAGGAACTTGAAGCAGAATTCGAGGGCCGTAGTGTAGCGAGCAAAGGTTCTGAGAAAAAGAAAACCACCTCTGCATCTAAATCATCAACTGCTTCTGTGAAAAAGAAGTCTAATGCTACCACTCCTAAGAAAAAGGCGGGTGGATTGTTTGGTGCTAAAAGACCAAAGAAGACCTTCGAAGGCGAACCTGCAGACAAAGCAGATTGGTTCTTGGCTGAAGCACTGGATACAGTCTATGACCCTCACGGCTCTGGAAAGGTTCTGAAGCCAAAGACGATTTTGGCAAGATCGAGCGATGGAAATGTCCGTGTTCAAGATGTTGTTAGAGTCTATGATTCTGAAGGCAAGGATGGAATAAGTGAACTAGCATGGACTAGCCCACTCACAGAGTATATCATTGAAGCTTACGATGCTTGCTGATTAGTAGTTCACTTTCAGCCTCATTGGAACCAAGTCGACCTCGCGATTTGCTTTAATTGCTGAAACCTCCATCACTGCACCGGACATAGTAGTGACGAATGGAATATTCATTTCTACAGCCAACCTTCTCATCATGTTACCATCTCTGACTGCTCCTCCAGATACTGTGGGAACATTTACGATGAATGAAACCTGTCCCTTTCGCATTAAATCAAGAGCGTCTGGGTGCTTTCTATCATTTATTCTATAGACAGTTTGAACCTCTACACCATTCGTTCTAATCACGTCTGCAGTGCCAGGTGTAGCATAGATTGTGAAACCCATTTCCTCTAGGTGTCGGGCAACTGGAATCAATCCCTCTTTGTCCTCATCCCTAACTGTCAGATATGCTCCCCCTTCCTTGGCAACAGGTATCTCAGTTGCCAATCTAGCCTTTAGATATGCGACATCTGCCCTAATATCTGAACCGTATACCTCACCGGTAGACTTCATTTCAGGACCAGGGGCAGGATCTAATCCTTGCAACTTGATGAACGGGAATACTGGGGCTTTTACTGCTACGTGGCCTGAAGTCGCCTTTGGGATCTCTTGTTCACTCAGGTCTATTCCCAAAGTAACTCTAGCAGCAATCCTAGCCATTGGAACTCCAGTAGCTTTTGCGACAAATGGGACTGTTCTGCTGCTTCTGGGGTTTACTTCGAGACAATACAAATTATCTCCCTGTATGGCGAATTGTATGTTGAAACATCCACGTATATTTAGACCAATGCCGATTTTCTTAGTTTGCTCTCTCACCCTTTCCAACATTTCATCACTAATGTTCTGTGTTGGAATGAAACATGTTGAATCACCAGAGTGAATTCCTGCTTCTTCCAAGTGCTCCATTACCGCTCCAATAAGGACCTCTTTACCATCAGATGCAGCATCAACATCTAATTCGATTGCATGCCCTAAATATTCGTCTACGAGCAAGGGCTTGTCTGGAGCCAGGTATGCTTCTGCAAGATATGCCTCTAACTGTTTTTCATTGGCAAGTATCTCCATTCCTCTTCCACCAAGAACATATGATGGACGGATTAAAACAGGGTAACCGATTTTTTCTACCGCATTTCTTACATCATTAGCGCTAGTTCCTGTTGCCCCTCGAGGCATCTGTAAACCAATCCTTTCTGCGAAGGCTTCGAATCTTTCCCTGTCGCTGGCCTCATCTATTGCATCACAACTTGTGCCCAAAATATCCAATTCCATATTGAGGACCGGTAGCCTTGCTTCGAGTGGTAATGCTAAGTTAATAGCAGTCTGTCCACCGAATTGAAGTAATATTCCGTGAGCATTTTCACGTAGAAGAACTTCTGTAACATATTCTAATGTCAAAGGCTCGAAATACAAACGGTCAGAGGTGTCAAAATCCGTAGACACTGTTTCTGGGTTATTATTCATCAGTACTGCATCCATACCTGCTTCTCTGATCGCTTTTACAGCGTGAACACATCCATAGTCGAACTCAATACCTTGTCCGATTCGAATTGGACCGGATCCTATCACAACTTGTCTTCGCTTGACACGATTTTCTAAATCAGGCAATATGTCGATACGATTGTCGCCATGAGGTTCGTAAGTTGAGTAGTAGTATGGTGTCTTTGCAGCAAATTCTGCTGCACAAGAGTCAACCATTCTGAATATCGGGTGGACTGAATGACCGTGTCTTGCTTTCATTACAGCCTGTTCACTCTTACTTTCTGTAATCTCTTTGAGACCCGATGCAGGGAATCCAGACAAAGCATCAGCAATGTGGCCATCGGTGAAACCGTAACTCTTCCACTTCCTCAATTCCCCAGGATTCAAATCTTTAGGATTACAAGACCTCGCCACAATTTCATTTTCAACATTAGCGATTCTTTGGAATCCATACAAGAACCATCGAGTGATTCTAGTGATTTCATGGACTCTTTCGATGCTCCATCCTCTCCGGAATGCCTCGATTACGGCACCCATTCTTCGGTCAGTAGCAATCCTTAACCAATCGATTAGAATGTTGTCTGGAAGTTGTTCATGTGCGCGCTCAGCCATTCCTTCTCCTTCTGATTCGTCCGCTCTAGTAAGTGGACGAGGATGAGGTGCCCCTTGCTCTAGCGAGGCCCAGGCTTTCAGGAATGCTTCTTCAAAACATCGGCCAATTGCCATAACTTCACCGGTAGACTTCATCGAAGTCCCTAGTGTTCTATCTGCAGTTCTGAATTTATCGAATGGCCATCTTGGGATTTTTACAACACAATAATCCAATGTTGGCTCAAATGCAGCGGTCGTTCCTTCACCAGTAATTGGATTAGGCAGCTCATCAAGGGTATAACCTACTGCAATCTTCGCTGCCATTCTAGCAATAGGATAGCCTGTTGCCTTAGAAGCAAGCGCAGAAGATCTCGAAACACGAGGGTTGACTTCGATTACCCTTACTTCTCCTGTTGATTGATTGACTGCAAACTGTACATTACAGCCACCTTTGATATTCAGTTCACGGATTAGTGATAGAGACATATCTCTAAGTTGCATGTGATCCCTGTCTGATAATGACTGAACCGGAGCAACAACTGTTGATTCACCGGTGTGAACCCCCATAGGGTCAATATTTTCCATCGTACAAACAATGGTAGCATTATCAGCAGTGTCTCTCATAACTTCGTATTCATATTCCTGCCATCCAAGGATACTCTCCTCGATGAGAACTTGACCAATTCTGCTATTCCTAAGACCTAGCGTGGCGATTTCCACTAACTCTCCGGTATTCCAAGCAGTTCCTCCTCCCAATCCTCCAAGAGTAAATATAAATCCAATAGCAGTACTATTTCTCCAATAATTCTTTTCAAAATCTATGAACTCTCTCTTTGTCAAAAC
>PAQE01000010.1 GCA_002709705.1 Methanobacteriota archaeon | reverse complement strand
TCTATTACTAATGGGAATAGATTACTTTCTCCAGCAGCAGCAGTTCGAATAGCCTGTAGGGCATTTTCAACTGAATCATTATCTCTAGATGCTCTTATTTTTGCAAGCTTTTGTGTTTGCTTNTTNCCCAATTCTGGGTCTGGCTTCAATAGTGGTGGCATTTCTTCTTCCTGCAAAACACCGTGATTGATTCCTACGATTTTTCTTTCACCAGATTCTACATGTGTCAAGTGTGTCCATGCAGACTCGTGAATTTCTTTTTGTTGGAAACCAGCTTCG
The DNA here is from genome assembly GCA_002709705.1 of Methanobacteriota archaeon. Lineage (GTDB taxonomy): Archaea > Thermoplasmatota > Poseidoniia > Poseidoniales > Poseidoniaceae > MGIIa-K1. The sequence continues at coordinate 97,844 of PAQE01000010.1, read as the reverse complement.
ATTGCCTTCATTGCTCCACCTAATTTTTCTATTTCGAGAATTTTTTCCTTGGATTTATGATAAATCTCATCGGTCAGCATTTCTACCAAGTANGAACCACCTAGTGGATCGACAACNTTAGCAACNCCNCTTTCTTCTGCAATAATNTGNTGAGTACGTAATGCAACAGTGGCACTCTCCTCGGTCGGTAGTCCTAATGCCTCATCGTANGAATTTGTATGCAAGCTTTGNGTCCCCCCGCAAACTGCNGCNAGTGCCTGAACAGTAACTCTGGCTATGTTATTGAGAGGNTGNTGGGCAGTNAGAGATACACCCGCAACTTGAGTATGGAATCNTAACATGGAACTTTTTGGGTTCTTTGGATTATACCTCTCGGTTATCAGATCGTGCCAAAGTTTTCTTGCAGCTCGAAATTTACTTGCTTCTTCNAAGAAATCNTTGTGGCAGTTGAANAAGAATGACAGTCTTGGGGCAAATGTATCAATATCTAGTCCTGTTTGGACTGCTGCTTCTACATATGCTAACGCATTTGAAATGGTGAAAGCAACTTCTTGGACAGCCGTTGACCCAGCTTCTCTAATGTGGTATCCTGATATTGATATTGTATTCCAAAGAGGTATCTCACTGGCACAATATTCGAAGATATCTGTAATCAATCTCATTGACTGTTCAGGAGGGAAGATGTGAGTGCCTCTTGCAATGTATTCTTTGAGAATGTCATTTTGTATTGTTCCTCGGATTTGGCTTTGACTTACACCACTTTCTTCAGCAACAACCACGTACATAGCGAGCAATACCATTGCTGGAGCATTAATAGTCATTGAAGTGGAAACTTTGTCTAAAGGTATTCCAGATAGCAGAATCCTCATGTCATCTAGGCATGTGATAGATACTCCAACTTTACCTACCTCGCCTTCGCTCATTTCATCATCAGCATCNAGTCCAAGTTGAGTGGGAAGATCAAAAGCTACAGATAGCCCCTTTTGCCCTCTCTCGAGTAGAAGTTTGAACCTTTCATTTGTCTCTTCGGCACTACTGAATCCAGCATATTGGCGCATAGTCCATAGCCGCGACCGGTACATTGAATCATGTATTCCACGAGTATAAGGTGGCATACCAGANGTATCTGGGCCCACAATTTTCGGGACCTCGATGCCACCGAGTGTCCGCCAGTCATCTTTGCGCTGGCTCATATTATCGCCTCGTCTTGAGGATATGTCCTATAATTATTAGCAATTGTTTCTAGCAAAGAATCAACAGCATCCGTCATTATTACACTGGCTTTTTCCCGGCTCAGTATTTGTCGCAGGATCATCATGCTCAACNCCACCGGGTCCATGTGCATGACCATGNAATATTTCGCTTTCATTTGCAGGTCTAACCTCAATAACTTCTACATTGAAAGTCAAAGATTTGCCAGCTAAGGCATGATTGAAATCAGCAGTAGCCTCTTCAGCACCAACTTCNGTAATCATGAATGGTCCCAAGTCGCTCATCAATGTCATACCAACTTGTGGAGTAATTCCTCCGAACATTGCAATTGGTACTTTTTGCACAGCATCAGGGTTGTGTGGTCCATATGCGTCTTCTGCAGATAATGTGAATTCCACTTTATCGCCAACTTTGGANCCCATTAATTCTCTTTCAAAGCCTGGAATCATTCTACCATGCCCCACCAAGAATGCTAGAGGGTCCCTGTCTTTACTCGAATCAAATATTTCCCCTGAATCCGGAAGTGTGCCTGTGTAATGTACTATTGCTACCATGTTTTTCTCAATTTTTGTCATATCAATCATCTCTTTGTTGTGTATTTCTTAACCATTCTTCTGAATTCTTCAGCGACTTCTTCTGGTATGATGAGTTCAGCTTCTTTTTGATTGATGAATTCAATCGCATCATCTACCCCTGAACGTTCTCCTTTAGCCCATATCTGTCCAAGAATGTTTGAGCGGTGTTCTTCGCTAACAGAATCATTATCCAACAATTCACGAGCAGCATACTTGTATTCCAAGTATTTTCTTCTATCCAACTTCTTGGATTGAGGTTGTCTTCCACCTCCTCGCTTGTCGGCCGGACGGCGGCGTTTTTGCTTTCTGTCAGTTTTGTTGACTTCAGTTCGTATTGTTTTGAATACATTCGAAGAACCTTTCACAACACCATCCGGTTCGATTTCTTCGATGATAGGTTCGANCTGATTCAGTTCAGTATTCTTATCGGTTTCTGGAACNANCTCGGANTGAATCTCCTTGACATCGGATTCAATTGCTTTTTTGGCATCTTGTGCCTCTTTAGCAAATTGTGCGGTTGCGGCGGATTTCGCTCTTAAATCAGCAAGACGGTCTTCTCTTTTGCTTGGCCTCTTAACCTCGGTTTTAGGAGCAGGTTTAGGTTGTGGTGAAGGTTGGTGCTTTGGTTTGGAAATTTCTTGCTTGACTGGTTTAGGCTTTGATTGTTGCTCAAGTTCTCTACGATTTCGCATGGCTTCCATAGCGGCTCTTTGCTTGGCTGCTAAGTCTTCTTGAGGTTTNTTGACTTCCGGTGCCTTAGGCCTTGGAGTTGGACGTTGTGTCTTNTCCTTCCTCTCTTTTGCCTTTTGACTTGCGTTGGGAGCAAACGGATTAAACGGTTCGTCCTTACGCCTTCGCCGGTCCATATTGTGGCGGATTCTCCGCCTCTCATAACCCTTGGCATCTTTTCAGGGCCACGAAATAGGAGTTTGGTCAGTTCGTAATTCTTGGTCGATACCCGATTGTAGTAGCGAAGTAGTGCGTCCATGGTTTAATTCAAGCCATCCTAGCCTAGCAATCATTGTGCCGTTGTCAATGCAATACATTCGGGGNGGGCAATGGCTACTAGCACCGCGNTCCTCACACATTATTGTCGACATATCTCGCATTCNNTGATTACATGCAACCCCTCCACCTAGCAAAATTTCTGTTTTGCCTGTATGTGCTAAAGCTCTCTCCGCAACCTCGATACATGCCGCAAATGCATGCTCTTGTAAACTCCAACAAACGGCCTCGAATGGCTTACCTTCACGGACTAGCTTATTCGCCGCACTCATTATTCCTGAGAATGCTAAATCCATCCCATGAACAGCATATGGTAATTCCAATCCATCTAATGATGGATCCGGATTTGCTTCTAACCATTCGAGCGCCTTTTTCTCGATTACAGGTCCTCCTGGAAATGGAATACCGTGGTTCCTTGCAAACTTATCTAGCATGTTTCCAATTCCTATGTCCAGAGTCTCACCAAGTACACGGTACCTGCCGTCAAGTCGGGCAATTACCTGTGTGTTTCCACCGCTAACATAGAGTAAAATTGGGTCGTCACAGCCACATTGTTCACGCCCAATTTCTATGTGTGCTACGCAGTGATTNACTCCGATAAGGGGAATCTCCAAATGGGTTGATATTGCACGTGCTGCGGCTGCACCAGTTCTAAGACAAGCACCCATTCCAGGTCCCTGTGAATATGCGATTGCACCTATGTCCGAAGGATTGAGATTGTTTTGTTCAAGAATTTTTGCGAATAATGATGTAGACAATTCTACATGGTGGTCAGCAGCCTCTCTTGGATGAATGCCTCCTTCAGTGGGCCTGATGGTGTCTGAAGCNGATGGTCTTGGTTTTCCATCGCCATCAACTAACCCGAAAGAAAAGGTATGAGCGGTTGATTCTATACCGAGAGTCCACTCTCCTGCCATGTACTTCCCTGTAGGATATACTATCTAACGGTTTTACTCTGGCTATCTTGATGCAGAGGTTGTTACTCAACGCTGGCCCCATCGCACACCTAGCAGGTAGTGGCCCAATTAGTGGCCATGTTGAAGATGAATCTTCGCTAGTTTCTGATGCAGGTTTGGCAATTTTAGTCGAAGACCATATCATAAAAAAAATTGGCCAAACTGAAGAATTGGTTTCTGAGTATTCTGAAGCAGAAAAACTTGACTTAGAAGGAAAAGCAATTGTTCCTGGACTTGTAGACCCCCACACTCATTTACTTTGGTCTGGGGACAGGAGCAGAGAAGTCTCTTGGCGACAAAAAGGCCTNACTTACCGCGAAATTGCTGCAAAAGGTGGTGGGATTTCAGCAACAGTGCTCTCCACTCGTGGATCTAGTGATTCAGATTTGGCACATTTAGGGATAGAAAGAATGCGGGAAGCTTTGCGTAATGGTACTACNCACATGGAAGCNAAATCNGGATATGGATTGNNNACNGAAAGCGAANTACGACTACTCAATATTGCAGAATCNATCAGTGCAGTCCAAGGGCTGCCGTCTCTCGATCTAACATGGCTTGGTGCTCATTCCGCGCCACCTTCAGCCAATATCGATTCGTACTTTGAAGAACTTATGTCCGAACAATTACCAGCAATTATNGAGCAAGGGATTGCTCGAAGCGCAGATGTNTTNTGCGAGCCNGGNTGGTTCAGCATAGAGCAGACTGAAGACATAATGAAAGCCAGTAGGGAAGGCGGTCTAGATCTTAGATTACATGTTGACGAGTTCGAGGATGGTGGTGGAGGACAATTGGCTGCTGAACTTGAAGTCACTACCGCAGACCACTCCCACTACACAGGTGAAGATGCAAGAGAGGCCATGAGTAAAGCGGGTGTTAATTGTGGATTTCTTCCTGGGACCCCNTANTCNATGGGTGTNGATTTNCCGCCATTTGCGCTTTGCTTNGAAAANAANTGGACATGGAGTATNGGAACAGATTTCAATCCAAATTGNCGNACNCTNAGTTTACCATTCATTTCGTCNATNTTGGTACAGAGAAATGAAATATCACCAATTGCTACTCTAGCAGCATGTACTCGTAATTCAGCAATTACTACTCCTCACCCCTCTGGACTAGTGCATGGTCAGATCATTGAAGGGGGAATTGCAAATCTAAACATTGTAGATGGTCCGTGGTGGGAATCTTGGTGTTTACAACCAGGGCATTCTCCATTTGCTGCAACTATGTTAGAAGGCGAATTGATTTTCCATTAAATATAATTCAAATAGTGATTAATATGAAATCAGTAAATAACTATTGGTTGGAAACTGTAGTATGTTCTGCGAGAAAAGGAGTTGATGCGAGGTTAGAGCGTATGTTAGAAGCTCGTCAAGAAATGAGACGTAGAACTGAAGGTTGCATACGGGCATGGGTGTCAAGATCTATTGATGGTCAACCAATGTTTTTACTGCAAGCGATATATGTTGATGAAGAATCTTGGCATAGGAGTGCCAAAAGGGTGTCCGATGAACTTGACCCTCGCGACGGTGGTATCGAATCTTTGCTGGGCGGGCCCCCCTTAGTGGGTATTTTCTCACTTGATGCCAAAAACATCGATTTGGAGACCCCCTAATTGTCGCATAACATACATTATGCGACAGGAGTTTTTCAAGATGTTATGCCTATAGCACGCAGTACAACGATTTGCACCCAAATTTGCCAAAAAAATGAATTTTCAGGCTTAGAATGGGGGGGTTTTAGGGGTAAAATTGGTTTTTTTGAAACCTAATTACAAACATAGAGTTCATTACCAAGGTAATACAGGCAGGTTTGTTCCTATGGCTGAAGTTAGCGGATTCTGTCTGAAGTGCAAAACATACGGTCCTATCAAGGATGGAAAGATGATTCAAATGAGCAATGGTCGCACCAGGTGTGCGGGATTCTGTTCACAAGCTGGCTGTACAGGCAAGATCTCGAAAATTGTATCTTAGGAATTTTACCGATTCGGATATATACCGCATCTAAGTGGAATCACTACGAGGGCTCGTGGTCTAGGGGTTATGACGTTGCCTTGACATGGCAAAGATCGCCAGTTCAATTCTGGCCGAGCCCACCTCAACTATAATCTAGTGATTTTCAATTAAAACCGGTCTGATTAGCATTTAATGTAAAATCAGTCAGACTCAATTTCTTCTGATTCTGGGATCTCTAATTGTTCTTTTACAGGAGGTGCTATCTCGTCAATAAATGAGAAATCAGTAGTGCCTCCTTTCCAGTTCTTAACGCTACTATCGTCTCCCTCAAACTCTTCATTTGTAATCGCAGCGTCTGGATTGATGGAATAATCTGTGGGGTCCACTTCGCGGCTAGCCAATCTCTCCTCAGGCGGGGGCGCTTCTCGTTCTTCGAGATGAATCCCTGAATGAAATGTTCCGCACTCAGGACAACGCGCAGTACCCTTTTGAGAAATTGAACCGCAAACCGGGCATGACTCTTTACCAACTAGAATATCTAGTCTGTCGCCCATGTAATCACTCGTCGTCTTCGTCGTCTGGCATGAATAGCATATCCCATTCGACTTCGTATTCCTCATCGTCATCTTCGCTCTTGATAATTACCAATGAGTCATCATCTTCATCAAATTCAACTACGATTCCAAACCAATCGCCATCATCATCCTCTACACCAACCCTCGTTCCGATGTCGATTTCATCATCTTCTTCATCGTCATCTTCTTCATCATCCTCGGATTGGTCTTCTTCATCTTCAATTACTAGGTTGTCAGGAGCATCCAATGCACTTTCTTCATCTTCAGAATCATCCTCATCCTCTTCAACTTCTTCTTCGGATTCATCATCTTCATCTGTTTCATCGGTGGTTGTTTTTCCTGATTTTTCCTTAGCTTTTTCTCTGAGCGCCGGGGCGTAAATAAGATGTAAAAATGCGGTCAACCCAAGTCCAACAACGCCTAGGACAATCATCAAAATACCGTCTAGATAAAATCCAGCTGGCATGCTTGATGCCCCATTTTCTCCACTAAATGGAGTCAATGAGTTTGCACATTTATTTTCGTCAACAGCAGGATCGCACGGATATGTTTGCCCTACTTCAACAGTACCGAAACAAGGGTCTGGTAATTCCTCCAATGCATCGGACTGACACAGGTTCCAATTAGTGACTTCAATATCATCGCCAAATTGGTCAACTCCACCTTCGTAAACAATTGTACCTCCAGTACCGTCTACCAATAAACCAACTCCGTTAACAACCCAAATTCCGATAAAAGTTACAACTAGGAAGTATGCGATAGGGTAGAAAATATCGTTTGCCTTTTTGCTCATCAAGAACTTCTGTACTGGTGAGGGGAAAGTCTTGATTTTCGGTATTTTACCTGGTTGTATGCCAATGCGTAGGTCTTCTAGGGCTTTGATTAACTCGTTAGGGTCAATACGTCTATTCCCATCCTTATCTAAGTGGTTTAGAATTGCAGTAACATGTTTTGGAGACAATTTCTCTCCAGCAATCTTTTCGATTCCCTTCTGTAATTCAGGAGCATCAATTAGGTGGTCGTCGCTGGTATCAATCTCGCCAAATGCTTCTGCAGCAGTCATTCCCGAGTCTGCAATGGCGAGTGCCAAGTTGTCGAATGCCATTGCGACGGCTACATCATCGATTCCGTCATCAACTGTCTCTTCTTCATCCGCTGTTGTCTCTTCCTCATCCTCAGCTGTATCATCTACAGCCTGGTCATCAACAGCCTCTTCCTCATCCACAGTTATATCCTCTTCAGATTCATCCTCTTCGACTTCATCTGGTGCATCATCATGTGACTCTTCGTCAGATTCCTCATCTTCATCTGTCTCTTCCTCAACAAGTTCTGCTTCTTCATTTTCGGAATGTAACTCATCTTCTGCAATACTATCCTGAACTTCTGTATCCTCTGGCACTTCCTCAATGATTTGCTCTTCCACTTCACTAATTGAAGAATCAATTTCTGCTTCATCATTAACGGAATGGTCTGCATCGGCATCGGGGATTTCTTCCTCAGATTCGATTACCTGTTCTTCAATCTCGACTTCAGTTTCCAAATCCTCTAAGGAGGTTTCTTCAATCGTGGAATCAGTAATATCTTCTGTTGACAAATGTTCTTCGCTTTCGGGAAGTATAATCTCATTAAGTTCATCTAAATCTTCAGTGAGATCCATTTCTGAAATGTCATCAATCGGTTCTTCAGAAGCCGGCTCTTCTACAGCTACAAATGAAGCCCCACATTCTGCACATGATTCACTATCGACTGGTATAATGGAACCACATGCACCACACTCGCCTAATTGGTCATCAGTAACTCCTGCGAATCGGACTCCACAATCCGGACACACCTCGCTATCGAGGGGAACAATCGAATTGCATGCACCACACTGCGCCATTGGGATATCTAGATTTTCTTCAGACATGCTGCCACTCAGGTTTCCGAACCCTTTAGATGATATAATGATTCATGGACTTGAAGCGTAACGGACGGTATAACGCGAGAGAATAGGTGGCGCCGATGTCGGAATTGAAAGCAGGCAACATACACACTCTAGATTTGGTGTCACAAGAAGACGTTCTTGCATATGTGGACAAACTGTCAATGCGTGACCAAGAGCATGTATTACTTCTGTCACGATTACCACAAAGGCGACTCTTAGAGCATATCGATTTAGATAAAGTTGAGACATATTGGGTTACTACGCAAGATGTAATGGGCTCAATACAGCCATCATTAGACCAGATTAGCGATTTGGTAACGAAACGTGTTGGAAATCATGCTGGTATCGCCATTATCGAAGGGATCGAATGGTTGATTTCACTGCATGGTTTTTCTGAAGTTTTGAAATTTGTTATGATTTTGAAAGATTCTTTGCATAGGAAACCATGGTCGATTTTGTTAGTAGTTGCAGAGGATATTTTCGATGAAATACAATCTGCCAAATGGCATCGAGAGGCGCCTTCTTGGGAAGTACCAAAAAATGTAGAATTTACAGAATTCGCTAATAGCGAAGATGAGCATGTAGAGGTAACTCCCGAAACAGCGGATGAACCAGAGGATACTACTACTTCTTTGTCATTTTTAGTACGCATTCCAAAGGAGGGTTATTCTAAGGATATTGTGCGAAGGAGAATATTACAATGGAGGCGCATGGGTCTAGATGTATCTGGAGCTGAACCAGCGCTATTTCAAGAATCTGATGAAAGGGGTTTTGAAATCTATAAATCAGTTGAGGAAAAGGTCAGAAAAGCGGTGGAATTAGATAATCGACTGGATATTTTGGAAGAAAATGGTTGGAAATCCGAGGTAACTAAAATGCGATTCAGAATTCGACAATTAACGGGTTTTGATGAGGTCGAAAAACGGATAGATGAACTCATCTAGGTAGTCGGCCACATTCTGCTTCGATTCTTGCTAGCCAACCTCCACTAGATAATTCCCTAGCAATATGCATTATTTCTTTTGAAGTAGACCTGTCATCAGTCAATGGTTTTGATACCTTTCTAACTAGGTTATACAATGCCTTGACGTGACTTGCAGGCTCGGATTTTCTGTATTCTAATGCCTCACATGCAATAAGTAATTCACAAGCTAAAACTTGAGACAGCAAGTTGCAGGAGTTGACAAGATTCCAACATGCAGTTGAACCCATAGAAACATGATCTTCCTGGCCTCCAGAAGTAGGGGTAGAGAATGCGGAGCGCGGCATTGCTCCTGCGTGCATTTCAGCAAGGGCTGCTGCGGCCACATAGTGAACAATCATCATTCCAGATTCCAATCCTGAATTCTTAGCTAAAAAGGGTGGGAGATTGCTGCGCGTAGGGTCAACAATTTGATCGATACGTCTTTCGCTTATATGTGCAAGTTCAAATATTGAATGTGACATATTGTCGGCTACTATTGCCAATACTTCTCCATGGAAGTTTCCTTGGCTGATGACCTCGTTACGCCCAGGATTTTTTGGATTGGGAAAAATAAGAGGATTATCGGTTGCACTATTGATTTCAATGTCTAGAGTTGAACACAACTTACGATAATTTTCCAATACTGGCCCGTGGACTTGAGGTATACATCTGAATGAGTATGCATCCTGTACTTTCTCGCAGTCCGCATGAGATGTCAAAATCTCAGAATCTCTCATAATTGAGGTGATGCGCTCTGCGACCAACGATTGGCCATGATGTGGTCTTACTTTGTGCACTCGTGGGTCCATTGGCTGAATCGAGCACTCTCTTGCCTCAAGTGAAACACATGCTACTAAGTCTGCAAGCGGTATTAAATTCGAAAGTTCATGCTCGGAATGCGATAAAAAGGAACACATTTGACTAGTTCCATTAATCAAAGACAAACCATCTTTAGCAGATAATTCAACCCCTATCAATCCTTTATCATTCAGAACCTCTGAAGTAGGTTTAGGGCCGATATCTGTCCACACTTCACCCTCTCCAATAAGTGCCAGAGCCATGTGTGAAAGAGGGGCTAAATCTCCAGATGCTCCCAAAGATCCTATTCTCGGAACGACAGGAATGATGTCCTCATTTAGATAGGTGATGATTTGTTCGATTACAGACCTCTGAATTCCTGAATGCCCTTTTACTAATGAATTAGCTCTTACGCACATCATAGCCCTTGTATCCTGGACGCTCATGCTATCTCCGATTCCACATGCATGAGAACGAATAAGGTTGACCTGTAATGTAGCCAAGTCTTCTGGAGATATTGATTCACTAACCAATGCACCAAATCCAGTATTTATCCCGTAAACGGTTTCTCCACTATCTAGTATATTTTCTACTACCTTTCTAGCAGCATCTACTCTTATCCATGCATCGGACGCAACTTCTACCTTTTCGCCCATAGCAACGAGAGATAATTCAGTAGAGCTAAGAGTATTCCCGTCAAGTTTGATATTGCCCATCAGTCTTCACCACTATAGACGGAGTCAATGATGTTGTCTTTAGTAATATTGGGCAAGGTTACTTCTAATTTAGGATTTAATTCCATGGCTCTTTTGATTGCGAAAATCGCACCTTCATTTCTAGCCCATGCTCGACGTGTAATTCCATTATTAACATCCCAATCTAACATTGAGAGTAATCTTCTCTCGCTTTCTGAAGTTCCATCAATCAATAAACCAAATCCGCCGTTGATGACTTCTCCCCAACCGACGCCCCCTCCGTTGTGTAAACTTATCCAAGTTGCTCCGCGGAAAGAATCTCCCACGAAATTATGTACTGCCATATCTGCAGTAAACATTGATCCATCGGAAATGTTGGCAGTTTCTCTGTACGGAGAATCAGTACCAGCAACATCGTGATGGTCTCTTCCGAGAACAATTGGCGCAGATATTTTGCCTTCGGATATGGCATCATTAAACGCCTTGGCAATGGCTTTTCTACCTTCAGTATCGGCATAGAGGATTCTTGCCTGGCTACCAACAACCATCTTGTTTTTTCCTGCCTGCTCAATCCATCGGATATTATCGAGCATTTGTTGTTGGATTTCTGGAGGCGATGTTTCAGCCATATTCTTCAGAACAGTGAGAGCGATATGGTCTGTAACTTCTAGGTCTCTGGATTCACCAGAAGTGCAAACCCATCTAAACGGACCAAATCCAAAGTCAAAGCACATCGGTCCCATGATATCTTCAACATAACTAGGGTAACGGAACCCTTGGCCGTTAGGTTTCATCACATCAGCGCCAGCCCTGGATGCCTCAAGTAAGAATGCATTGCCGTAGTCCCAAAAATAGGCACCCTTGTCAACTAGTGAGTTAACTGCAGATGCATGTCTGCGGAGGGATTCCTGTACCTCCAAGCGGAAATTCTCAGGGTCTGCTGACATCATCTCTTTGGCTTCTTCAAATGACAGATTAACTGGATAATAGCCACCCTGCCATGGATTATGCAAACTAGTTTGGTCCGACAACAGTTCAATTTTTACATTTCTTTCGACCATTCTCTCTAGTAGCTCGACAACATTTCCAATATGTCCAATTGAAGTGGCACTACCTGATGCCTTTGCTTCTAGCATACGATTAATTGCATCATCTGTAGAATCTGCGATTTCTGACAACCATCCTTGTTCATGCCTCTTTTTTGCGGCATGAGGATTTATCTCGCTGACAATGCAAGCTGCCCCTGCAATAACCGCTGCTTTTGCTTGAGCACCACTCATCCCTCCTAAACCGGAGGTGACAAATGTAACTCCTGATAATGAGTCACCCGCACCACAGAATTTTCTAGCAGCATTAAGAATGGTAATCGTTGTGCCGTGTACTATCCCCTGAGGTCCAATATACATGTATGAGCCTGCAGTCATTTGTCCAAACTGGCTAACGCCCAATGCATTCATTCTTTCATAATCATCTTGACTCGAATAATTTGGAATGACCATTCCATTGGTGACAACTACTCTAGGTGCCTCAATGCTAGAGGGAAATAACCCTAGCGGGTGTCCAGAATACATAACTAGAGTTTGATCGTCTTCCATTTCGCAAAGGTACTTCATGACAATTCGATACTGAGCCCAGTTTTGGAATACTGCACCATTCCCTCCATAAGTGATTAATTCGTGAGGGAATTGTGCTACTGCTTTATCCAAATTATTGTGAATCATCAGCATTATCGAAGCAGCCTGCATCGATTTTGCTGGGTATGAATGAATAGGATATGCCTTCATTTCGTACTCAGTTGGCCGATACCGCATCATCCAGATTCTACCAAACTCCTCAAGTTCATTTGCGAATTCTGGAGCCAATGCTTCATGAAGGTTGGAAGGAAAGTACCTTAATGCATTCTTTAGGGCTAATCTCTTCTCACTGATTGTAAGGACTTGCCTTCGTTTAGGAGCGTGGTCTACGTCATCCGAGATGCCGGGATGAATTGGCAAAACATCAGGTATGCCTTCGCCTACATGAGCGCGCATAGCATCAATCTCTGTTGCCATTAATTAATGCAAGAGTCAGCGCCTTATTGAATATTGTAATAATCGTCAGTGCTATGAGTGTCAACTTGTACGGCTTGTCATGGAGGAAGAGGTGTATCATGCTGAGTTAGCAGAAGCAAGTCGTGATACCAACATCCTCAACGGAGTGGCTGGTGTTACTGTAGCAGTAGCCATAGTGTTCTTAATTCTTGGAATAAATATTGGCGAGCTTGCCAAATCTGACGAAATTTCAGGAGCTGATCGTGGAGTTCGTGTACCTGTTTGGGAAAGAGGTAGCCAAGATTACGTCACCAATTATACACACGGTTTCGTTCTGGAGAAGGGAGACTATGAAGTCTTGGAAACTGAAAATGAATGGAACTCAACGCATGTCTTTGTAGAGTATGAACTACCCCTTGAAGAAGGTGGTGCAGCACCTAACGGCTTGATTTCTTTGGCATATTGGTTGCCCAAAGTACCCGAAGGTACCAAAGTCCCAGTTATCGCTGAATTTGGACCATATTTCCAAGAACCAAGTGTACAAACACCAACAATAGAGGTTCCAGGTAGCTGGCTAGGAGAGATGATCATTGATCAGATATTACCTCATGGATATGCTTTCGCACAGGTATCTGTTACCGGGACAGGGCGTTCAAATCACTGTATGGATTTAATGGGGACTGCGGAACAATTAGGAAATGACGCTGCCGTTACATGGCTAGGAAGCCAAGATTGGTCGAACGGAAATGTTGCAATGATTGGTAAATCATATGATGGTTCAACACCATGGCAGGCTGCAATGTTTGGAAACGAACACCTGAAGACAATTGTACCAATCTCAGGGCTAATCGGGGTTAAGGAATTAATGTGGAAAAACGGTTCATCAGAAGCACGCGCTCCAATCATGCACAACGGTGTTTACGGTTCATACGGCATTGATGGGGATGAAGAAGACTACCAAAATCTGTGTCCAGATTACATAATCGGACCTGGGACTGGTGTTGGTGCTTGGGTCTGGGGAGGCGAAGCAGCAGGTGAATACTGGGCAGAGAGGTACTTCTTAGACAGAGTTCTTGACAACTATGGTGGCTCAGTATATCTGATTCAAGGTATGCATGATTGGAATGTGGATCCTCACATGGCAGTTCCGACAATAAATATGCTCAAAGATAGAGGAATTGAAGCTAAAGGGCTATTTGGACAGTGGGACCATGATTATCCAGATAGGACCATTCAACTGTACGAGCGCTCAGACATAGGTGGCAGGGGTGGTGAAGCCTTCCCTGAAATGATAAGATTTGATTGGATGCAAGATCTACTTGAATGGTTTGATTGGTATCTAAAGGGAGATGGTTGGCAGCCTGAACTGCATGTCGAGATTCAATCAAATCAAGGTGAATGGCGAATTGAAGAGCGTTATCCTGCAGCAGACACTACTGAAATTGTAATGTCACTTGGCACCGATTTAGAAAGAATTTCAGGAGGTTCCAATGTACTACCTGATGCCTCTACGGGACCTGTTTACGAAAGTGCTCCACTAGAATCTGATATGTATATCCAAGGCATGCCAAGATTACATGTAGAAGTATCAACTTCAACGGTTGGTGGTCAGTTATACGCTTTGCTAGAGGATTGTGATGGCGGTAATTGCATACACATAGGTCACGCAATAATGGATTTGCGTTACCATGAAGGCGGTGATGACTTGTCATCAACATGGACGCCGGTTTTCGGAACAATAACAGCCATGATGGAATTCATTGCAATGGATGCTGAAGTTTACGAAGGTCATACAATTAGATTGACGCTGTTGTCAACCGGAGAAGACTATCTCCCCGCATCAACGTCTTCAATAGTTACAATTCAGGAAGGAGAGGGAAGTACCCTACAACTCGACACATACAATCCTTCTGACAAGTTAACATGGGTGCCCCCAACTTGCACTCATGAAGATCTCTGTTGAGACTCTCCTTCGGTTCTCCACATTGTGAATATTATTCCAAATACCATCATTGCACATGCAAAGTATACCATTCCCATCTTTAGAGATAGATCTGTATTATCTAATAGCCATCCAGCACTGAAAGTGGAGAGGCTGAAAGAAACAGACATCAGGAGCATATCGATGCTGAATACTCTTCCTCTAACTTCATCCTCAACCCACTTTTGAGTAAGAATCGTAGATAGGACCCAATTAGCACCACTAGCAGCGTGGGCTATCACTACCAAAACAATTGTTAGATACAGGTTTTCGAATAATGTCAGGCCAATTAGAAGGTAAAAGAAACCAGAAGTCGAGACTAAAATACCGATTAATGCAGGCCATTTCTTTTCATCAGTCAGGTATTTTCTTGCGACAATTGGGCCTACACCAGTACCAATTCCTCTAGCCATGAAGAATAATCCAATTCCTGAAGCGATTTCACCAGGAGTCATCCTAGACCCAGCTAATACGAGGAAAACTGCCGCTAAACCGCCTCCTGCGAGGTTCCATGTTGTCTTTGCAAATACAATTCGCTTTAACCTAGGCTCACTGATTAAACGGGATAGGCCACGCTTTATGTTTGAATAAGCAGTTGAGAACAGAGGGCCTCTCATGTCTTCATTGACTTCTTGCGGTATTGCTAAAGGAATAAGAATTAATGCGCCAATAAGGAACGTAATGGAGTCTACTATGAACGCAACCTCAACTCCATACTGTGTTACCACTATTCCTCCAATGAAAGCTCCCATCGCTAATGCTGTTGACCACGTAGCCGATCCCAATGCATTTGCAGTCGTCAATTCATTTTCCGCTACAATATTTGGCATTGCAGCTCGTTCAGCAGTAATGTATGCGCCGTGTAATAGCATCATTAATCCAGATATTCCTATGAGCCACCAGAGATCTTCAGGACCGTTTACCATCAAGAAACTTAGAGCCAAAAACACTTGAATTAAATTGGAAACTACCATTATCCATTTTCTTGACCATCTGTCAGCCAGTAAACCGGTTACTGGCTGTAAAACAGCAAATCCAAGCATCCTGATGGTAAATAGCACACCTAGCATTGCCTCAGAGCCAGAATACTCTAGAATCAAAGTGAATAATGCAATTGTGTTGAACCATTCACCAAGCATAGATATAACTGATGCAGACCAGAATCTACGGTATTTACGGTTGGATTTGAGCAACTCATAATATCCTACTTCTGACAAAACTATTCCTCCTCTAGAATTTAATTGCCAGGCTCGTGAAGACTACAAACAATCCATTTGGATGTTGGAGTATTCGATTTTTCAGCAGTAGAGTCGAGAGGTATCAATACATTAGCCTCGGGGAAATAGGTCGCAATATTGCCACGAGGAATATCATATGCGACCAATTGCCAACCATCACTTCTACGCTCACCGTCTTCAAAATGAGATACAATATCAACCACGTGGCGCGATTTCCATCCTCTCTCAATCATATCATTGGCATTCATGAGGATAATTCTTCTATTTCCATGAACACCTCTATACCTATCGTGCAGATCGTAAATTGTAGTATTATATTGGTCATGGGAACGTATGGTCATCATTACGAATTTATCGCTATCAACTTTGACATTGGGCAGGGGGTGAGTGATGAAATGGGCTTTACCGTCTGCTGTATTGAAAGTCCTACTATCCCTTGGAGGATTAGGAAGGTAAAATCCGGTAGGAGTCCTAACTCTTTCATTGTAATCATCAAACCCAGCAAGTGCATTACTCATCAAATCTCGAATTAGGTCATAATTCTCAGACAGAGCCATCCAATCTCGGCCGTCATCCAATACTGCTGATGCAAGGCTTGAAACTATCCAAGGCTCACTGCGTAAATCAGGGCTAGCAGGCTTGAGTCCGCCTTTTGATGTATGAACTACTCCCATAGAATTCTCAACCGTAACAAACTGCTCACCAGAAGGTTGTATATCGAGTTCTGTTCTGCCCAAGCATGGTAAAATTAAGGCAGTTTCTCCTGTAACCAAATGTGACCAGTTCAATTTTGTAGACACTTGAACTGTTAATTTAACTCTATTAAGACCTTCAGCAGTTACCTCTGTGTCAGGTGTAGCTGAGATGAAATTACCTCCCATGCAAAAGAATAGGTCGACACCACCACTTCGCATTTGTTTAATGGCTTCGACAACATCGACGCCATGCTCCCGGGGACTGGTAATACCGCATGCTTCATCCATTCGTTGCAAGAATGCTTCACTAGGGCGCTCCCATATCCCAACAGTGCGGTCCCCTTGTACATTCGAATGTCCGCGAACTGGACACAAACCTGCTCCTAGTTTTCCTATGTGTCCACCCATTAGCATTAGATTAGTAACTTCTTGAATCACTGCTACACCGTTTCTATGTTGCGTAAGGCCCATAGCCCAGCATGCGATTGAAGCATTAGATTTAGCCAAAATCCTTCCAGCTGTTTCAATTTGTAAACGATTTAGCCCGGTATCCTTCTCAATTTGTTCCCATGTTGTCGAATTTACATTATCGACTACATTCTCAAATCCCGAGGTGGATTGTTTGATGAACTGATGATCTAAGGCATCCAATTCCAATTGTACTTTCATTAATCCATGGACAAGTGCCGCATCTCCACCTATCTTTACCTGCATGTGCATATCTGCCAAGTCCTCGCTACCAAATGATAGTTTCATGTAATCCTGAGGGTGCTTGAAGCGAACTAAACCTGTTTCAGGTAGCGGATTAACGTGAATTATTTTTGCTCCATTTCTCTTTGCGTCGCGAAGCGCAGTCAGCATACGCGGGTGGTTTGTTCCAGGATTTTGACCAATTACTAGAATAGCATCAGCATGGTTGAAATCATCAAGCGTAACTGTTCCTTTTCCAATACCTATTGCTTCCCCTAGTCCTCTACCACTTGATTCATGACACATATTGGAGCAATCAGGCATATTATTCGTACCTAAGGTCCTAGCAAATAACTGATACAAAAAAGCGGCTTCGTTGGAAGTACGCCCCGATGTATAGAATACTGAACGATTTGGATCTCCGGAGTCTGATACAGTTTTCGAGATTAAATTAAATGCATCATTCCAGGAGATTTCTTCGTAATTATTACTCCCAGGTTTGAGAACCATTGGAGTTGAGATCCTACCTTGGCTATTTAGCCAAAAATCACTTTTCTGTGAAAGCTCCTGTACAGTATATTTTTCAAAGAAATTTGGATTAACCTTGGCCTTCATGGCTTCGTCAGCAACGGCTTTAGCGCCATTTTCACAGAACTCAAATGCTGTAGAATGTTCAGGGTCTGGCCAAGCACATCCAGGACAATCAAAACCATCAGGCTGATTGACAGTAACTAGTGTTTTGACAGTCTTAGAAATACCCATTTTCTTCAAGCCATGAACCATGGATGAAGTTGCCGCTGGGATACCTGCAGCAACGGATTTTGTAGTTTTAATTTTGAGTGTGTTTGTGTCGCGAGGAGTAGTGGGCGAAACGCCTTCGCGACCAGACATAGACTATCGTGAAGATGAAGGCTTGTCAATGATGCGGCTCAAATCTCCAACTACTGCGGGTTTTTTACTTGCTGCAAAACCTACCAGAGTCATTCCACTAGATCGAGCTAAAGCCTCTGCTGCAGTGCTAATTGAACCTATGGCGATAATTAGCTCGACACCAGAACGAACACCTTTAGCAACCAATTCCCAACCTATCCTGCTGGATAAGACCACAATTTTCGCATCAATCTTGTTTCTAAGTGATGCACCCATTGCCTTGTCGAATGCATTATGGCGACCTATGTCCTCTCTGACAAGTAATAATTCACCATTTTTATCGAAAATTGCAGCTGCATGTACGCCTCCCGTTGCTGCAAAAATCGGTTGCATTTCCCTCATATTTTGAATCATCATTCCTATATCTGCATCTAAGGTAACCGTGCGAGAAATTGTGTTCAATGGTTGTTCGATATCTCCAGTGCTACATGCACCACAAGCAGCCGTGAGCAAATCTTCAGCAGGACGTTTTTGGATTTCGCCAATTAGGTGTAAATCATGACCGTCGACAGTCAATGATTCGACTCTACCTCTTCCTTCACAGTAAACATGCCCATGGGCTAAATCCTCTAAATCCGAAGGGGATGCTAGTATTTTGACAACTATCTCTCCATGCGAATATAGAGAAATTATTGTTTCATCAGCCAATTCATCAACTTCAGGTCTTGCTTTCCCATCTACCAGTCGGTGAATCGGGCGCTCGACCATACTTACGGCAGTAGTGACTAGGAAATAGAAATTACGAGGTCATTCATCTCTTGAAATATCAAAGAATTCAAATTGTAAATCGACCAATTCAGATGAAGATTTNGCTTCGCGATACNCTTCCAGCGGTTCCTTGTTTAGTATGAAGAATTGCTCGCCCCAGCGGAATGATGACATCAAGCGACGAGCATGTCCTTCTTGTCCAATGAGATATAGGGAAGCCGCTAGGGCCTCTGCGGTTGTCATTTTACTCGGCTTTCCCCAATTCACAGGGTTTGCAGCCAGTAAAAGAGGTAACATTCGACTTTTGAGTTTGGTCCGTTTCATAACCTGTTCTACAGAACCTTCTATTTGAGCCCATGAACAGTCTAGGCCAACTAGAGAACCACCTTCTTCCAACAATATTGAATGGTCTTCAGGGCCAAGCACTTTGCCGCAAAGTGGTTCGAGAATAATTCCTTTGCGAGGTAACTTGTTGAACCGTTCGTGTAATTTCAACTCACCACGTTTAGACAATCTAACGGCAGTGTTCTTTTTTGGATCGTCCTGTGCCAGCCAAATTGCGTGAATAGGTACACTATCTGAACTACTCATTCCTTGCCACCCAATAAGAAATCACCAAGAGTTAACCCTCGGGATTGTCCAGTGTTTACATGACGATTCTCATCCGGCGAAGCNTCTACCATCAATACGATATCCAAAGTTCGNTCTAGCTTCCGAATTACTGTATCTGTAGGACGTTTTCCAGATTCTACATTATTGATAATGTTGATTTTTTCTGCCATCCTACGTGCCAATTCTCTCTTGTCCCAGCCTTTGGCATTTCTTGCGTCAGTGACACGCTTTGAGAAATCTGGTGCCAATTCCTTTTCACCNCTCAACATTATGTCCTTTCCTTTCTTGCCAATTCCACCATAACCGCCTGAAGTCGCATTAGGATTGTTAATTCTTGAGATCCCAGGTGCAGTCTTTTTTTCCTCAAGCCCCATTTTTTCGCTGCAGCGTTTACACGCTTGAACTTCCGCTCTTCCCATAATTACAGAACGAGTTGCAACTTTCATCGCGCCACATAATTCACAGTCCGCCATGANTCCACCTGATTGTTTGTTTAGTCGGCGATTCTTCAAGGCTTCGTTTGACTACGNAAATTAGCATNATACACGGATAGTTGAATAAGGGCAGCCGTTGTAGAATAATCATGGGCACCGATGTTGATAAGGGTTCAACCGAACCTTTAGCCAAAGATGACAAGGACCTNAGAACGCTTGAGGCCGATTATGCACGCCTCAGTGACGAAGCCCAGAGGTTAATTTCTGAGCGTATACAATTGGAAAANGATCTAGCTAATGTCAAAAAAAGGGCTAGTAGGCTCGATGAAGAAGTAAGGATTTTGAAAAATCCGCCCTTAATCGTTGGACACCTGCAGGATATATTAGACGATGAACGTGCTATAGTTCGTTCATCTAACGGTACTGTATTCCAAGTTTCAATAAATCAAAGGCTCAGTAAGGACAAACTGCGCCCTGGTGCTAGAGTTGCATTAAACCAAGACACACTATCAGTGATTGAAATACTACATGATGCTTGGGACCCAATGGTTTCAGGTGCTGAAATGGTTGAAAAGCCAGATGTTGATTANGACAGTGTGGGGGGTCTGGATGAACAAATCCTCCAGGTCAGAGAGGCGATTGAATTGCCTCTTGATAAGCCAGAATTATTCAGAAAAGTTGGCATAGAACCACCTAAAGGAATTCTCTTGGTTGGCCCTCCAGGTTGTGGTAAAACTATGCTGGCTAAAGCGGTTGCTAGCCATACNAACGCATCATTCATTCGAATGGTTGGTTCAGAACTCGCACAGAAATATATTGGCGAAGGAGGTAGAATGGTCAGGGAACTCTTCTCGTTGGCAAAAGACAAATCTCCTGCGATTATTTTCCTAGATGAAATTGATGCGATAGGTGCAAAAAGATTGGACTCCGCAACNAGCGGAGACAGGGAAGTTCAGAGAACGCTAATGCAATTGTTAGCAGAATTAGATGGGTTCGACGCTCTAGAGGATGTGAAGATTATTGCTGCTACTAACAGGCCCGATATTCTAGATGATGCATTACTACGGCCTGGCAGATTCGATCGAGTTATTGAAATCCCTCTACCTGATGATGCTGGAAGAAAGACGATTCTTAGTATCCACTTAGGAAAAATGTCAACCACGCGAATTAATATCGCAAGAGTTGTAGAACAAACNGAAGGATTCAGTGGGGCTGAACTAAAAGCCACTACCGTGGAATCTGGAATGATTGCGATTAGAGATGGACGATCTAAGGTCAAACAAGAAGATTTGCAACTGGCTGTTGAAAGAATCAAAAAGAAGCGTGAAACTAATGGAATTTCATCTTCACCTGACGCACTGTATGGTTGATTATTCGGTAATGTTCATCAGTCTCCAACTTAGCGACTGAGATATGTCAACTAGAATAGTTGAATGTGTTCCTAATTTTTCTGAGGGGCGCAATCAAGAAATCATTAACGCGATTAGTAACTCAGGGCGCGGCATTGATGGTGCAAGAGTACTCGGTGTAGAACCTGATGGAGATTACAATCGTACTGTTCTAACTATAGCAGGAGAACCTAATTCTGTTTCACTTGCTGCCTTTGAGGTAATCAAAGCATCACTAGAGCACATAGACATGCGTACTCAAGAAGGTGAACACCCGCGTATAGGTGCAGTAGATGTATGTCCTTTTGTTCCTCTAGAAGGTGTTACAATGGAAGAGTGTGCTGATATGGCACGGGATCTAGCGAAGCGGGTATCGGATGAACTAGGTATTCCAACATTCCTCTATGGTGCGGCAGCCACATCTCCAGATAGGGAACTACTGTCCGATTTAAGGAAGGGGCAGTATGAAGGATTCAAACAACGCTTGGAGAATGGAGGTCCACATTTACCTGACTTTGGCCCTGTGACTTGGAATGAAACCGTTGAAAGATTTGGTGCAGTGGTCATTGGTGCAAGACAGATTCTCGTAGCATACAACGTCAATGTTGATGAAAAAGATGCAAAAACTGCGAAGATTGCTGGGTCACTGGTAAGATCAACCGGCAGATTGCTGAAGCAGGAAGACGGACGTCGAACGAGAATACCAGGAATGCTACCAATGGTTCAAGGAATGGGTCTGCCCTTAGAAGCTCATGGAATTTCACAGGTTTCAATGAACCTTAGAGATGTCAATATAACTCCGATGCATATAGCCTTTGAAGCTGTCAAATCAATTGTTAATGATCACGGTGTTGAAACCTGTGGGTCTGAATTGGTTGGTTTGGTCCCTCTCTCAGCAATGATTGAGTCTGGTAAATGGTATGCTGAAGATGGTTGTGATGACGAAAAGGATTTGGTAAATGCTGCTATCAAGGGCTTAGGATTGGATAAACTGGGCCCATTCATTGCCAACGAGAGAATTATTGAATGGGCGTTGAAGGAGGCGGTAGAATGAAAACACCATGGATGGAAATGACAGTTAGAGATTTCCAGACTGCTTTAGCATCATCTTCCCCTACACCCGGAGGCGGTACTGCTGCAGCAATTGCGTTAGGCCAAGCATCGGCATTGGTCGTGATGGTTTGCGACCTAACAATCGGTAAAGAAAAATGGCAAGATGGATGGGCTATTGCAGAAAATGCAATGATGTTATCTGTAAAGATAATGAGAAGAGCGGGGGAATTAGCCGATGAAGATAGCGATGCCTTTGATGAAGTGATGTCTTCATTCAAACTGCCCAAAGGGACTGATGAGGAAGTATCAATTCGTAGGACAGCTATCAGATCTGCTACTCTCACTGCCACAGAAAAACCCTTTGAAACTGCAGAATTAGCTCTTTCATTGTTGAAGATATTACCCGAATTGGCCACTAAAGGAAATGCGAACGCTGTTTCAGATGTTGGTGTTGCCGGATTATTGGCCAGCGCTGCATGTAAAGGTGCATTATTCAACGTCGACATCAATCTTGGAAGTTTGCCAGAAGATTATGCCTTAGAAATTCGTAAGAATGCACCGCTAATTCAAGAAGAATCACGCGTATTATCGCGCCAGGTTATGGATGCTGTAAGAGATAAACTGTGATTACCTAACTTGTGATCCTGTTGCGATGTCGCCATCAATGGTGACCAATTTAACTCCGCCTTGACCGTCGTCTGCGGCCAACATCATACCTTCGCTCATCACACCGCGAAGTTTTCGAGGTTTCAGATTAGCCACGAAAACAACTGATTTACCTGTCATTTCATCCGCTGAATAATATTCTTTCAACCCAGCACAAATTGTTCGCCCATTTTCGCTCCCATCATCAATCGTAACTACGAATAATTTGTCAGCATTCTCATGATCGCTGACGGCAACAATTTTTCCTACGCGCAATTCGACTTCCATGAAAGTCTCAAAATCGAGATATGTTGTTCCTTCTGGCATTTCCTTCACTTCCTTTTTCTTCTTTTTTCCACCCTTGACAGAATGGCTGGGGGCGTCATTACCTGACGATTCATCAGATGCAAGAGATTTCTCTTGCTGGAGAATTTCTTCTAAGTCTAATCTTTGGAATAGCGGCTTTGCCTCAGCATCACTCCATTTGAATTCCGCACTCCAATCGATGGCAGATTCCCAATCTGCCTGCGAAACATCACCAGTTTCACCAAGCGCTTCCCATAATCGCTGTGCGCTGAAGGGTAGGAACGGTTGTGTCATGATTGCAAGGTACCTAGACAAACGCCATCCAAAAGACAACTTGGACAATGATTGTTCTGCTCCTTCACTTTCTAAATCTTTGATGTATGTCCAGGGGGTTGCAGACTGTAGCATTTGATTACCAAGTTGTGCTGCTGTCATCACGCTACGTAGGGCTTCTTTGAAGCGGTGCCTTTCCAGACTAGATGTGACTTCTGAATGAATTTCTTCAAGTCTTTTCATCTCATCTTTGCAGAAATCAAGATTTTCAAATGTTGGTAATTTCCTATCCCCTGGCAATCGAGCACCTAATGTGAGGACTCGGTGTACAAAGTTGCCATAGGCGGCAATTAATTCTGAATTGATTTTCTCTACAAAATCTGGCCAATTAAAATCTGTATCATGATTTTCAGGCATGTTGATTGACAAATAATAGCGAAGAGTATCTGGATCAAATCTCTCTAAGAATGAAGGTAGCCATACAGCATGCCTTCTAGATTTCGAGAATTGGCCACCTGCTAGCATCAAATATTCCATAGCCGGAACATTATCCTCAAGATTTAGTTCTCCAGGGCCCGGTAGATTTGGTACCGAGTCAGAATTCAACCCCTTAGATGCATGATTAAGACCCATAATCAAAGCTGGCCAAATGACAGTATGGAATGGAATATTGTCCTTTCCTAAGAAATATAGATGCCTAGGCTTTGTACCATCCTCCGAAATTTTCCACCATTTTTCCCAATCGTTGCTATTTGCATATCGTTGAGACCATAACTTTGCACAGGAATAGTACCCCTGCACCGCTTCAAACCATACGTAAATGCACTTGCCTTCCCATTCATCACCTTCAAGCGGAAGTGGGATTCCCCAATCTAAGTCTCTGGTTACTGCCCTAGGCCTCAATCCCATGTCTAACCATTGTTTAGTCATAGCACGTACATTGGATTTCCAAGCCGACTGCCTATTACTTGCATGCTCCTCTAGAGCATTTTGGAAAAGGTCTAGGCGATAGAAAAAATGTTCAGTATCTCGAATCTCTATAGTCGCATCTGGATTCATTTTTGAACGAGGATTCTTCAATTCATGTGCTTCGTATGTAACTCCGCACTCATCACACTGGTCTCCCCGTGCCCCATCTGCGCCACAATTAGGGCAGTCTCCTTCGACATACCTGTCAGGAAGGAATCTACCTCCATCTTCACGGATTTCGTAATATTGCTGCATTATCTTGCGCTCAAACAAATCAGCTTCCATAAGAGAAAGGAAATTTTCTGAAACAATTTTGTAGTGTTCAGGATCGCTAGTTCTGTTAAACAGTGAACCGCCAAATTCCACACCTCTAGGGTCGATATTTGGCTCCCAAGAACAACCCAAATCGATCAAGGCCTTGGTGTTGATTGAATGGTATTTGTCCACAACTTCCTGTGGCGAAACACCTTGAGTCTCTGCAGTAACAGTAATTGGAGTGCCGTGTTCATCAGAACCTGAAACCATCAGCACACGATTACCTCTTGCTCTTTCGAATCTTGCTTGTATGTCTGGAGGAAGATAACAGCCAGCAACGTGACCCAAATGCAATGGGCCATTAGCATATGGCCATGCGACGCAAACAAGAACATGCTCGCCCGACATAGGTGTCACCTAAACCGTCGGATGCAATAAACTACATGAGTCCTGTGTATATTGCAGTGGAGAAAACTCAAGAACTATACTCTCGACAGAGTAAATGGGCCGATTGGCCGAGGAGTTCGTTGAACCCTATGGCAGACTACACAATGCTGATCATTTATGGATCCCTAGCACTAGGTGTTTCATTCCTCTGTTCAATGCTAGAGGCAGTGCTATTATCGATGTCTATGTCGCATGTAAGCATAATTAGCAAAACTGGCGACAAAAATGGTGTGCGCTGGTCGCGTTTAAAGGAAGATGATTCTGTAAAACCGCTAACTGCAATACTGACTTTGAATACTATTGCACATACTATGGGAGCCGCAGGTGTAGGTGCGGAAGTTTCCCGAATATGGGGAGATGATAGCCTCACTATTGCATCAATTATTTTGACTTTAGCAGTTCTATTCCTATCCGAAATTATCCCTAAAACCATCGGTGCGGCGTATTGGAAAAAATTGTCGATGCCTTCTGGTTTCATATTGTCAGGAATGACGAAGATGTTGGCTCCTTTCTTTGTACCATTACTTATGTTCAAGAGACTGCTACCAAAAGCCGAATCTGCCTCTGTAACTCGAGATGAACTCCATGCTCTTGCAGATATTAGCGAGGAGGAAGGAGAGTTAGAGGAAGATGAAGAAACTGTCATACACAATTTGTTAGCTCTTCGAGAAATGCCTGTAAAGGACATAATGACACCTAGAACTGTAACGCTAGCATTTGAACAAGGATGGACAATTAGACAAGTCCTGGACGATACCAAAATTTTGAGATTCGGAAGGATGCCGGTTTACGAGGAATCTATCGATCAATTATCAGGATTCGTACTTCGCTCAGACATATTGATGGCTGCATCAATGGATGAATGGGATAAGGTATTAGCGGACATGAAGAAACCTCTGATGACAATAGGTGTCGATGATAGCGTCGATTTGGCATTAGAAACATTCCTCAAATCAAAAGTGCAAATACTTGCAGTGGTTGATGAATTTGGAGGAACTGCGGGTATAGTAACCATGGAAGATGCAATCGAGACATTACTAGGCGAGGAAATAGTCGATGAACTGGACGAGCATGAGGATATGCGCGAACTAGCACGTGAACAGGCTGCTTCGGAAGAAGAGTAATCACACAATCATCCGCTCGATCCATGATTCAATTATTGAATCGCGTTCAGGATTTACTCTATTCTTAGAATGCGTCAATGATTCAATAAGATGGGCTTCGATATCTAAATCTCCAGATAATAGCAATTCGTAGTGATAACGACCCAGGCGATTATCATTCTTTGCTTGCAATAAGAGCACTGGGACTTGGGGATTTCCCCAATGTGGGAAGTCAATATCTTTCCATTCCAGATTTTCTATTTCGGGATGTATCTTATGAAAACCGTTCAAAGCCCATTTTTTGAGTAATGGTAACATGAATGATATTTTTCCTGACATTTGTTCCAATATTGGAGAATATGCAGCCATTGGAGATTCAAGCATTAGTGTGCCATAACTGTCTTTCCACCAGCCTTGATGTCTTTCATGGTGCATTCCAATGCAAATGAATCCACCAAGACTATGTCCGTAAAAATGAATATTCTTGATTCTGCTTCTATCCACCTGTTGAAGTAAAATTTTCACATCTTGAATAACCTTACCTGCTGTCCATTCTGGTGTGTCAGGAGCCATCCCATGGCCGCGCATATCTACTGCCAGGGTATGTAGCCCATTATTGTGGAAAAGATACATCCTTTCAGTGAATTTCTCTGAAGATGATTGCCAGCCATGGATTAGTACGACCATATCTGATTTCTCTTCCTGATATCTTACGAATCCATACGCGTCAGTTTTTCCATTCAACGCGCTGATAATTTCCCAATTAATATCCGAAAATGGTAAACTACGTATTTCTGGACCGTTGAATATCATTCTTAGTAATATTTGGTGGGTCATAATGAGCAATACTAATGTTAGGAATATAATTGCGTAAGGTGTTAAAATCGCTAGAGTAACCCCTGCAATTATCAAAATCAAGATGGCGTAGCCATCCCAGGTCGCCTTACGGCGATCCATATTCAGTCCTCAGATTTCTCTTCTTCAGATTCAGCCGCTTCTTCGGCAGCTTTCTTTTCAGCAGCCTTGGCAGCTTTCTTTTCTGCCTTTTCTTTCTGCTTGACTTCGCGATTTGCAGTTCTCTCGGCCCATTTATCACCGAAATCTCCCAGTGATTCAAATCTAGCTAACCATCCAGTTTCATCACCAGTAGCGACGTGCTTTACTAGATATGAATTGAATGCCAAATCGAAAACTCCCTGGGAAAAGTCTGAATTCTTCTTTAAGAAGAAGTTGAAAATCCAAAACACGATAAAAACAACACCAACTATGAATGGAACCATTCCAGAGGTGCTAATATTTTGGAAATTGGCCATCATTAATAGTAATCCAATCAAAGATAGGAAACCAATGCTATTGTTCAAAACAGCNTGTAAGAAGATTGGCTTGTTTCCTGAAGAATTGATGTACTTTGTTCTAGAAACGAATTCTCCTATGTTTCGTCCTGTCCAAATAGGTAGNACTAGCCAGTTGATGATTATCATTAATCCTGAAACAGCCCAACCGATTGTTAGGTCCGAGTCCGCACCAGNGGACAATATGCTCAAAAGGCCAATTGCTACACCAAAATTCCAACCGAAATTGATTATCCATCCGATATACCTTGGTAAATTTCCTGCAAGTTCATACCCTTCCGGTAACCCAGTTGGTCTGATCTTTTCGGGTGCGTCCTTGTCAGCTTTTTTCTTCGCTGTTTTTGGTGCAGGTTTTGCAGCCTTAGGGGTTGCCTTTTTCGCTACTGCNTTAGGAACGGCTTTGGCAACAGCTTTTGCTGCTTTAGGCTTAGCCTTAGCAGGTTTTTCATCATCCATATTGTCAACTTTGTCAAGTAATCCCATATTCTCACATCAACTGTACATTGCACCGATAGCACGGTAAACTTCGAAATCATCACTCTTTGTGAATGCTAAAACTGCATCATCCGGCATNCCTCCAAGTAGTGAATCGACTACTGAGAAGAACTCAGTTCTTTCATCATCAGAAGCAGCCTCGGGATCCGAAGCGACTTCTCTGTAAATCTCAAATCCTGAAGACTTAGTGAATGCAGAAACCTCTTCTGCAGGTAATTCTCCAAGGAAAGTGTCGATAATTGTAACGAAGTAGGGGAATAGATCGTCTTCCTCATCAGCAACCTCTGCTACATAGGATTCCTCTTCGTACTCTTCCTCTTCGTACTCTTCTTCGCTATCTTCNTCTTCGTCGTTCGAAAATAGTTCATCGAGTTCTGCTTCCCCAGCGATGACAGCCTTGATCAATTTTCTTTCAGCCATAAGGCTCTCCAGGGAAGGGCGCAATTCACGTAACAATTGCCTATCACCCATATCCTTTGCATTTTGATACTCTGGCTTCAATCTTCTTAATTCATCTTCGACAGTAGAAAGTTGGTTATTCAATTCAACCAAGGTNTCTCCATCCAAATGACTGTCTTCTTCTTCCTCTTGATTGAGAAGTTGGACTGTTGGAGAATCTCTAATTTGNGCNGCNTTGTCATCGCGCTCTTCNTTACGCATTACNATAATCTCGCGNTCAAGCTCATGTCCAAATCGATCAGAATACCTTTCTAGGAGACTACCAATTTCACCTTGGCTAATTCTGTCTATNTGGCCGTATACCTGTTGCAATGGTTTTCCACTCTTCTTGGCATACAGGCCAGCATAACTATCCTCTTCCTCTTCGACTACTACTACTGGTTCTGGAGTAGGACTAGGAGGTAGGGCTTCAATCGCAGGTGCTGGCGCTTCTGGTGCAGGTGTTGAAAATGCCGGTTCAGGAGTTGGTGGCGCTGTAGGAACAGGTGCATTTTGGGGAGTCGGNACAGGAGGAGGTCCTGATGGTGAAGTGGGTTGAGTTACAGCAGGAGCGGGTGGGGCAGGAGAAGGTAATGGCATTCCTGGAGCAGGTGGTAGCGGCATTCCCGGCTGCGGGGGTAATGGCATTCCTGGTGCAGGTGGCATAGGCAGCGGGGGCAACCCCGGCGGTGGTGGTAAATCGTTGCCATCTTTCTTCTTCTTACCCAGCCCCATGCGTGCACCTCAGTTNAGGTGGGAAGTAATCTGCCCTTGAACGTTACCATTGTTAGAACCATACGAAGTATGGTATTTTGACCTATTTTACTAATCTGGCCCANCCTTTCAATACCAGGAATGTTGCCCCTGCTTCATGGATTTCTACAACTTCTCCGGCTGAAGCATCAATAACGCGGTTATCGAAACGNACAATCGCATCATCTACAAGCATTTCNACACGAACTATCTCCTGTCTTGACAATGCAATTCCTTCACTGAGACAGTCAAATGAATTACTTGAATCCGGATCTAATCTNGATAGTGGGAATTCTGTAACTCTCATACCACTCTTCCCATGCAATGAACCTGGCCAACGAATTTGTCTTCTAGTGTCGATAGTAACTACTTCATCAGTTTCGCCTGCATTGCCAAGAACTACACTCGAATCTGCACGAATCAAATTTTGGAACAATAATGCATGGTTGTTCAATGCAACAAGGCGCCCGTCCAAAACTCGTGTTCTTCTGCTTTCTGTTTGCATCAATTCAGCCAGCTTCTCTACACTCGCCTTACCTCTTAGACCCTTTATTCCTTCTCTGTCCATCATTTCTTGTAAGCCCGCAGTCATAGTTCGCAGTAATTTTGTATCTCCATTGTAAACAGAATCTAGTTTAGTTACAACCGAATTAATTCCTTTCGATACACGTTTTGCCCATCCTGTAGCCCTAGGATTGCGAGACCGNTCAAGGAGGTCNCTAACCTCNACACCTTCTCCTCGTATGTGGCTAACAAGTTCTCTTCGCGCTTCAGAATCCAAGTGGAAAAATTTAGGATCTCGGTAATGTAAATGGAATCCTCTGTGTCCAGAAAATGTGACCTGCAAGTGATTTTCATCAAATCCAAAATCTGGCTCAAGGAAATCATTCCACAAAGACCAAGCCTGCTCTTGAATAACTTCAATCATAGCGGGAAAATCTTTGTCGGTAACTCCTGGTAAGTGGTCTCCATCTAAATCGAAAATCAAATCCGCACCTAACCAGTCTTTGTCAGCCATTTTCAACTCATGTGGTTTTTTCCAATAAGCTGTNGAATAGAAACACGAATGCTGTGGCCTCTCGCAGATGAATCTTCTAACACCGTCCATGTCAAAAAACGACTTATGGCGAATTGGTGTTCCTCCTCCAAATGGAATAAACATCCATTCCCGAGTGCGTAGTCGAGGAGGTGTCCACAAATCCGCAGTGCGATAGTACTGAGTAAATCGATGTGCGAACCTAGCCCAGCCAGAAATTGTACCACCTCATCNTACGGTGGACAGCGGAGACCTTTGAATCTTCACTCTTTCCAAAAGCGAATCTCTCTCTGAATCTCAATAGTAGCGGTATCAGCACCAGTGATTTCGACATAATGNTTCCAACAATAGTAGTGCTTGTCGACTACCATTGCCTCACCGAANGTTAGACGTGTTCCACATGAATTGCANCTTGGGCCAATCTCACCGTTCGGAGTCTGTGCAAGTTCGATATGTTCGTGTGGCATATGTCTCACTTAATTTGGCGTAGGGGGATGAGTCTTTCAATGTGGCGTATTACCAATCAATTTTTGTTGGTTCATCGCATAAAGCCAACAAATCCAATGCTACCTCGCANGATTCAGAAATTTCNGGAAGAGGGTCGGTCAAAAACTGTTCCAATATCGGCCTTGCACTTCTATCGCCAATTGCACCAAGTGCTTCAGCAGCTTCATGTCGAACCATTACATGTTCAGATTCATCACCTAATACATCGATTAGAGTAGGAACTGCAAGNTTATCTTGCATTTGGCCCAAAACATATGCCAACTCGTGTCTCAACAATGCACTACTAGCAATAAATCCATCACATAATGCATAAACAGCATCACTGGAACGGTTATTCCTCAAGGAAAAAAGAGCGCGCATTCTTTGGAACATTTTGCTATTTTCATCCAATAGTGTTTCCCGTAATGCAGACACTTCAGTTTCGGGGGAAGGTGGTGCAGGGTCTACAGATCCATATTCNGAGACGCCTGGTATTCTGTCAGCTACACTCATGAAATCACCTCTCATTCGACCCAATAAATTGCANGCTACTGGTGTCAAAATCAGGATTAATTAATCCAATATCCTGCCCTTCTCGCAAGAACATTCGAATNGATTTCCTACCTTCCTTTTTGTAATCGATAGTCCTTTCGTTAACATACATGGTTACNAACTCGCGATTCGTATCATCATCAATTCCTCTACCCCACTTTTTAGCGAATTTTAATGCGACATCAGGATTCGCTATTGAATGCTCAATACTCATCTTTGTGTACATAGTAATGTCTTCCATGACTTGTTGTCCAAGGTCGCGACGAACTACATTACCTCCCAGTGGCATTGGGAGTCCACCGGTTTTCTCATTCCACCAGATTCCTAGATTAACTAATACATCTAAATCGTGTTCGACATAAGTCAACTGGCCTTCGTGGATGATTAATCCCGACTTGTATGTGTCATCNAGAATTCTTGGAATAATCTCATCAAAAGGTACGACCTCGTAGTTCAAGTCACCCCAACACAACTTGATTCCAAGATAGGCACTAGTTTTGAGACCAGGGACTGCTATAGTATTCGACTTTGCTTCTTCTTCGCTCACACCCTTTTTTGCTACAATCATTGGCCCGTAGCCTTCTCCCATGGATGCTCCACAGTTCATTAAAGCATAATCTTCTGCAATATCAGGGTAAGCGTGAATACTTACTGCAGAGACTTCCAATTCTTTATTCATGGCTCTATGATTGAGAGTTTCGATATCCTGTAACTCATGTACAAAGTTGTAGCCAGGAGTAGGGAATGCATTGGTNGTCATTGCATAGAACATAAATGCGTCATCTGGATCGGGTGAGTGCCCAATTCTAACAATCAAATTGCCTTCTTCATCTGTAGGTAATACTTCGCTCATGGTTCCACCTCAATGGCATGCTTTGCCGTATNTCTTCAAGCGCCAGTAGTTNTACGGCCAGGGAGTGATAAATCCAGCAAACAACATTATTGGAATAACCCACCAAGTCAACATAGCGCCACCTGTCAGCAAGTAATCTACAATGTTCATTGCAGCCTCCATTCCAATCATNGAAATGAGAGACATTCCTATTGCAACTTTGAAAGCTTCTTTCAGAATCATCTGTTTTGACAAGATTATCGTTTCAAGAATAATGGATGTCATGATTCCATTAAACATGGCCAACATCATTATGTTCATAGTTGACCAACCTGATTCAGTAAAGATGAATTGGAATGCTGCAATTGTACCTAAGTCACCAATTGAACAACCTATCAAGCACCACATNGTATTGTAAGCTGACCTGCCCCATANTTCTCGATCTGACCAGTTAAAGTCCATAGCAATGGGAATTGCTTCCTCCGCATCGCAACAGGATTTAACCTCCGCAAGTTCGGCCATGATGCTTCGTAACGATTCAGGTTTTTGAATAATGGTATATTGCTCGAGTAAAATGATATACCTGTAAATCACTCAAAAAATGACAATAGTTCCGTTAGACTTTCAAGAATAACACATCCTACGATACATGAGGCGGACATGTCTAAGGCAAGAATAGCTCTTGTAGTTACCCTATTTTGCCTATTGCCAGTTCCGTTCGTTTCGGCAATTCCATCTGGACTTACCTATCTCGATTCCACCTGGTCAACTAACGATGGAGATCAAGGAGATTTAATCGCACTGAACCCTAATGGAACGATTCTTGCGTCTTATCACGGTAAAGACATCATACTCTTCAATACATCAACATTCGAACAAATTGGTAAAATCAGTTTTGATGAAGATGTAGCAGGTATGGAATTCAATCCTAATGGTTCCGTGTTAGCAATTAACAAGCGTTCTACAGCACAAATACGCGAGTCGATTAAACTAGTAGATGTTGAAACTTTACAGGTATTGGACAGTGGCGTACTAGCCGACGACAGATTCCGTGACATTTCATGGAGTACCGATGGCATGGTAATTTCAGCACATGGTTCTGAGGGCGAAGTTGTTGAACAATACCGTTATCCTGAACTCACGATAAAGAACACACTCCATGGAGTTCATGTTGTTGATGTTACATGCATAGATTACCGTTCTGATGGAAATTATATGATAACTGGCGATGAATCTGGCAGGTGGGCAATATGGAATATGCAGGGTCAAAAACAAGGATCTTACATCGAATATGGAGAAGGACTGCTTGACTGTAAATTCGCCCCTGACGGACTAGACATTGTACTTCTTGGCGAAGACGGAAAAATTACTTCAAGAACGTTTGATGGTATAGAAAATCACGTTACTAATATTACTGGCGCTAAAGAAATATTATTTTCAGATTCAGGAACAAGAATGCATATTTCTGTTGATTCTAACAACTTCAAAGGACTGATAACATTTGATTATGCAAATTTCAACGAATTACAACGTACCAACTTTTTCCACAAAGTGGAGGATGTAGCTTTCATTGAGGATGAATACAGTCGCATACAGACATTATTCGTTTCTGGTGGCACTGGTGAAGTAGCAGTATATTTGAGAGACATTACTGCAAACGGATTTAATGAACCGGGGGCTGATTTGGATGGAGATTCGATACCCGATGACCTAGACGAAGATGATGATGGAGACGGCATTATTGATGATTGGGATGATGACATTGGATGTGATGCCCCGGTTGGCACCCCATGTTCTCGTTATCCTGACCTAACAAAGATCAGAAATATCGAGATAAGTGTCGGAGAAAAATTCGTTGTAAAGGATCAAATTTCACTGCCTTCAGAGGATTCTAGCAATATTCGTAACCTGTCTAGAAACGCAATAGCAAAGGACCAAGTTCTCAGTGCGCATGAGACTGAACTTTTCGCTAATGCAATGTGTGAAAATATGGATCATGATGACATAATTGACCAATGGAGGGATTCTATCACATTGTCCAATGGAGAACTGGGCGAGGCCTCAATTAGTTGTTTCATAGTTGGTGGAATGGAGATGATTAGAGATGGGGATTCCACAACTCAGATCACCTTTGCTATCGTCACGACTTTTGAATATACCAGCATAGTCAAATTCCCTTTACAAATCACACTAGATGAACAGCCACTACCTACAGACGGTTCGATTTCCTGGCTAGCGCCAGCTCACCCTATGGCGGTTAAATTTTCAGGTGAAGATGTAGTCACACAAGCAATTCCATTGTGGTGGAATGATGCGGATGGGACTGTTTCGGTAACAATCCAAGAGATAGAAGTAAAAGAACCTACTATCATCGAAACTGCAGTGGATTGGGCACTACATCCAATTTCTTTCATCCTTTACCTTGGTATATTGATTGGACTAGGGACTTTGTGGTTACGTCATCAAAATAAAATCGACTTCGATATCGATGAAGAAGTTATTGAAGACGAAGAGATTGAAACTGAAGACGAGACCGAATTAGAGAAGGTCACTGAAGATGATTATGAAGTCGAAGAGGAAGAAGTAGTCAAACCAAAAAGAACTCCTCCTCCAAGTCGAAGGAAAATGTACAGCACTAGCACTGACAATGTAGCGCTAGTAAAGAAAAAACGGGTTGCTGATTCTCAACTGAATAAAGACGGACCAATAATGAAAACAAAAAGAAAGCGTCTTGATTCTATTCAAGATGATTTCGTTTCTGATGATAAGCCTGTAGTTGCAGCAAAGAAAAGATTGGTTAAGTCAACCGAGCCTGTAATCAAAACGAGAAAGGTGAAGGCAGAGAAAAAGGAAGATCCCAAACCAGAGCCTGTAAAGAAGAAGAAAAGAAAGCCTGTCAAGAGAAAGAAGAAGGATTCTGATAAAAAAAGAATAAATGAGGAAAAAATGCAAGAAGACCTCGTTAGCGATTTCTTGAAGGATGAATGATTACCAAGCCATAGTAATTTCATCTTGCATCTGACACGCTGAATTTAGAAATTGCTTAAGACCATTCATATCTTCAACGTCCATTCGGTTGATTACTTCACCGAAGTATCTTTCCAGCCTTTCGACACTCTGCGAAGACTTTTCACTACTAGTTTTAATTACGTCTTTTCTGACAGAAGAATTGGTTTCAAACTCAATTAACCTCTGAATCAATGCAGTGTAGGCTGACTTAACAATACTTACATCCGAATCCCTTCGAGCTGCAAAAACACCGAAAACCATTGGATGTCCGCTGACTTCCTTCCATTCTTTACCAAGATCTAATTTGACTAATTCCTGATGGCTTCTAGCAGCTTCTAGGGCTCTATCGCCGATCAACAAACAACCGTCGCATTTTGCAAGCATACCAGACAAATCTGGACCCATTTCAACATACTCAGGTTGTAATTTTCTGTTCTTAATCAAAAACTTAAGCAATGTTACCGAGGTTGCTGAATCCGATGGAAGGGCTATTGATTTCATATCTGAAATGTTCTTCTTTCCAAAAAGTAAGACGCTTCCCACTTCACCCTTGCTAGATATCGATAGATCAGGGACTAATACTAGTTTGTCAGAGTTTTTTGCGTAATCTGCTGCAGGTATTGGAGCAAGTATGCAATCGCGACGGATCAAATGACCTGTGAGCCAGGAAGGCGGTGCTGGAAGAATGTTCCATGAATCTTCAAGACCGTGGAATAGTGGTTCGCAATTGATGAACGAAACCCTACCTATTGTTTTCTCCCATGACATTCTATCACCTAGCCATGCGAAGACTCCTTCTTTTAGGAACAATAGGGGGATTGAACTCAACAAAAGAAGTGTAAGTTGTATTTCTTTGAACAGGTATCGAGCCTGAATTAGAAACTATTTTCGCAAGGCGAGCCTTATCATGGTCTAGGGGTGCAGTGGAACCAGCTAGATGCATAATAGATTCTTCCTGGACTGTTCCATCGATGTCATCTGCTCCAAATTGTAAAGCCAATTCAGAAACTTCATCGCCAAGATTCATTCGATATGCCTTGATGTGTGGAATATTATTCAGCATCAGACGAGAGATTGCAATTACGCGTAGAACCTCAGTACCTGTGGCTAGTTGTGCTTCCGGTAATCTTGAGTCATCGGGTAGGAATGGGTATGGGACAAAGCATTGGAAGCCCGCGGTTTCGTCTTGCAACTCTCTAAGTTTTATCATATGCATGACGCGATGCTCTATTGTCTCAATTGTTCCGTATAACATAGTACAGTTAGTTGGTATGTCTAAGTAGTGAGCAGTACGATGGATTTCTAGATACTCTTCAGAGGATTCCTTGCCACGACAAATTATTCCTCGGACCTCGTCATCTAATATCTCAGCACCCCCTCCTGGAAGAGAAGCCAATCCTGATTTTTTTAGCCTAGACAATGTTTCTAGTATTGACAAACCAGACAGTTTAGCAATATGCTTTATTTCAACAGCAGTCAATGCTTTGATGTGTATGTGCGGGAACTCTTCACGCGTCCTCCTAAACAATTCCGTGTAATGTTCAATTCCCCATTCTGGATGTAAACCCCCAACAGAATGAACTTCATCTACATGGTTTGAATAGTTATACAAATCCTCGATGTAATCTGAAATTTCCAGTTGGTATGCATCTTCAGCACGCCTGCCGCGTCTGAATGCACAGAATTTACATGCCAGAGTACAGATATTGGTTTGGTTGATATGGACATTTACATTGAAGAATACTTTGTTACCATATCGAGCATGCTTAACTATACCAGCAAGATGTCCTATTACATCTAGGTCCCTATATTGGAAAAGGAACTTGCCATCATCAAGAGACAGCGGAATATTGTTGGACAATTTTTCTACAATCTCGTTAAGATCTTCAGGCCAATTTTCTTGTGACAGTAACCTAGCGAGAGTGCCCTGCCAATTCGAGGCTTCTCCGTCTGCCATGCTTACCCGTCAAACTAGTTGTTATTGAAGTAGCGTTTAAGCGCGCTTACTGGTTCTAACTCGGAATATACCAGTTGAACGCATCAATTTACGGAATTCTTCTACCATGAATACGGTACTAGCTACTAAGATAATAACGAACCAATCGTTTGTACCGAGAGGAATGGTCGAAATTAATTCGCCAATAGCAAAGGACGTAAATGGCACAACAAAATCAGCCCCTTGAACTGATAGCATTAACAATGTGATTGAGAAGAAGATTGCGAGATATATTGCACGGTTAGAGAAAAGCCCCAATTTGAATACACTGTGCTCATTGCTTCTACAGTTCATGACATTGAATAACTGGAATACAATGAATACACTGAAGCACATAGTACGTGCATATTCTTCCGTTCCGTTTTGTAACGCCAAATAGTATACAATCAGGGTTCCAGCAACCATCACTGCACCGAGGTAAAATATAAGCAACAAATCGACTAAGTTAGGAAGTGATTCATCTACTGGCCTAGGTGGACGATCCATTACATTAGCGTGCTTACCCTCAACTCCTAAAGCAACTGCGGGTGGACCATCCATTAGAATGTTAATTACAAGAATTTGAGTAGCTGTTAGAGGTAGAGGCCACCCGAATACTACATTCGCCAGCAATAGTAAGGCCACAGCAGCAACATTGGTAGAAACCTGATATCGCACGAAGTTCCGAATATTTGCGTATATTTTCCTACCTTCCTCAACTGCATTTACAATATTGGCAAAATTGTCGTCTTGTAGTACCATATCTGATGCATCCTTAGCAACATCAGTTCCTGCAATTCCCATAGAGATACCAATATTTGCTCTCGACAAGGCTGGAGCGTCGTTTACTCCATCACCAGTCATTGCTACAACTTCGCCTTCATCTTGCAAAGCAGTTACAATTCGCATTTTTTGCTCTGGAGTAACTCGACTGAAAATTGATGTTCGGTTAACAATGTGTCGCATTGCTTCATGATCAAGTTCTTCTAGCCGTTCGCCACCAACAGAATCGATATGTGGTTTAGTGATGTTCAAATCCTCACCTATGGCCTGTGCTGTCATCTGTTGGTCTCCAGTGATCATCTTAACTGAAATTCCGGCCTTCTGGCATCTTTTTATTGCGTCATAAACTTCTGCACGAGGAGGATCCATTATGCCAACCATACCTAAGAAAATCAAATCGTCCTCCATTGACTCCATGTCTGTAATATCTTCATCCGCTTTCACCTTTCGAGCACACAAAGCAATGACACGCATAGCTTTGCTGGCCATCAATCGATTAGACTCAGAAGCGTGTTCGATATCTCCGTCTTCAATTGGTACAACATTACCATCTCTAACTTTCCATTTTACCAATTTTCTGAATCCTCCAGCGCCGCCTTTTGAAAATACCCAATCTTCGCCTTCGTATTCGTGGATGACTGACATCCGTTTTCTATCAGTGTCAAAGAAGAACTCGTGTTTTCTAGGATGACGCTGAGCAAATTTAGCAACAGAGCCGTTTATTTTGTGCCCTAGGACTGCGCATGCACTGTCAGTAGGGTCGCCAATCGCAGTCCATTGACCCTCGATTTCTGCAATTTGTGAATTGTGGCAAAGAGACAAGCATGCAGCGGCTAGCCTAAATCCTAGACCTCTTTGCATTTCTGACATTTCTTCATCAGTTAATTCACTGCCATCCATAGTCAAGGTACCTTCAGGCAAGAAGCCTTCACCAGTAATGCCGTAGGTTCCATTAGGCAACATCAATTGCCTTACAGTCATCTGATTCTTAGTGAGAGTGCCTGTTTTGTCTGTACAGATAACAGTTGTTGACCCTAAAGTTTCTACAGCTTTCATTCGCCGAATAATGGCTTTGTGTCGCGCCATGTTACGCATACCGATTGCAAGCGTAGTAACTAGAATTATAGGCAATCCTTCAGGAACAATTGCAACGAAGATAGCAATTGCAACAAGGAATTGGAATTTGGCTTCCTTCCATAAATCTCCGCCGTCTACATATTCAAGAATTAACCCTATCGAAACAATCAATGCAGCAACAATTAGGGCTATGAAACCAAGGAACTTGCCTAAGGACTCTAATTTGTGTTCCAATGGAGTTTTGGGAGTTTCTGCTTCTGCAATGTCACTGGCAATCTTTCCTAGTTCGGTTTTCATTCCGGTAGCGGTGACAATTCCAACCGCTCTGCCGGTAGAAATTGTAGTACCCATGTAAAGCATATTTTTTCTATCTGCAAGCAGTGTTTCTGGCGGTAGTGCTTCCTCGCTTACCTTTGCAGGCATTGATTCACCTGTAAGTGCAGATTCATCTACCTTACATTGCCATGCTTCACTGACACGAAGGTCAGCAGGTACATTCAACCCTTCATCTATCTTCACAATATCTCCAGGAACCAATTGCGACGTGTTGATTTCAAGTTCCATACCATCTCTGCAAACGACACATCTTGAGATTGTCATTTGCTTTAATGCGCCCATTTCCTGTTCTGCTTTATTTTCTTGCCAAAATCCGAAAAACGCATTCAAAGTAAGAACAATTGCAATGAAGATAGCGTCACCTGGTTTATCAGGATGAGTTGCTAGGGCTAGTAATCCTGCTCCGATTAATAAATAGTTTAAAGGATCATGATATTGTGAAAGAAATCGTAAAAATGCTGATGTCTTTTCAGGTTCGCTTAACTTATTTTCACCATATTTGATAAGACGTGATTCTGCCTCTTCGGATGTCAAACCACCCAATGGAGTGCCAAATTCAGTGATTACCTCATCACCACTTTTTGTGTGCCAAAGTGTTTCTGACATGCCACCACCCGAGCATTTGCTCTATCAAGCCGGCTAACTTACGACTTATGATTATGCGGGTGGGGTTTCCATTACATTTTATCCGATTATTTGACAAATAGGTTGCTGGTCGGAGATTTATGAGCGGAGATGGTGAGCCATGGATTCCCGCTCATATGAACATACAGGAACTAACTGTTAGAGTGATAGTAATCGGTGTCCTTCTGGGAGGTGTTATGACCGCTGCCAATGCTTACCTTGGACTGTATGTAGGAATGACAGTTTCTGCATCCATACCTGCGGCTGTAATGAGTATGCTAATCTTACGTGGCTTCAAATTCAAAGATGTAACAATTCTTGAAAACAACTCTGTGCAAACTATGGCTAGTGCTGGCGAGTCACTAGCTGCAGGAGTTATCTTTACTGTTCCAGCATTATTAGTATTGGGGATATGGCAAGATATTCAATGGGTTGAAACATTCTTGATTGCTATACTTGGAGGTTTACTCGGAACAATGTTCACGATTGCCTTACGACGACTATTCATCGTAGAGGAAGCCTTACCCTATCCTGAAGGTGTAGCATGTCGTGAAGTATTAGTTGCTGGAGAAAAAGGTGGTTCTGGACTTATTGCAATTGTTTACGCCCTACTTATTGGGGCAACATACGGTTGGATGGTAAAAGGTTTCAAAGCTACTCACGCTAAGTTGCAGGGAGTTGGTGAGGCTCTTGGAACACGATTTTATGCAGGTGGGGAATTATCCCTAGCCTTACTTTCTGTTGGATATATTGTTGGACTAAGAATTGCTTCGTTCATCTTCCTAGGGGGAGTTATTGGATTTGCAATATTGGTTCCTATCTACGGCTTGTATAATGGATTCCCCGATGCAACAAATGTGTTGGATGTAATAGGGGTTGATGATTACAAGAAGGTTTGGGAAGACCAAATTCGCTTTGCAGGAGTTGGGGCGATGGTTGTTGGCGGAGTTTACACTCTTTGGTCAATGCGCAAGACAATCGCCGAAGGATTATCCAAGGCTTTCAAGAAAGGTGGGGATGGAGAGGCACAATTACGAACAGAAATGGACTTACCATTGGACAAAGTTATGGCGTTCTGTCGGATATTAGTAGTACTTATTTTCCTGTTCTATTGGTACGCTACAGGAAGTGTAGTTATGGCACTAGGTGGGGCACTATTCCTTGCTGTTGTGTCGTTTTTCTTCGCTGCAGTAGCAGGGTATATCGCCGGTGTTGTGGGATCTTCTAACTCTCCTGTTTCTGGAATGACAATCGCTACCTTACTTTTCACCATAGGACTAGTTTGGATCGTTGGCGGATTAATTCTTGGAATGAGTCAAACTGAAATGATGATTGCAACTATGTTTATCGCTGCTATAGTTGCAACATCAGCAGCTATTGCAGGAGATGTGATGCAGGATTTGAAAACTGGACACATGGTTGGTGCAACTCCGTGGAGACAGCAAACTGCGGAAATTATTGGAGTGACCGTCGGTGCGATTGTAATTGGTCCTGTATTGAGTATTCTTCATGACGCATTTCAAATTTCAAAAACTGCCTGTGGGAACACTAACGAAGCATTAACTGCTCAAGGGGTAAAGCCTAGTGATTTATACAACTGTGATGAGGCTTTATTTGCTCCACAAGCAGAACTTATTGGGGCTATTGTTCAAGGAGCATTTGGTGGAGACATCAACCTTCCAATGGTCCTTCTAGGAGCAGTAATTGCTGTTATTTTGATTAGGCTGGCAATGCCTGTAATGAGTGTCGCAATTGGAATATATCTTCCATTATATCTTTCAGTACCAATTATGGCAGGGGGGATTATTTCCCATGTTTTTCTATCTAGCGCTAGATTACGAATCGATGGAACTTTGGAGGGGGAACCAAGCAAAGAAGCAACTTATGCAATCAAAGAAGTTCAAGATAAAGGCGTTTTGATTGGCGCAGGGTTCATAGCTGGTGAATCTCTGATGGGAGTACTTCTTGCCGTATTCATTGTGGCAAAAATGGATCCATCCTCATGGTTTGGAGGGATAGGCACATTATCGTACAGTCTTTCACTGGTATTCTTTGCTTGGTTCGTTGGAGTATTCATAATGCTATCAGCACGTTCGCTTCCAAACAAAGGAAAACTTGGTTCTGATTTAGTATTCATTGCAGCTGATGCATCTAAGAAACTGCGCGGAGTCTTTACTCTTCCAAAATTAGAAGCCTTTGATGAGAATGAAAAATCGGAATGAAATCTACTTGATTTTGAACACAACCATCAAAGGCCATACGCAAAGGGACGTGGTCTGTAGGGGACATTATGGCGGGAATGAGTATTTCTGAAATGGAAGAAATGGCACGCAAATGCAGAGTCGAAATATGCAAAATGACTCACAGAGCTCAAGCAGGACATCCTGGTGGATCACTGTCAGAAATCGATATCCTTTGTGGACTGTATGGGCACAGACTTCGCGTCAAACCTGACAATCCTGATTGGGAAGACAGAGATAGATTCATTCTGTCANAAGGCCATGCTTCTCCTGGAATGTACGCTATTCTTGCGGAAATGGGATTTATATCTCATGAAGACCTCAAATCCTACCGCGTTAAGGGTGGTGTCTGCCAAGGCCATGTCGACATGAAATGGTGTCCAGGTGTCGACTTCTCTGCTGGCAGTTTAGGAATGGGTTTGTCCTTTGGAATGGGTTGTGCTGTAGCTGCTAAATTAGATGGTTCGAGCAGAAATGCATACGTGATGGTTGGAGATGGTGAAATTCAGGAAGGAAGTGTTTGGGAAGCAGCAATGGCTGCGACTCATCATGAACTAGGGAATCTGAAATTATTTGTTGATTGCAATGGAATCCAAAACGACGATTTCTGTGAAGCACAAATGCGAATGTTCGATATTCCTGCAAAATGGAATGCCTTTGGTTGGGCTGTNAAAGTGATTGATGGACATGATATGGCATCTATAGTGGGTGCAATCGATTGGATGGATACAATTCAAGACAAGCCTGCTGTAGTTATTGCCAAGACTGTAAAAGGCAAGGGTGTNTCATTCATGGAAAACAATCCTGCATTCCACGGTGCAGCACCTTCTGATGAACAGTTAGCACAAGCATTATCAGAATTGGGGGTTGAAGTATGAGTAGAATGGCTGCAACTCGCGATGGATATGGTGATGCTTTACTAGCATTAGCAGATAATCCAAAAGTTGTCGTCTTAGAAGCTGATTTGGGTAAATCAACAAAATCGCTTCATTTTAGAAAAGCGCACCCTGAAAGAACAGTTTCATGCGGAATAGGTGAGCAAAATATGTTGCTAGTCGCATCTGGAATGGCATCTAGCGGATACATTCCATTTGCAAGTACNTTCGCTATTTTCACTGAAAGNGCATTTGAACAGATGCGTAATGGTGTTGCCAGACCAAACTTAGCAGTCCATTTGTGTGGATCTCATGGTGGGACTCACACAGGTACTGATGGTTCAAGTGCCCAATCAATAGAGGACCTNGCTATTTATCGAACTCTTCCAAATGTTGTGGTTATGCACCCATGTGACGATGTATCAACCAAGGCTTTGACTATGCAGCTGCCAANTTTGNGCAAACCATCATACATGCGTACAGCAAGAAACAAAACTCCNGTACTTTATGATGGAAGAGAAAATGATATTGAAATCGGTAAAGGTGTTGTTTTGCGTGAAGGCAGTGATGTTGCGATTATTGCTTGTGGAGTATTAGTTCATGAATCTCTTGATGCCGCTGAAAAATTGAGTGCTGAAGGGATTAATGCAACAGTNGTTGACATGCATACAATTAAACCACTAGATACTGATTTGATTGATTCACTGGCACANAAATGTGGAGCTATTGTTACTGCTGAAGATCACTCTGTAATAGGAGGNNTAGGTGGTGCCGTAGCAGAGCATGTAGTCGGTTCAACACCAGTTCCAATCGAGAAAATTGGCGTTCAGGATAGATTCGGTGAATCTGCTGGTGCAGAGGAAATGTTAGAGATGATGGGGCTGAAATCNCATCACATTTGTGAAGCCGTTAAGAGTGTAATCGCGAGGAAGGTTTGAAGCACCGTCTATTACGACACCCACCCATGGAGTTCTTCTTAGATACCGCAGATGTTGATGAAATTAGGGAAATTGCCTCATGGGGCATTCTTGATGGAGTAACAACAAATCCATCATTAATCAAGAAAAGTGGTCGCGATTTCAAAACTGTTGTTGCTGAAATNGCAGCCATNTGTGATGGNCCAATCTCAGCTGAAGTAACTGCGCTTGATACNGAAGGGATGGTTGAGCAAGGCAGAGCCTTGAAAGACGAATTACCAGATAATGTGATCATCAAAATNCCTTGCACACCCGAAGGATTAGCTGCAACTAAAATTCTAACCGCAGACGGGATAAAAACTAATGTTACACTAATATTTTCAGCATCACAAGCATTGATGGCTGCTAAAGCAGGAGCGACATATGTTTCACCATTTATTGGTAGGATCGATGACACTGGTGCAGATGGTATGGCCCTAATTGCAGAGATTATGGCTACTTGGGANAATTACGATATTAGCACTAAAGTTCTAGCAGCTTCNATTCGTCATCCNACACATGTTTTAGCATGCATGCAATTAGGTGCTCACACGGTAACTATGCCAACCAAAACATTCAGGCAATTGATGAGTCACCCACTCACCGACAAAGGACTTGCTGGCTTCATGAAAGACTGGGCAGAGGTTGAAGCGGCTGGTAATGCCTGAAGCGAACGCTTGATAATGAGCACCTGCCCACA
Source organism: Methanobacteriota archaeon (assembly GCA_002709705.1). Classification (GTDB taxonomy): domain Archaea; phylum Thermoplasmatota; class Poseidoniia; order Poseidoniales; family Poseidoniaceae; genus MGIIa-K1. The sequence continues at coordinate 52,912 of PAQE01000010.1, read as the reverse complement.
TCGTATCAGGAGGCGATAGGCATGAGCACTCATGATGACAAAGTAAAGCGTCTTCTAGATGGGGAAATCGACGAAGCAGAAATTGCTGCGGACCCCGTTCTTGCGAGTCTTGCAGAGAGAATTTTCGGACTAAACATTGAGCCAATTACTCCAACTAAACCTAGTCAGCAACCTGTTGGTCCAGAAGTCGAAGTTATCACCGCTAAAACCAGCCACGATCCAATGATTGAGGTCATTCCAGGCGCCGCTCCTGCTGCGCCAATGCCATTGCCAGATTTGCCAAATATCCCGAAAGTTGGTGAAGACAAAAAGAAAGGTGTCTTTCTCAAAATTTTTGGATTAACATCTTTATCGGTAGCTATAGCGAATATTTTCGGAGCATTCGGATTCCTGAACTCCCAATGCACTGCAGAAAAGTGTACGGAAGAGGCTACTAGGATTAACTGGGCAGGAATTCATGAAATNAACAACGAACTAGGATGGTCAATGCCTTTCCCTGAAATGGGTATACCAGATTATGTTGCTGTGGCATGTAGCATCCTTGTCTTAATTGTGGCTTTCCGTAGGAAATAATGCGGCAATTTGATGAATAGTACGCGTGGAGTGTTGTTTATGGGTAAAGGCAAAGCCAAGCGTGGAATCCCATCAAAAGTAGATGACTTTAACGCTTGGTACCCATTTATCGTCGAGGCTGCTGAACTTGTAGACAAACGATATCCAATCAAGGGGATGGATGTATGGCGCCCCTATGGATGGCGTGCAATGAAACTAATTGATGCTCTGACACATTCTGAAATGGAAAGAACGGAACACGAAGAAGTCAATTTCCCTCTATTAATTCCTGAAAATTTGTTAGATAAGGAAAATGCACTGGTTTCTAGACTAAAGCGCGCAAGAGAAGAGGGTGTCGACCCAGACGACCTTAGAGATGATGAAGAAGAAGGCGGATTCAAAAAAGANGTTTACTGGGTGAAGAACGCCGGAGAAAATGANCTTGATATNCCGATGTTCTTGCGTCCAACAAGCGAAACTGCGATGTACACTATGTTCCCATTGTGGATTAGATCTCACAAGGATTTGCCGCTAAAGGTTTACCAAATGGTCAACACATTCAGATACGAAACCAAACAAACTAGGTCATTCATTCGCGTCAGAGAAATTCACTTTTTTGAAGCGCATACTGCACATGCNGACGAAGATTGTGCAACAAGGCAGATACAGCAAGATCTTGAAATCGTTGACAATTTGATGCACGACTTGTGCTTGCCTGTAATCAAAGCTCGACGTCCAGTATGGGATACATTCCCTGGAGCATGGTATACAATTGGTATCGATGCTATTATGCCTAACGGAAGAACTCTACAAGTGGCCTCCTGCCACCATTACAGAGACCAATGGGCTAAGGCATTCGACCTGACATATGAAAATCTCAATGCTGAACAGCAGCACTGCCATCAAACCACATACGGAATGTCTGAAAGGTTGCTAGGTGCAATAGTAGGGATGCATGGTGACGACAGTGGCTTAATTATGCCACCCGCAATCGCCCCTTACCAAGTTGTGATCTGNCCGATGATAAGGAAGAATGCCGAAGTAGANACTATCACAAAAAGCGAGGAAGTAGCAGCGATTCTAAAATCTGCGGGATTAAGAGTAAAAGTNGACAAGAGAGATATTCATGCTGGACAGAAATATTTCGATTGGGAAATCAAAGGAGTTCCACTTAGATTAGACATAGGACCGAGGGATATTGAGAACAATTCTGCTTTTGCAGCAAGAAGGACTGGCGGCAAGGAACCGCTTCCACTTGACANTATTGTGCACGAATGTAAACGCGTATTGTCTGAAATCGAAGATGAATTACGAACCCGTGCTGCAGCACATACCGAAAATGTGGTTATTCCATTGGACGATNTAGAAAATATCGAAGATGGCAAAATATACGAAGTAGCATTCGATGGTACGGACGCTCATGCTGAAACTATAGAGCGAACAACTGGGCTCTCATTCCTAGGTGATTCCACAGATCCTTACGATGTAGAGAAGCCATGCTTCATGTCCGGTAAGATGACTACACGACGTGTGATTCTAGCGAAAACTTACTGATTACATTTCGAGTCCATCGAAATCCATTTCGGAATCTCGCATCATTCGTTTCATCTGCTTGTTCATCTTTCGATTTCCACTCATTCCCTTCATCATCTTACGTGAACGGTTCCATTGACCTATGAGTTCTCTAACGTCTTTTTCTTTTACNCCAGAACCCCTAGCAATCCTGCGAATCCTATCTGCCTTAATTTTCGCAGGCTCATCTTTTTCGTATGTAGTCATAGAATCCATAATCACCCTATATCGGTCAAGATTTGCTTGCATAGCTTCTTTCTGATTTTTACCCATGGCACCCATTCCACCGAACATTCCCGANGGAAGGAAAGAAAGCAATTTGTCAATTGTTCCCACCTTGGACATCATTTCCATTTGTGAATACATGTCATTCAATGTGAATCTGCCTGACATCATTCGTTGAGTAATGCGCATGGCTTCTTCTTCATCCATGTCTTCAGGTGCTAAATCGATGAGACCACGAATGTCACCCATACCTANAAGTCTGGAAATGAATCTATCGGATTCGAATTTTTCTAAGTCTGCAACCTTTTCACCAGTTCCGATATACATTACTGGCGCACCAGTGGTGGCAACAGCCGATAGCGCACCACCACCTCTGGCGGTACCGTCGAGTTTAGTAATCACAATTCCAGTAACGCCTGCTAAGTCGTGGAAATTTGCTGCAACTGGACCTGCAGATTGTCCTACTTGTGCATCGATAACTAAGAATCTCTCATTGGCATTGGCAACTTCAGAAATTTGTTCCAACTCGACGACTAAATCTTCGTCAAGTTTGTGCCTACCAGCTGTATCAATGATGACTAAATCGGCAGCAGCATGCTGCTTCAGTCCATTTTTTACAATATCNACAGCATTATTGTTGTCCGGTTCACCATATACTTCAACAGATGAATCCTCAAGTAATTGAGAAAGTTGATTGTATGCACCTGGTCTGTGAACGTCGGCCTCGATGACGGCAACTCTCACACCATGGCGTCTGCGGTACCATTCTGCTAATTTTGCAGTGGTAGTTGTCTTACCATTACCATATAATCCAACCATAAGAATGGTCGATTGATGAGGTCTTACTTCTCTGGGCGGTCCCAGTAGTCTAACCAATTCAGTATAGAGAATGTTCATTGCATGGGTCTGTAAGGTAATTCCAGGACGTGGCTCTTCCTCCCTCATCCTTGATTCTAATTTTTCAGTGATCTCTTTTGTNTGCCTGACGTTGAAATCAGCTTCTTGCAGTGCTCTACGAAGAGAACGAAGCATTTCCTTCAATTCATCTTCGTTTAACTTTCGACGACTCTTCAGAATTCCTAGCGCGGAGAATATTCCACGAGACAGACCTTCGAGTGCCATACTAACGCCCAGAGGAGCATTTGGTTTGAACCCAACGGAAGATTATTCTTCAGGGAATGTCAATTTTAGAATGTCATTTTCGAGCTTTGCTTTTACTTGACTAGCCTTNGCTGGCCTGTCGAATGGAACAGGGTGCTCTCGTGAGTTAATTCCAACATATACAGTTCCAGATTCACTACGCAGGGAAAGGTCTTCACGCACAATTCCNGGAAGATGNAGCAATACATCATTACCTTCGGACCATGTTCCACGATGCACTTCTAAACCTAGGCCGATTTCAAAGGGGCCCAATCCATCGAAAGTGGAAATATCCCCGTGCAATTCAGAACTCATCGATCTCAACAGNTCCAAGCCGTGAATGTCTGTATCTTTGAGTTCGACTTCGTGTAGGTGTAAATCAGGTAATTNGGAACGCAATTGTTCNACATTGTTCCTTTCATTACTGCGACGAGTCTGAATAAAATCGTTATCTAAATCTGGAGTCATTCTATTTATGACGCATCCTGAAACAGGTAAATTGAATTCAGCTAACGACTCATAGGCCCGTAAGGTTTCGTTNACACCCATTTTTTCTGGNATAGTNACTAAAGTGAAACGAGTGACTTCAGNATTACACAAAATACGACGAACATGGAGAACTCGGCGGCGNAATTTTTCCAATTCATCTCGCATTTTTTCACCCTCTTTAGCNCCAAACATTAATGCGCGAATGCCTCCAGTTAGGCGGTGCATTCGAATGATTTTGTCCGCCCACTTTTCAATGATTTCTGGCAGGGCTAGAAATCTAAGCGTGTGACCAGTAGGTGCTGTATCAAAGACGATAACATCCCAATCTGGATTCTCTAAATGCTTGAGCAACTCGTCGAATGCCATCGCCTCGTCGAGTCCTGGAAGGACCATTTCAGATGCGTTCAATTCTGGATCTTGACCACCGAGCATTGGTCCAAGGCTTTCCGTTAATTTTGGAATATGGTCTGATATCCTTGCCTCAGGGTCGAGTTCCAAACCCCACAAACCCTCAACACCATCTACAGGTGTAGGTTCAGGACCCAATTGAACTCCTAAACTATCTGAGGTGCTGTGAGCAGGGTCACTACTTACCAACAGCACCTTCAATCCCGAATCTGCCAATCCTACAGCTGTGGATGTAGATGTTGTGGTCTTACCCACTCCACCCTTTCCTCCGAACAAGAGTAGGCGAGCCATGATTACCCCTTGAGATGGGCATATTCAAGCATTAGGTATGCACAACTCACTTGAATAGGTCATAACAGCGCTTGCATCATGGCAAGCGATTTGTGGTTATCTCAAGTTGCAATTGTCATTTCCTTGGTAGGTATGAGTTTGGGTTGGCGCGGTGTCATGACCAAATATTCAGGATTCTATGACTTAACAACTGCTTGGAGCATGATGTTTTGGGGAATTTTAGTTGGAGGATTGTATGGTAGTTTGGGTGACTTATTCCTCCTCACTGTGTATATTGAAGGAAAATTTCTGCCGTACAGCAACTTGATTATTTGTCTAGCATTATCAGTAGCAGTACATCTATTTCTTAGAAGAAAAAAGGTTCGNAGNACAGGGTCTCAACCCACAACAGGTTGGGCTTTAGGACTAGCTGTAGGGGGAATGATCTCGCTATTCCTTATATTCAGATTATTACAGTTCTATCAAAATGAAATAGGAATCGAATTAATTGCAACAATAATTCTAGTTGCATTGGTATCTCCGAGAGCACACGCCTTGATTTTCTGTCGGCACGGATATGGTATGCTAATGGGTAAACGCTGGAGTATTGTTCTTAGAACATTTTTCTGGACAACATTACTACTAACGGCGCTGTACAGTTCATTCTATTTCACAGCAATTTGGATATTCATTATTCCACCTGTATTATTGGCTGAAAAACGAGCCCANGATTGGGTCTGGGCAGCGGTTCCCAGACCCGCCAGAAGGAGATTGCGTAGAATATGGTCTGATGCATCACGCGCCAAGACAAATGAAGAAGAGTAAGCAACAACCTACATTAACCACTAAGGCCGATTTTCCAAACTTTTTACACCCCTATTTTCACTTTTATGACAGGGCAGAACCTTCATGGGGGTACCGTTCAGCCTAGATAACAATGGGAACATGTCCCTTCTGTCGTGCCCAAACACTTCCGGGCGATTCCATTTGCTACAGTTGTGGTAGAGTAATCACAGGTGCTTCGGGAATGGACTCGAGAGTAAAGGGCGAATTTATGCGTTCTCCTACAAGAAAAGCCAAACATGGAATGGCCCCTAGGCACGCAGAAATGCACAAGGCAAATACAAAACGTCGAGGCAGGAAGAAACGCAGTAGAATCAACCAATTAGGATTGGTTGCTTTCATCGCATTTGTCTTTTTCACACCNGAAGCGAGGCAATTTGTTCTNGCTAAGTGGGCAGAGGTAGAAGATTACCTNATGGAGGCGATTGCACCATATCAGGTATACCCGCTCGAAGCCGAGTATACTGTTGTTCGTAGTGTAGATTTATGGAATAATGGATCTGGCAATGGCCACTTGGAGGAATCAATTCCCATCCCTATGGACGTTACAAGTAATGAAGCTGGTGCTGTTGCCTTGGCTTATAATGATGGAACAGAGGTTGCTAAATCAAACATTCAAACAATTATNGACATGGAGTTACGGATAGATGGAGAAATAATTTCTATTCCGAATGATGGTTTACCATACCGTAGTAAAGCNAATGCAATCATAACTCAGGATGGTAATGAAGTCTGGTGGCCGGGGCAAGGTGACGATTCTGATGACTGCCCACACGGNCCGTGTATTAGGGTTTCAATCGATGTACCCAGTGGTACTCACGAAACAATCGATTTTGCTGTAACCATGCATTCTGCGACACACACTTGGTGGCATTCAACTAGGATGGATGGAAAAATTGACGGCAAATCAGAAGGCGTAAGTGTACATCGTTCCGGAACTTTCGATGACATATCCGAAAGAGGTATGGGTGTTAGGGCGGATGAATTCTCTGAAAACCCTTGGTATGATAGAGGTGGACAGCATGGTTGGGCAATCGATGGCAGACANACCACGNCTCCCCTAATTCATCAAACAGCAGCAAGCATAGAAGCATCACTTCCATCAAACCTGAAGGACAATGTATATGCATATGCAAGAGCAACATTTGACTGGCTAAACACCAACATACCGTACGATACATCTGCGCCTAATGTGGCTCGAAGTGGTGAGCAATGTCTACAAGCAGGAATCGGTGACTGTGACGAGCAATCCAATGCATTCATGAGCATCATGCGAATAAAAGGTATACCAACATGGTATGTGTTTGGGGCACTTGCAGACTCTCAGTTCCAGAAATGGGAGGGACATGCNTGGGCATACATTATGATACCAATGTCTGATGAGTGGTGTGAAAATAATGGTGTAATTCTAGAAACTTGCTATGTCGAGGGGTCAGTCGATGTAGTAAATCGTAAGTGGTTAGTTCACACCCCTACTGCATATATCGACTGGATAGAAAACGCACCTTGGACTAATGTAGACGGATACTATTCAGGTGGTTCTATTTCTGGTAATGATTTCAAGCGCTTGAGATCATTTTACACCGAAGGCTANGAAGTAATTGGTGGCACGTGGGATAACAAATGGCTNGGAGAGGATTTCTCATGAGGATAATTATTGGNGGAGGAGGTCGTGTTGGAACTGGATTGGCTCGTGCATTACGTAGTGAAGACAAGGATGTTGTTCTTGTNGACAATAACGCACGTGCTGTAAAAAATTCACAGGGAATGGANATTCTTGTTCTTCATGGAGATATTACGCAACGACAAAAATTCATCGAAGCGGGTATTGAAACTGCACAGGTATATGTGGCAGCAACTAATTCGGACGAGAGAAATATCTTGTCATGTGCATTAGCAAAACACGTACATGAAGAACAAACAAATGGCAAGGGTGAACTTATGACAATTTGTAGAGTAAGAAATCCAATGTTCCTTGAAGAGCACCAATCAGGTAAACTATCAAAATGGGCAGGAGTAGATCATGTTGTTCATCCTGTAGATGGTGCGATTGAGAGATTAATGTCGGGATTACGTTCATCATCATTAACTGAAGTAATACCGTTCGAAGCCGATGCCTACATCGTCGAGTTGGATGTNACATCCGAAGCTGGNGGAGTTGTNCATCGAACACTAAGGGAATCTGGTGCAAGAGTTGAAGGCGGAATGCCCCTAATTGTGGGGTTGAAAAGAGATGGAGAGCCGGGTAGAGTTCCAGTTGCTGAAGACCAAATTCTGCCNAAAGACAGAGTTGCTATTGCTACTGCAGGTGAAGCTTCTTTCAACAGAATTCTACGGATTTTTGGACACGAACACATAGATTTCCCTGATAGGCCAAAAGTTGCAATATTTGGAGCAGGACTGATAGGTACTAGATTAGCAAAGGCTTGGCTTGATGCGAATGGAACAGTAACTATTGTCGAAAGAGATTTGGAGAAAGCAAACAATCTTGCTGGCTCTGACTTAGGTAACAGAAGAGGATTTGAGATCATACACGGCGACCATCTCGACAAAGATTTGTTATCTGAAATTGAAATTTCATCACATGACATTGCCATCTCTGCACTGGATAACGACCACGCATCAATAGCTGCTGCATTACTAGCGAGTGATATGGGTGTTGAAAGAACAGGTTTGATATTGTATGATGCTGACCTCGTAAATGTCGTTAGAAGGATGGGTATAACTTTCTCTGTTGACAGGAAGCGAGTCGCAATAGATACGATTCTAGCAAAAATCCATTCTGAACTACCCGGGCCATACGCNGTGTTATCCAGCGTCCCCGATGTAATCGGAATTTGTCTNCCGATTAATTCAAATGTGAAATTTGCCGGTAAAACAATCGCAGATGCAGGACTACCGGAATGGTGTAAAGTTGCATTTATTCAAAGAAAGAATATTCATGAAGAATGGGAGACTATGCGACCCTCTTCCTCAAAGACACTGCTCGAAGGAGATCGTTTGACGATTTTCTTGCCTCCTGATCGTGTAGATGATTTAGAGAAGAAATTCAAGGTGTGAAAACAAGATGCGCCGAGACGTACTTTCACTAATCGTCGGATGGACGATGATGGCGATGTTAATTCCGCTGTCATTCAGTTTCTTGATTACCTGGTGGTTGGATGGATTCAATACCGCATTAATTTCGTTCATGATTCCGATTATATTTTCGGGATTTATCGGATTATCTTTGCTTAGTATTGGAGTTCGCTCAGATACCACGGAAAGACTTCGCGATAGAGAGGCTTTCGCTGCTGTAGCATTAGCATGGCCAGTGGCTGTGTTGATTGGAAGTTTGCCATTTTGGCTTGGGGGAGTATTTCATGGCCCCTTCACAGATGGATCGCAGATGGCAGATATTGGCAGGGGTTTCGTTAATTCATGGTTCGAATCCATGTCTGGATTTACAACAACTGGTGCAACGGTAATTGAACCTTCGATGAGCCCAAACTGTATTCCGGGTTCAACTCCTGATTGTATTAATGCCCAACCCAAAGGCATTCTAATTTGGAGGTCGCTTACACAGTGGCTAGGCGGCATGGGTATAATCATGCTCGGACTAATGCTGTTATCTCGAGTTTTAGGAGGGGGAATGGCACTGGCAAGAGCAGAACTAACTGGACTTTCTTTATCCAGGCTACGTCCAAAATTGCAGGAAACTGCACTGGCTTTATGGACGATTTACATCATTCTTACTGCTCTTGAGATTTTGTTGCTTTGGGGCGTTGGAGGTTTGACCATGTTTGATGCGTTTAATCATGGATTAACAACTATGCCTTCAGGAGGGTTCTCAACACATGATGCATCAATTGCCTATTACGACAGTTTTGTTGTTGAATCGATTATTATCTGTTTCATGTTCCTTGCCGGTGTTAATTTCACGTTGATCTGGCTTGCTTGGGAAAAACAGTGGGACAAAGTGTTTGCAGACCAAGAAGGGCGCAGTTATGTGCTTGTTATTTTAGCTACAACCCTGTTTGTATTCATTGCACTAATGTCACAAGGGAGTAGAATCGATGAAGGGTTCTATGATTCATTATTCACCGTAGTATCGATCGGAACTAGTACTGGATACACAAATTCAGATTACATGCTGTGGCCGGTTGTAACGCATATTTTCTTGTTCCTCCTCATGATTGTAGGGGCTTGTGCTGGTTCAACCAGTGGTGGGTTGAAACTTATGAGAGTTAAACTCGCTCTGAAAATAGCATGGAGAGAAATAGGAAGAATTGCACAACCAAAGAGAGTTGTTCAGATTCGAATGAATGACGAAGTTGTCGACAATGAAAGGTTAGGGCTTATTGTCGGGATGTTGTTTGTTTGGACCGGCCTATTTGCTCTTTCATGCATTGTTTTGGCTGTTACAATGCCAAACTCAGATTTTGAATCTGTTGTCGCTGTCGTAGCATCATCTCTTGGCAATACTGGACCGACTTTGGGAGACTATGGACCCTCGAATACTTGGGCCTCGATGGGCACCCCCTCATTGATAATCACCTCAATACTGATGTGGTTTGGACGTCTCGAATTGATGACTGCCTTACTTTTGTTGCACCCTAGAACTTGGGCAAGAGAAGAGAGAGAAGCTCCTGACAGGGCGTCGGTCAAATTGATTCGCGAACTGTTCGAGAAAATGGAAGATCGCTCCGAAGAAAAGGATTAATCAAAACAAGGTTGTTTGGCCTGAATCGGGTTTGTCTTCTTCGGCTGTTTCTACATCTTCAGTGTTAGACGAAGATTCAACAACACTTACTTCAGATTGTGTAGTAATTTTTTCCAATTCTTTGGCATACCTTTCTAACAATTCCTTTGTTGTTCGATGAGTAACTGATAGCCCACAGATTGCTGCATGCTCTTCTGGTGATAGACCAAGGGCAAGAGATATAGAAAAGTCATCACTATTTTCTGATTGTACTGCAACTAATGATGGCAGTAGTTCTTCACGCACTGCCTTCTTAGAACAGCCACAAGTTTCAGCAAGTCGCTCTACAACAGAACGCTTGACCCATGCCGAACCGCGGCGTAAGAACCCCGGATAGGAGCAAAATACTCTACCCTCAACTGGCTTAGGCATTGTAACACTAGCAGACAGCCCAGAAAGGTTGGAAGACCAGTACCAAGAACGGTGTGCTGTATTTCGAAAACGTGTTGTTAATAGACAATCTGCAAGAGACAGTGATGATGACCCTCTCCTTACAGCTCCCTGGTCTGTAAAGACAACTCCATTATTCCATGAAACCCATGCCACCATATCATCAGGACTTTTGTCTAGTGATCTAGTTGCCTTCATAGCATTCTGTGCTGTTCTAGAGCGATAAAGCGAATCTAGGCCGGGGAAAATTTCGACTGTAGTATCACGAACTCCAGTTTCGATATTTTCCTTCACCATTTCTTTCGTTAGATTAGAATCAATCAACGAACACATAACCTGTAAATCTCGAACCAATGCACGCAAATCTCCAGGATTATTGTTAACCAGTTCATCAATTGCACCAGGATCTGCTGTAAACCCTTCTTCTTTGATTACTCTCAAAGCAACCCTTCGCAATGCTTCATTGGACGCTCTATCAAACCGAATTGATATTAGGTGCTTAGCAAATCTGTCACGAGCAGTCCTCCAAGTTGATGATGTCCTGCCCCAAAGACCCATTTCATCATTACAGGCCAGAATTACAGGTTGTCTAGTATCTGCCAACAGATTTAGTAGTTCTGCTTTACCTCCGCTATCACCTTTCAATGCCTTTGAATCGTCGATATCTTCGCCTGATACGATAGATGATATCCGTTCAGCAGAAATCTCACGAAGACCACCAGATAAGTGGTCTACTTCATCTAGCAAAATCAAGGTTCTTGGGGGCTTCTGGCCAGGCGTCATGAATAATGAGCCATGAGTAGATGCATGAGTGGCTGCCTTTCTGATTGCTCCTGCGTTTCTAGCATCACTAGCATTCAATTCTATTACTTGCCATCCCATGTCAGCAGCAACCGCTCTAGCAACTGTCGTCTTTCCAACTCCGGGTGGTCCAATCAGAAGTAATCCGGGTTTTTTGGGTCTACCCTCTTTCCACTCGTCTAACCAAGACCGAATTTTCTTGCGTTGGGCTTCGTTTCCTTCCAATTGCCGCTCACTCACCGGCCGGTGACGTTCGGTCCAATCACTTGTCACCATGATTGATGATTTTCGAGGCCCCATTTGAACATTGAGTACGTTAAAATGGCAAATCATCGATTGAAACACGGGTTTGTTCTCCCGAATCTCTAGATCTGAGCGTGACTGTTTTATCCTTTAGTGATTCATGGTCAACCGTAATACACCAAGGAACTCCAATTTCGTCAGCTCTTGCGTATCTCCTGCCAATAGAACCACTAGCATCATAGACAGAAAAGACGTTTTTCCTTCGACAAAGATCTTTGTGAATATCTTGAGCGAGTTCATCCATTCCATCTTTCTCAAATAGAGGTAGAACCGTTACATCAACTGGTGCGATAATCTCAGGAAGAGAAAGTAAAGCATAATCTTCGCCAGATTTTTCTGTTTCTGTGTATGAATGGTCTAGAAGATGCCATATAATCCTGTCAATTCCAAATGCTGGTTCAACGACATGTGGAACAAACCATTCCCCGTTCACATTCTCTGTACGTTGAACAAGCTTCACATGTTCCGGTAAAATCTCGAAATCAGTTCCTTCTATTTGATGCGACATTGGGAATAAAGATTCAGCAGGCAAAGTTTCAACAAATTCCTTGACTTTACCAGCAAGTGACCTGAATGCAGGCCCAGCTTTCGCACCATCGATAGTCCAACCGTCAATTTCAACAATTTTAGGCTCATCAAATGTCCTCCAAGCACGAAGCCTTTGGCCAGTTGAATTTTCATGTGCAGTGAGGTCATAACAACCTCTGTGAGCGATTCCTACACACTCTATCCATCCATAAGAACCCAATATTTCTGCATCCCAACAGTCCTGCGCATAATGTGCCATTTCAGTTGATTCATGTTGTCTGAATCGTAAACCTGACGACTTAATTCCAACAGAAAACAGGAAATCCATGGTCCAGCCCATGAAATATCCAACAGTAGGATGCCTAATCACTCCATCTTTAACCGCCTGTCCAAGAGTCATTGTTACCTCTCCCTTGCCATCAGCGATAAGGGTGACTTCATGCCCCCAAGCTGAAAAATCGTGAACTGGCTCAACTTCAGGGTCGATAAAATACTCTAATTCTGCCATGTTGAATTCACGCAGTCTAATCATTCCTTGCCGAGGGCTAATCTCGTTTCTGTATCCTTTTCCGGTCTGTATTGCACCGAATGGAAGACGTTCTCTGAAATGACGGTATATCGACGTGAAAGAGGTGAACATTCCTTGAGCGGTCTCAGGACGCAAAAATCCCTGTCTGCCAGATGCTCCTGCTCCGATTTTTGTGTTGAACATCAAATTCTGTGCCTCGATTTGTCCCCAATTACTAGCACCACAGGTAGTACATATTGGTTTGTTATCTTCAATTAGTCTGGCTAGTTCATCTTTACTTAACGCATCCGCATTAGGGTGGATGTGCTCAACCAAGTGGTCTGCTCGACTGGCTTCTCCACACTTTACACATTCAATCATGAAATCACTGAATTCACCAACATGGCCACTCGCCTCGAGTACTGAATAAGGAGTGATTGTAGGGCAAGAAATTTCAACAATATTTCCCAAACTTTGCCAATGATCTATCCAAGTTTGATTTACACGGTTTCGTAACCTACCGCCGACTGGACCGAAGTCATACAAGCCAGCAGCACCACCATGAATTTCAAAAGCAGGGAGAATAATTCCTCTGCGTTTCAACATTCCAGTTAGTCTACTCAAACGCTCAGTGCTGAACTCCTCCATGCACCTGCGTGTTCAAAGGGGTACATGAGGCCACCTCTTAATGTTGATTTGAAAATTTGATTTTGTAAGTAAACCAAAATTGCCGAACGGGCACTTTATTGCATCTTAGTACCCCTTTTAGGACAGTTTTAAATTGATTAGATTGTATATTCGCAAAAACCAAACATTGAAGATGTCTATGCACACGCTCCCCCTCACGGATAGTGAGTTGATAATTATGGCAAATATCTCATACCTTGATAATCCCCTCGAAAGTGAGGATTTGTATGAGAAATTATGTCAGCCCGTTCGCAACTGGTTTAAGGAAAAATTTCCAGACTTTACCAAGCCTCAAAAATTAGCAATTCCCTCTATTATGAATGGAGACCATTTACTACTGTGCTCCCCAACAGGTTCTGGTAAAACACTAACAGCGTTTTTGACGATTATCGATAAACTTGTTCGACACGCTCTTGATGGAACTTTAGAAGAGAGAGTTTACTGTTTGTACATTTCACCAATAAAAGCTCTGGCAAATGATATTCAGAAAAACCTGATTGGTCCGCTTGAAGAAATAGAAAAGAAATTTCTCCCAGACAGGGCACAAGGGAAAATTCGAGTCGGACTCAGAACAGGAGATACGCCTCAATCTGAAAGACAAAAAATGCTCAGAAAGCCACCACACATCTTGATTACAACTCCCGAAAGTATGGCTATTGCAATATCCTCACCGCGATTTCAACCTATTGTTTCAAATGTCGAATGGATAATTATTGATGAGATGCATTCTTTGGTTCCCACCAAGCGAGGAGTACATCTTGCACTAACAATTTCGTTGCTGGATACTATTCTAGAGCGCCCTGTACAAAGAATCGGAATATCTGCTACTATGGAGCCGTTGGAGACAGTTGCTGAATATTTAGTTGCCAGTGATGACAGGGAAAGTCGTGATGACAGTCAAACAGTAAAAATCGCAAAAATCAGCGGAGCTAGAGAATTAGATTTGGACATTTTATTGTGTTCTCCAAAATTTAGCGACCTATCGGTGATGAAAGTCCTGGAGATGAATGTCGAAATGGTGGCGGACCTAATTAGTGCGCACACAACAACTCTAGTTTTCGCAAATACTCGAAAGATGACAGAAACATTAGTTCAGAAACTGCGACCCTATTTGGGAGATTTAGTTGCAGGCCACCATGGTTCAATGGACAAGAGAATCCGCCTTGATGTCGAAAGAAAACTCAAATTGGGCCACTTAAGAGCAGTAGTTACATCATCATCTCTTGAAATGGGAATTGATATTGGTTCTGTGGACATGGTAATCCAGATAGGTTCGCCTGGAGACATAGCTACTGCCCTACAAAGAATCGGTAGAGCAGGGCATCATGTTGGAGGAATCCCACGAGCTAGATTTTTACCCACTAGTGTTGATGATTTGATTGAGTTAGCAGCGCTACAAGCTGCGATTCAGACAGGTGATATGGACTTGTTAGATTTCCCACAAAATTGTTTGGATGTTCTTGCTCAATTCCTCATTGGACTAGTGATTATCAACGAAAGGGACATCGACGAAGCCTTCGAAGTTGTCACTAGTACCTGGTCCTACAGAAACCTGGGATACGATGATTTTATCGAAGTACTTGATATGCTGGAAGAAGAGAGACGTGTTTGGATAGACTGGGAAGACAATATCTATGGAAAACGCGGATATTCAAGGATGATTTACTACACTAATATCGGAACAATTGCTCCTGACAATTCATATCTAGTATTCAATGCAGAAGGAAGTATATTGGGACAATTATCTTCATCATTCGTTGCTAATCTGCGTGGTGGTGATGTTATACTGCTGGGAGGTTCAACTTACAGAGTAACTAATATTCAAGGTACTAGAGTGAATGTCAATTCTGTCACAGGATATAGACCAACAGTTCCTTCATGGAGTGGTGAAGCAAGAAGTAGGTCTAGAGAATTGTCCAAAGCGCTCCTAGATTTAATCGGACACAGTGTGAATGCTTTGAGAAGACAAAATGATCCAAGAGTGATACTACGAGATGTGTATGGTCTGGGAGAAACTGTTTCCAATACTATTGCGCGACATTTAGAGGAGCATACACTCGATTCATTCCAAGTTCCGGACCCCAATCGATTGATTGTTGAACAAATTGTATCAGGGGGGATGCCAACATATCTCATTACATCATGTCGCGGCAGGGGATTCAATACTGCATTAGGCTACTTCATGGCTGGTTTAGCAGAGCAAGATGGAATTGCTGTTCTTGAATTATCCTTTGATGAAAATGGCCTTTTGATAAAGACAAGTCAGGAAGTTGACCCTGGGAAAATGTATGAATCATTCCAGTCGAACGATCACATGGAAATTATCGAGCGTTACATTGTTAACACTCAGATTTTCGCAAAGCGTTTCAGAGAAATTGCAGGGCGCTCACTAATTATCCCTAAGAGAATTGGAGCAGAAGAGGTAAGTCCTCAACAATTCCAACAACGAGCAGATGCGCTTTTACAAAGACATCGTTCGATTGAAGATTCTTTGTTAATCAAGGAAGCGAAGGCTGAGATAATGTTTGGTGACATAGATATTGTATCACTCAATCAATTCTTGCAAGCGAGTAAAGAATCAGAAGCAAGAATTGTCCACACCAAAGTCCCAGTACCATCGAGACTTGGAATGAGTCTTTACATGAGTACATTCGAAGATTTACTTTCCATGAAAACCAGAGCTTTCCTCGTGAAAGATATTGACCCTGAAATCCTAAAGCGACTTCTTGGAAATCGCAGTCTTGCTACCGAACTGAGTGAAGAGCAGATCGATGAATATTATTCCAGTAAGGTCCCTAAACCTACGAACTCTACAGAACTGCTCAACCTAATGAGCAAAGGTGGAGGATTGGACAGAAAATGGGAAAACCCACTATATGCATCCAAATTGAAAGGAATTGAACACAGTACAATTGAACAGTGGGTTCTGGATTTAGCCAGCCAGGGCAAAATTACGAAATTGCGCTCGACCGGGACCGCCGAACTTGATGACAAGTGGTTCACAACTTACATGGCGGAGATTCATGGCACACTGGGTAGAATTTCGGAGGCTGGTGGGAAAGATATGGAGGACATCCGTGATCTTTACACAAAGGGTATCAGCTACGAGGTTGCGACTGAGTTTGACGGTTTGGATGGAATAAAATGGGATAAACGAACGATTACAGATCCTCACGAAGCATTACGAGTGAAAATTATCGAAATGTTAGGAAGCGAAGGTCCCGCTAGAGGAGACCAAATCAATTCTAGATTACCATTCCCACAGGGTCAGATAGATTCGATTCTGCATGAATTAGAAATGAGAAATGTAATTTCAGTTGGTTTCTATAGACAAACTGATGATGCTGAATATATCCTCAAAGTGGATGAACACAAAATCACTGGTGGGGAAGAAGATGTCTTAGAATATCGATGGGTTCAAAACATGGTTATGAAGAAATCATTTGAACAATATAATGACGGTTTTGCAGCATTTGACCAACACATATTATTCCAAAAACAACAAGAAATGCTCTATCGTGTTGATGGATTTAGATATGCAGATTGGAAGGATTTACAATTAGACTCAGATGTTGTCATGGGTAGATTATTGCACAATCGGATCGGTTATACAACAAGAAAAAATATTCCAATGTTGCTAGGATTGAAACCAGAACCATGGCTAGGTGAAATGGAGAAATTAATCCTCGAAAAGGTTCCAAAAGGAGAGAATTTAACGCGCCAAGAGATTCTTGCTGACTTCCCCAAAGGAGAGGACCACAAGTCATTGCAAAGAGATCTCAAAAATGCAATCAGCAATTTAGAAAGGCAACTCTGCTTAGTCAAACAATTCGAAGATGTTAGTGGAAGACGTAGAAGGCTATCGCTTTTCCACAGAGTTGTGGATGTCTATGAGCCAATGGATTTTGAAGACGCTCTTGTTGAAGTCATCAANAGAATGGGGCCAGTCAAAGCCTTNACNTTGAGGTACTATGTTTCTAGAAGTGTCGAAGAATTGGCTATCGCATTAAGGAATTTAGAGAATAAAGGAAAAATTGCNAAAATTATGGCTCTAGTACCAGAGCCAGANGCATTCTATGTCCTACCTGATGAAGTTGCTAAGTTGAGCACTCAGAGTCGGGAAGATAGGAAACTGCGCATCCTAACCCAATCCGACCCTTATGTTTCGAGATTCATATGGGAAGTGCGCTCTGTTTTNGANAGAGGNTGGTATCTTCCTGTTTTCAAGGGAGTTGACCCAATTGGAAAGGTANTGATGTTCAAGATTAACGATTATCTNGANATCAAAGATATGCACATTCCTTATGCATACTTGGATGAGTTTTGTGAGGCGTTTGAAAAATTACTCGACAACCATTCTGATCAACTTGTCGATGTTGCAGTTTTATCTCAATTCAATGGAATTCCTGTCACGGAATTAGAGGACAATTCAAGAAAAGCCCTCGAAGGAATAGGTTTCAAATTAGCAGGAGAGAGAATGATTCGTGGAGGAATTGTCGACCCTCAACCGAGAGAGATTGCGGAACGCGCCTTGTTCCATAGGCANCATTTACACCAGAATTCAAGACTCGAAAATGAAATTCAAGCGCTGGAAAGCGTTCAGGAAATCCGAGATGACTTCGGACTTCGAGGTCGAGCAGAGGTCTACCGTGTAAGTTTGAAAAACATGGCAAGTGCNAATCAATTGCATCAAGGAATCAACCTAAGGGGTCACCAAGTGTGGGCATCATACGACCACTTCTCAACACTGTTGGCGATACGAGGAGAGGAACCCAATGAGGAGCTATTAGATGTTCTAGAATTCTTTGAAAATAATAGCGACCCTAATTTATTCATGGAAAGACACGCAATGAAGCGTGCNGCTTTCAGNAAATTGATTCAACCATTGCTAAGAAGCGGCCACATGGTTCAAGATTATCGAGGAGGATTCCGTTCTGTTGCTCCCCGTAGAGGATTAGATCCTGTAATATTACGAAGAGAATACTTACGCAGATTAGTTTCAGACTATCCTGTGATCACGCTAAAACAGTTCACTCGCCTGGCAGGAACNCCATTTAAGCCTGAAGAATTGAAAGCAATTTTAACAGAATTTGAAGAAGATTCCACGCTGATTAAAGGATTCTTGATTCAAGATTTGCACGAAGTTTGTTGGGGCAAAAAGGAATTGCTAGATGAGGCGAAAAATGTACCTCCTATCCGTGATTTTGTTATTCCACCTTCAGACCCTATTGCACCATATTTCGCAGAAGTGTTGAAACAAAAATTCGGATTTGGTAGCGCATACCTCGTNTTTAGAAACGCTGAACCTGTTGCAGCTTTCAAGGCAAANACTCGTGACAAAATAATTGACGTTACCGATTACGAAGGCTCTGAAAAGGGTTGGAGAATTGTAAAAGAGTTTGCATGGGAGCATCAAATGCCACTCAAGACTGAACTCCGCATTGGCGGAAAGAGAATGAAATAATTTTCAATGTTGTTTGGNAAAAATAAGATTGCACATCTTTTTTCTCGGGCAAATCTGGTGTTAGATTAAATAACAAGTTTCACCGTCGACAAATCGTGAATCGACACGCAATACTACTCACCGCCCTGATGCTACTTGTTTCAGCAAGTCCGTTTGTTACAACATCATCGGCAAATGAATTACAGGACATTGAAGTTCTAGAAACTGCAATCAACCCTGAAAATAACCACACCTACCATTTGCTGTCTGCTTCGTCTTGGAGTGATGCTGCATCGGTTGCAAAAAGTCTTGGTGGATTCTTGGTTACTATTGATGATGCTGACGAGGATCAGTGGATTTTCGATACATTTGCTGCNAGTAACGATACCACTAGGCACCTCTGGATTGGNTTATCAGACCACCAAAATGAAGGTGATTACCGCTGGCATGATGGAACGCCTTTCACTTACAGAAACTGGGGNGATGGCCAACCNGGCAGTGGTGATGATGAAGATTATGTTCACATAACTGGTACNAACATGGGGAGCATTGAACCAGCAAGNTGGAACGATTTGGAAGANGACCCACAATATTTCCCTGTATACGGTGTTGTTGAAATCGGAGACGGTGCGGATTACGCACTTCGTTTCGATGGAGATGACGACCACATAGTGATNGATGAAGAATTTCCAGAATGGGGTAACANTATCGAAATTGAAGCATGGGTAAATATCGCTGATACTGATGGNATACACTTCATNACAATGTTCGGTGATTATGGGTGGGGATTGTATCTCAATGATGGATATCTAGCATATTCTAATGAATATTCACTATCCAAGAACCCAACCTCCAATGAATCAATTCAGGAAGGAGTTTGGACACATGTGAAGGTTGTAGTTGATGTAGAATCNGGAGGAGAATTTTTCATCGACAACATATCTGCTGGAGTAATTGATGTTAATNATTCACAAATACCCGCAGGTGACTTTGGGTCAAACGCTTGTTTTCAATCTGGAGAAGATTGTGATGAACTTTACATCGGTAGGATGGGAGCAGGCTGTGATTGCAACTACTTCCATGGAATGATGGATGACATACGTATAGGAAATTCACAAAATGAATCGCTTTGGATTTTTGCAGAAGGGGAAGGTGACTCCACAGAAGATTCGCAAGGNCGAACTGGAATGATCCATGGTGCGGCATGGGTAATGCCTGATGGCACCATTATTGCTCAAGCGTTCGAACTAGAGAATGGTGATTATTACTATGACTTCAGCGCGAGTGCTGGGGATACGCTCTTATTCTTCATGGAAATTCCTGAAAATACTCAATTTGCATATCTAGAAATGTATTCTTGGGATTTCGAATTCGAAGAGGATTATGAGGAAATCGAATATGAGATTTACATTGCCAAAGACAGAATACCTTCTGCATGGGATCACGATTATGAAGTTGAAACATACTATGGTTTGTATGTTTACGAGTATTTTGACTGGCCAGAAGAAGGAACCTATTGGATTACACTAAGTTCAAATTACAATATTGATCAACTGGAAGTAGGTGCTTACTGGGAAGAGGCACCTGAACCACCTGAACTCGANGAAATGACTGAATTAAACGATGGAATTTCTGTTACTGGACAAAGAATCTCNAGAAACAGCGGAGAATCACTGTATTTCTATGTCGATCTTCAAGACGAATTAGCTGAATTACGTGTAAAAACATGGGGAGGTGCAGGAGATTGTGAATTACACATAGCATTAGGGGCACTACCGTACACTGATGATTGGGGATGGATAGATGATGGCTGGTTTGAAGAAAGTAGTNAAAGTAACGGCCGCCAAATAGGAGGTCAAGAAACCTCGGACCACTCATACAATTCTGGAAACGATGAGATTGTACAGATTTTTGATGCTCAGCCTGGAATCTATTACGTCATGATGACTTCTTATTCTGGGTGCAGAGAGGTGACAATTCAAGCCGACTTTACNTATGCNCCGAATAACGTAGACCCTGAATCTGCAGTTGAGTTAACCGATGGAATCTCCTATGGTCCTTTAAGTGGATTTGAAGGGCTTGACCAATTCTTCTACATTGACGTACCAATTGGAACCGAGAGATTGGAGGTTGATTTGAATAATGGAGATGGTGAAGCNAAGCTAATGATGAGGTTAGACCAATACCCCACTTGGTCAACATATGATATGCATTCAAATGCTCCTGGAGCAGGTGATAAACTTGGATTCAATGACCCAACACCAGGAAGATGGTACATTCTTCTTGGCAGTGAAGAATATTACAGCCGCATTGACATAACTGCATCATTCGAAGAAAGATATATTTGGACTTATGATGGCGATCCAATCCAGTTATTCAATGATGAAGAAATCGGAGGAATGAGTGCACCAGAAGGTGAAGAATTGTATTTCTTCATCGAATTGGGCGATTCATCTGCTCTGGATTTAATCATCAAGACATGGGGAGGTGAAGGTGACCTTGGTTTGTTTGCCGAGGTTGAAGAGATAGANTGGGGTGATTTTGATGAAGAACCNATAGGTAGGCAATTCGGAGAAACCCAATACGAATCTGATTGGGGTGGCGCAGAAGAAGAAATCTACATCTTCTTTGCCAGCGGAAGAATTGACATCACAATTTTTGCAAACACAGACATTGAAGATATTTCTATAATCGCAACATGGGATGAGTTCGATGAACCTAGCCCAGAACCTGAGCCTAGGCCCGAACCTCCAATAGGCGATGAGATACTTTCATGTGACGAGTATGTCGATGTCATTTTCGAAGACCTAGACCGAAATGGAGATGGGGACATATCTAAAGACGAATCTTTTGATGGGGATGACAGCGAATTCGAAGAAGTTGACATTAACAGGGACGGAGTAATCGACAAAACCGAGGCTATGGTTGCAATTTGCACCTGTGAAAATGAACTATACGTCACCTTAGAACAGATTTCGATTGGTGATATGGGTGAATATTCAATAGAATTCCTTTCGGGAATAGCATGGAAAAATGAATTTGATTTCTTCGAGATGGATTCTAACANTGATATGATTATTGATTATGGCGAAATTGAGGANTATACAGNGAATTGTGTAACTACATATGATCCATTGGATAGAGANGGTGATGGAACACCTAACGACAAAGATGCATTCCCAGATGATCCATCTGAAGACAAGGATACNGATGGAGACGGAGTTGGAGACAATGCTGACTTCATCGCAAGCGTTGACAATGACATTCTTTGGGTCTCGGCAAGTATTCTAGGACTGATATTAGTTTCAGCCCTAGGTTTGATTTTTGTTAGGGCTAAGCGAAGACCTGAATATGCTTGGGAAGAGTATCAGAAGGATCGGATGTCAGAATCAATGCTGGCCAGTATGAACTCTGTTAGTTCACCCCCNCCACAAGAAGTTGTACCGCCAGCGCTTGACTTGGGTCCACCAGTGAAGGAAGTACCTGAAGACATGACTGTCTCCGATCTTTACGATTGATGATTATTTTTCTTCGGACCTAATCCTAATGGACGCATCANTGAAAGTACATGTTTATGCATTTGCGGAAGCATTTCAAACAAAACTAATGCAAGAAGGAACATCGCTCCAAGTGATACAAATCTTGAGGCATATGCGTGGCCGAACTCGAATATGGATAGATTCATCCATCTCCAGTCAGGGTATCCCATCTGAAGCCAAATTAATCCCGCATTTCTGAATAGGTTTAGTATGTGAATTAGAGACAGAGCAATGAACAATGCTCTCACACGCTTTCGCCAATCGATGTCTAGAACAGAAATTGCTCCCACGAAGATGATCATAGATTGTATAGCCGTGCAGGCTAAAACGAAATTGATGTAAATTGGCTCTCCATTAACCAATAATTCAGTATGAAAAGAAAACTCAGACATTTCCTCGGTTAGGAACCAATGATTGCCTTCCCAATCGTTCCAATTTACCGATGCACCATTAGCTGGGTTAGCATACGTTTCACCTAAGGTAACATCAGCACCACCTGCGAAGGAAAGTAAAGCTGCAGATTGCCACGCTACGAACCAGATAGCGAGAACGTTTAGCATAGGAATATGAGCTATCATTAGGTAAGGAAGGCCTGCAACTGCTACTGTTCCTCTGAACCAACGTAGAGCATTAGCATATTTGCGTTCAGAAACCCGCTTCTCCCAAATCGCAATCGCACATGCACCAGGAAGGGTGATTGCACTCATGACAACGAGAACAATATCATCATGAGCAAGATAGAAGCCTATGTCATTGAAGAAATAAAANCCGGTTAAAACCCATCCCAAAGGGGCTATTGATTCAAATTTTCCAGAACGGCTTTTCCATGTGACAAAAAGAATCAACAATCCGACCGCTCCAAGAATGGTAGCGGTTGACCTGTCGACTAGATAGTCACCTGCCATGATGCGCCAAGATAGGCGTTTCATCTAATGGCTTCGCCTTAATGCACATAGACATGGTTCGTTTCGAGGGTACTAATGCAGGGCCCAATAGCCGAGGTAAACGTGTCCAAGATTGACTTGGATTGGAACGGAGCTATTGCGTTTTTAGATAGGGATGGAGTTCTTAACTTTGGCAGCCCAAATTACATCAATTCACCTGAGGAGTTGGAAATTATTCCTGGCGCCAAGCAGGCAATCAAAGAGTTACGTGAATTAGGATTTAGAATTGTAATCACAACCAATCAATCAGCAATAATGAGGGGACTGTGGGGCGAGAAAACTATCCACGCTATACACGAACGCTTACAAGAAGAATTGGGCCCGCTCGATGTATTGATGACATGCCCCCACAGAAATAGAGACATGTGTGATTGTAGGAAACCTCGCCCGGGAATGCTAAATCAAGCTTCGCAAATAATTCGTGACAAATCTCACGATACTGTGGATTGGTGGGGAGATAAACCGAAACCAATTCATCCACTTGATCTAATGGTAGGGGACAGAAACTCCGACATGGAAGCAGGGTGGGCTGTCGGTGCAAGATTGTTCAAAGTGGACGAAAATATCGGAATCAAGCAAGTTATTGAAAGAATCATCAACAATGACCCTGGTGATGATTTAAGGCCAGTGTGATTGTTATGTGGTTAGGACTTGACGATACTGATTCATTAGAAGGAGGATGCACAACACTCGTATTCCATGAATTACTAAATTCACTTCCTTGTGAATATGGGGAACCTAGATTGACAAGACTATGGCCGTTTGCTGCACAGAGAACCCGAGGTAACGCTTCACTTTCAGTCGAATTGTTCACAGATGATTCGATTATTGATTGGCTAGACAAGTACTGGAATGAAAAAATACTGCCGCTAAAAGGTAACGTCTCTGAATCTTCACACTCCTTACGAAAGCAATATCCTTCAGACCCAGGAATGGTTTTGTTCAGAGAACAACCAAGTGAAGATTACTACTGGAGAGCAGTTCGAGGCGAGGTGACTTTCTTTGAAGGCGGTAGACAATGGGGAGGAAATGGTAGAATTGGTGCTGCAGCATCATGTGCATGGCGTTGTGGTAATGTTACTTGGGAAGGAATTGCATGGCGAAAAGGAAGTCGCAAGGTTAGTGAAAATGCCCTTACCACTGTTGAAATGATGGACGGGACTTTTTTGTGCAGAGATCCAAGAACAAATCGAGGTCTAATCGCTCCTAGAGGTCCGTGTCCCGTCATGTTCGGAGTAAGAGCAACTGACAGAGATACAGCATCTAAGGCTACTCAGATATTGATTGAAGGGAGTTCCGAGACAATCGGAAGCAGAATTTTTGCTACAAATCAGGCTACTGGAGACCATATTGAGAAAGCACAAAAATTGGTTGTGAAGACTAAAGAAATGTTACAAGGAGGGCATATAATTCTAAACAAAAATTGTTTGGCTTTCAATGAATCTGGCGATGTGAATAAAATCGCCCAGTGGTTAGAAATCGGTGACGAAATCGAATTCATGGGCCTTGAACATGAAGGAAATTTCCATCTTGAAGCGATCAAAGTCATTTTTTCAAGCACTGCAAAAAGGCCATTATGCGAATGTGGAACACGAATGAAATCTATGGGCAAAGGACAGGGTGTTCGCTGTCCAAAATGCAAAAGACGTAGTGATCAAACCTGGTATAACGAAGAAAGAAAGCCTCCATTGCAAGGATGGGTTCAACCGCCAGCAGATAAGCGAAGACATTTGGCTAAGACTCTGACATAATACCCTAAATCTTGATAGCCGAATACTACTGGCATCCACCATGGTAGATTCAACCGAGCTGACTTACATTATTCTTGGATTGACCCTTTTGGGTATGATTTGGTACATGACAAATCGTGGCAGAGCGAACCTTGCAAAGGCTCGAGAAGAGGCTGCTCCTGCAATCGCTGGTGAAGACCAAATCGAAGGTGCAGCAAAAAATCCAGAACAATTCGATGAACCAGATGAAGAGGCTCTCGAAGAAATGGCTAAACTATTAGGAGAAGAAGAGTGATCAGCACACAAATCCTTCTTCATTTAATCGAAGATGAATCTCCGAATCATCCATCCATAGTACCCGCTTTGAATCCGAATCTGGGCGAGTTAGTAACCACACTTTGTCGGTTTCCAACTTGTTTTTACCTCTTGCAACCAATGGACTTGAATCCATTGAAGTCCCGCCTTTTGAAATCAATAATGTAGTCCAATTAGTGTCTGAAATCAACTTGTTAACTGCAGTTATAATGTCACTAGGCATGGGCCCTGAATCCGGACAATAGTCATCTAAAACTACAAGAGAAACATTGGGTAATACTTTAGCGGTTTTCAGCAGCGATTCGATAGATTGGTCAACATTTCCAACAAGATTCATTGCGTGGAATCTTGATGATGCAGTCAATGAAACATCAGAAAAAATCTGTGAAAACCTTACTCCATCCGGTAACTCGGGTGCCGCCCACAGAACTCTTCCTCCCTCATCGATAACCTGTCTCGCTATCTGGAGCCCAAGTGTTGTGCCCCCACATGAACCCTCAACAGCAAGATGTATCGAAGATTCATCCAGAGTGGGGTGCCAAATTTCCATTTTATCACTTAATCCAAAGAGATCATAGAAGGAACTTCAGTTTCTTCTAACTCATCACCTTCATTGCTGCCTAGAAGTAGGTCGAGAAGGTCTCCACCTGAATCTTCTTCTTCGATTTTTTTCTCCGTAATCGCCCTGCGAGACCTAGAAAGTCTAGCAGCCATCAACAAATGGGCCTCTAGCCTTCGAGTAGCTTCCCGGTAATCCCTAATTGAAAAATAGCCCAGGAAATCTCCGCTCTCATCGATAACAATTACTGCATCAGGAGCGGTACTGCTCATAATGTCCAAACCCTTTGAAAGTGGAGTTTTTCCTTGTACTGCGAGTATGTTGGTTCGCATTATTTTATCCACCTTTACCTTGGTAGCATTCAAGCCTTCAGCCATTTTTGCAAAAATATCTCTAGCCGTAACTACGCCGAGAATGTCTTTGCCTTTTTTCACAAGTATTGCATGTTCAGGATTTTTCGAAAGTTCCTGACATATGTCGCTGACTTTGGTCTTTGTAGCAACAACAATATGCTCGTCAGTAATTGACATATCTGCAACTGTCGGCTCTTCCATGGAGTTGGGTAATTGCCGAAAGAAGATATTGGTTTCCCAAAATTGGATGGCAATCCATATGACCCAATTGCCCGTCACACAATCATGGCCGGCGATTTACGCAAGGGTGAAAGAATTCCACGCAGACCACTACCAGAATTTGCGGAATCTGGTACTTTGAGAGCTGGATTGAAGAGAGATGGAATCTTCAAAACAGCACTTGAGGACAGTAATGAATACGGCCCACATTCAATGATACTACTATTGATGGGTTTTGCAACAGTCACTGGCGCGATTCTATTGGCATTCCGATACTTCTAATCAGTTTGGAAAACCACTTTTCCAGGTGTTGTTCAAGGGCAATATACAAACCCTTGACAATTGAGCACTCGATATGAGTGAAGGTTCGGTAAATGTAGAAAGCCGAACATCATCTCAGGATAAACGTTGGACTATAATGGCTGCTTTACTCGGAACTAGTACTGCAGTACTTCTTTTCCAAGGAATTGAACAAGAAAAAAATCCTAAGTTTATTAGAGAGGTTGCACTGACTATAATTGCAGCCACTATTCCTTTTCAAGGAATATATTTTCTAATTTACACATTT
The DNA here is from genome assembly GCA_002709705.1 of Methanobacteriota archaeon. GTDB lineage: Archaea > Thermoplasmatota > Poseidoniia > Poseidoniales > Poseidoniaceae > MGIIa-K1. Next base: position 25,785 of record PAQE01000010.1, on the reverse strand, counting down.
TTGCTCGAAAATAATGGAAAATTAAGTGAAGAAATGTTGAATAGACTAAACATGGCTTCAGCACTTTGCCAAGTTGTAGCATATCTTTCCATAATCGGAATAATTGCACTCTGGTATAGCATGTCGCCAATGGTCGGAATTGCGTTTACCCTTTCAGCATTTGTTGCAATGATACTAGTTCGAGTTTCGATGAAACAACCTGAAGATGATAATCAGCCTACTGGATAGCATTTCGTGCTAACTCGACAGCTTCGTCGACGATTTCTCCAGATACACCTATGTGATTTGCCGGATCAAACATTGCTTCGAGTTCTTCAACACTAAATGCGGCAGCAATAGCTGGTGTTCTGGCACAAACATCGATCAACTCTTCTCCATTTTCTATTGCCTCAAACGATGCCGACCTGAGTATTTCGTGCGATTCATCGCGTCCAATGCCATGACTTACAAGTTCAATCATTACTTTCTCTGCCATGACCAATCCTTTCTGACTCGCAATATTAGCAAGCATCCTTTCCCCATCAACCCACAGATTAGTTAGTACATTAGCAGTCTTTGAAATTACGTCTTCACAAAGTGTTGAAGCATGGGAAAGAGTGAATCTTTCGCTGCTGGAATTAGCTAAGTCTCTCTCATGCCACAATAGAGCATTTTCGTACGTTGGAATAATGAATGAACGAACAATTCTAGCCAATCCCGAAGCATTTTCGGATTTAATTGGGTTCTTCTTGTGAGCCATTGTCGAAGAACCTACTTGCTTCTTGACATCAAATCCTTCGCCTGCTTCTGCAATCTCGGAACGTTGTAAGTTACGAATTTCTTGGAGAATCTTTTCACAAGTGCATGCTACATTTGATAGCCATGAAACATATTCAATATAGCGATCTCTGCCAACTACTTGTGTCGTTGCAAGTGGTACCTCAAGTCCTAAATGAGTTAAAATCAATCTCTGGAGTTCCCTTGCGCCTTCACCTTGGGCAGCGCCTGTTCCGACTGCGCCGAGGAACTTTCCTACTGCAATACGAGGTGTTGATTCATCAAGGCGAACAAGTTGCCTGCGCATTTCATCTAACCAAACGGCCACTTTCAAACCAAAAGTGATTGGAACTGCAGCCTGACCATGCGTCCTTCCCAACATTACTGTATCCCGTTCTCGTTCTGCCAAATTTGCAGTAACTGAAATCAAATTGCAAAGTTGTTTACGTAACAGAATAATCGAATCTCTCAATTGCAAACCAACTGCAGTATCTACGATATCATTTGAAGTTGCACCTAAGTGAATACACCAGCCTGCTTCACCAGCTGCTTCTGCCATTGCTTTGGTCAATGCCATAATATCATGCCGTGTTTCGGCTTCTATTTCAGATACCCTTTCTTTAGTAACTATAGATGGTACTGCGATTTCTGCGACTTTAGCATAGTCTTCAGGAGATACCTTTCCCATTTCCTTGTGAGCCCATACCAATGCTCTTTCAACTTCCAATTGACGTTGGTGCCTACCTAGTTCAGACCAAATTTCTTTGAATTCTTGACAGCCATATCGATAGTCGAGAGGACAGAACGCCATGTTACCTCGCTTTGACGAGAGGACATGAATATTCCGAGTGGGAAAAATCAACAAATTATTGATTTATTTGAAAGAAAGATGTCCTCTAACTCCGTCCCAATGTGTTTCATAATCGATTTTTATTTCGCCTTTCATGTGAGGCCCTGCGACTACAAAAGTCTCATACTCGCCACCTTCTCCATCTACATGGAATCTATATTTCGAAGCAATGCGAGTGATTTCATGTAATGATTCTTCATCCAGCACACATCCTAACCAATCCCTGTCAAGCCCCTCGGTCGAAACTCCTGTAATCATTACTTTGAACCCATTAGCAACAAGATTACTCATGTGAGATTCACTAGATTGATGCCATAGTGGCGTGAATGACTTGATATTCAAATCCTCACTCATTCTCTCCAAGCGTGTTTTCTGATAATCTGAACGCAATGCTCCTGAAACTATTCCATCGATATCTAGCTCTGAAAGTGCTTCCTTAAGGTCATCTACTTCCTTTTCCGGTTGGCCTTGGGTCTTGATCGGCAACCACTCACATCCACAAAGTTCAGCCTGCATTTGAACAAGTTCCGTTCCTGGTATTTGGAACATCAAGGAATCATCTCCTTCTACAATCATAGTCACTAGATGAGAAACATCCCAGCCCTTGCACTGTGCCCACCAAATTGCTGCACTACTATCTTTGCCGCCACTAGAGAGAACTGCTACCTTCACATGCGTCGCATCCCGCCAAGGTTGATAAGACCCCGACCTGACACCCCGTCAGAGGTGGACACTTTGCAGCCGAGCGGAAGAGGATACGACCATGGAATTACCACATTCAGCCCAGACGGAAGATTGTTTCAGGTAGAATATGCTAGAGAGAGCGTGAAAAGAGGTACTACGACTGCAGGACTTAAGTTCCGTGATGGAGTTGTACTTGTTTGTGACAAGAGAATCGCAAGCCGATTAATCATCCCTGAATCTATCGAAAAGATGTTCAAAATAGACGACCATGTTGGTATTGCTACCAGTGGGTTAGTCGCTGATGCGCGACAATTAGTCGCACGAGCTCGTGTGGAGGCTCAAATTAACAGAATTACGTATGCTGCTACAGTACCTGTAGATATTTTGACCAAGAAAATTTGTGACTTTAAGCAGTCTTTTACACAGTACGGAGGTTCAAGGCCATTCGGAACTGCTCTTCTAATCGGAGGAGTGGATGAAAATGGCATCCATCTCTTTGAAACCGACCCCTCTGGGGCTTACCAATCATACCACGCTGGGGCTATAGGTAGTGGACGAAACACAGTGATTGATTACTTTGAGAAAAATTGGAAAGAAAACCTGACACTTAACGCTGCAATGAAGCTCGGTTTGGAAGCTCTAAGGAATGCTAACGACCAAGAATTAAATCGCGATGCTGTTGAAGTATCAGTAATTGATTCTGAAGGCTACAGAATCCTTGATAGAGATGAAGTAAACAAGCAAATAGATCGTCTCAAACCTCTCGAGGAGTGAAACAAAGCATGGTTAGCCTAGACTCCGCGGTCTTGGCTCGCTGGGAATACGGCGGTAAAAGATACGAGATCTTAGTTGACCCGGACCTTGTTGAGACATTCCGTCAAGATCCATCTAGCGTCAACATGGATGATTTTCTTGCCACTGACGAAGTTTGGCATGATGCTAAAGGCGGAGATAGGCCGACTGAAGAAGCAATTGAATCGACATTTGGCACTCAAGAAATCAATGAAATTGCTTCTATTATACTAGAGAAGGGAAACATTCAGTTGACCACCAACCAAAGGAAAGAAATGGTTGAACAAAAGCGACAACTGATTATTCAAGAGATTCATTCAACGGCGATTGACCCTAAATCGAAATCACCGCATCCAAAAACCCGAATTGAGTTGGCACTGGAGGAAAGCAGATTTTCTGTAGACCCGTTCAAACGAATTGAATTACAAGTTAAGGATGCTATCAATTCACTAAAACCACTGATTCCTTTGTCATTTGAACCAGTAAGAATAGCATTCAGAATTTCTGGTTCAGGATATGGGAAAACAAGCAAATTTCTACGACCTTATTTAGACAAAGAAGAGTGGCTTTCTAACGGNGATTGGGCNTGNATAATCGANTGNCCNCCNGGNATGGCAGGNAATNTNATTGGNAANGTAAAAAGNGTTGANAGCNANTCNGAANTNAANGANTTGTANGTCNTTNNCTCAAAGCGTCTGCTTTATCATGGGTTGGCGGGTCGGCCGACATGGAGACAAAGAGATGTCAGGAGCAAAAGAAGGCGCCGAGCTGCGCCTCGTGACTCCTGGAGAGGCCATCGGGGCTTCATCAGGAGTGCGAGCAGGAACAGGTACCCTAATCATGGGAGACAACATTATCGCAACCAAAGTCGGTTGGGTAAAAGAAAACAATGGAGTTACTTCGGTAGATCCAATTCATTCGGCTTACATGCCTAGGTCTGGAGATCTAGTAATCGGTGTAATCGAGAGCGTGAGAAACAACCTCTGGTTTGCCGATGTGAATGGTCCTTTCAATGGACTGCTTCCAATGTCACTAGCGCCCTGGAAAGTAGAATTCGGGGCCGCACGCCAACACATGGATATCGGCGACATTATGCTNGCTAGAGTTCAAGAAGTAGACGAGGCNCACAATATTGTTCTNACAATGAAAGGTGTTGGCCTTCGTAGATTAAAGGAAGGAATAATGTCCGANATTTCAATGAATCATATTTCACGTCTTAGAGGAGAAAATGACACTATTCTAAGGGAATTAAAAGAAGTCAGTGACTGCAGAGTTATCGTTGCTGAAAACGGAAGAGTTTGGGTCGATGGCGACTCAGACGGAATCGCATTCATGCGCACAGTACTCGAACTAGTGCGCAACGAAGGCCACATGGCCACATTCAATGCTTCCTTGGAGGCATTAATCGAGGAAAGGAGGAATGCCTAATGGGCGGATACGGAGATGTAAAGTTACTACGAGATGATGGCTTGAGGCTGGATGGTCGCAGAGTCGATGAAATGAGAGAAGTCAAGGTCGAGGCAGGAATTCTTCCTGCTGCAGACGGTTCTGCTTGGGTAAAGCACGGACTGAATGTCGCAGTATGTGCTGTGTATGGACCAATGGAAGCCCACCCTCGTAAGATTCAGAGACAGGATAGAGCAGTTATCGNTGTTCGCTATAACATGGCACCTTTCTCTACCAGTGACAGAATTCGCCCAGGATTCAATCGCCGTTCAAGAGAGATCAGCAAGGTAACTGCAGAAGCATTGGAAAGTGTAGTTCTGGTTGAAAGATATCCTCGCTCTAAGATTCGAGTTGAAATCGAAATCCTTGCTGCTGAAGCAGGAACTCGCTGTGTAGGAATTACAGCTGCTGCTGTTGCACTAGCAGATGCCGGAATCCCAATGCGAGACCTAATCGTCGGAGTTGCGAGTGGTAAAATCGAAGACACTGTAGTACTTGACCTTGACAAGGCTGAAGATAACTACGGCCAAGCAGATCTTCCCATGGGAATTTTACCTACCACTGGAGAAATTGCTTTCCTNCAGATGGATGGAGACCTCTCTGTTGAAGAATACAACACATGTATGGAATACAACATGAAAGCCGCCAAGGAAATTCACGAATTGATGGTGGATGCACTGAAGCGTAGATACATCGAGAAAAATGGAGGTGAGGCTTGATGGTTGAACTAGTACCAAGTCTACTGCGTCAAGAATTAGATGCACTAGCTGCAAACGATCAACGAATCGATGGTAGAGGCAGATGGGAATCTAGAGAAATTACATTAGAAACAAATTGCCTATACAACGCAGAAGGTAGCGCTAAAGTNACTTGGGGTGACACCATTATCTATGCCGGTGTTAAGTTCGAGATTAGAACTCCATGGCCCGACAGACCTACGCAAGGTTCCTTGATGTGTGGAGCTGAACTACGTCCTGTTGCAGGCCGTAAGTATGAGCCAGGACCACCATCACCNCAATCCATAGAACTNGGCAGAGTTGTTGACCGTGGGATCCGTGAGTCTGGATGTATCGACATGGATTCATTGTGTATCATTCCTGGAGAGAAAGTTCTGGGAATCATGATCGATATACATGTCTTGTCAGATAAGGGCAANATCTTCGATGCATGTGCACTTGGTGCAATAGCTGCACTTAGAACTGCAATCGTTCCTGCGGAGNGGTTTGACATAGGAGAAGACTATCCTCTTGCCGTATCTATGACCCCAACAATGTGTTCATTCACTAGAGTTGGTGGAAGATATGTTCTAGACGCTAATGAGGAAGAAGAATTAGGTGGAGATGAAAGAATTCACATCACTTTAGGAGACGAAGGCCACCTACATTCACTTCAGAAGGGGTTAAAGGGAACTTTCACGCCGGCCGAATTCGACGAGATACTCGAGGTCGCTCAGCAGCGCTGTGCTGAACTCGCAGAACTGGTCAACTCTAAGGAGGAATGAACATGGCAAAGCGAACACAGAAAGCCGGCGCAACCGGTCGTTTTGGTGCAAGATATGGTGTTAGCGTTCGAAGAAATGCTGGCATGGCCATGAAGAAGAAATCAGCCAGATACACATGTCCAACATGCCAGTACCGCACAGTTAGGCGTAAGTCTGTTGGAATCTGGCACTGTACAAAGTGTGGATACACATTCGCAGGTGGAGCTTGGGANCCATTCACTCGTGCATCCGATGCTAACAGTAGAATCATTCGCCGTAACACAGATGGTGCAACCACTGCAGACATGGCTTTCATCGCTCAGCAAGCTGCTATTGAGTACGAGCGAGCAATGAATGCTGGTGAACTAGACGAAGAGGAGTGATCCGCTTGTGGTCTGTCCGCCTATCGGTGGATTCCCCTTATGCTAAATCAATAGCATCTAGTCTGTCTAGTGAGGAAGATTTCACACTAATCGGCAATAATTTCTCCTTTACTCTAAANGAATCCCGTGCTAAAGATGCAAGAGCGATGTGGAATACAAGAATGCGGTCTCTTGTTATTGCTCGCAAAGTCATAGAAGTGATGGATTCTTGAACCCCAAGCAAGTGAGGACTAAACATGGAATCAGCACAACAACTGCAGATGGTCGTAGCAGAAGTACAAGCTGCTAGACAACAAGTAGCATCTCTCAACGCNCAGGTTAGAGAACTGGAAGGAACAATTGCGGCAGTGAAAGAGCAACCTGAAGACATGGCACTACATCGTCAAATGGGCACTATTCTTGTTGAGGTAAAAGATAGAGAACAGTTNCTATCTGATTTAGAAACCACTCTTACTCAAATGAAATCTGCTGTAGAAACTATGGCCAAGCGAGAAGCTGAACTTGTATCCACGTATGAAAAGTTAAAGCAATCTCTAGAGGGATGAACTTGGATAAGTTAGCCACTTGGATTGCAAGAGCAGCCGAAAATGGTGCCGTTCCTGTAATTACAGGAAGAAACGGTGACATGGATACAATCGGTTCGGCGATTGCATTAGCATCCTCGAACCCAAACCTCATGGCTTGTGGCTTACACATTGGTAAACTGGCTAAACGCCTATGCACTGAAATGAATGCACCGTTCAGAAAACTAGCAAAAGAGCCTTCATGGCCTACAAAACTTGGTGGAATAATCATTGTTGATGCCGCTTCAGAATCACAAACTGGTATTGAAATCCCAAAAGGNGTGCCAATATGTGTCATCGACCATCACGATACTTGCGACTGGAGTTTTAGCGAAGGAGACCTAGAGATTAGAAATGATGCAAGAGCGACAACACAAATCGTATTTCAATATCTGAAAGAAAAGGCGCCGTCNTCACTCACCGACGAAGTACGTAANCTCTTACTTGCAGGATTAATCACTGATACTGGCAGATTCAAGCATGCTGATAAAGCATCCTTGGAATGTGCTTCAGAGATATTAGATGGTGCCGGATTTGAGTATCAAGAATTTGTGGAACATATTCAGAATGAGGAAATTAATTCTAGCGAAAGAGGGGCCATTTTGAAAGCCCTTTCAAGATGTCAATCAACAGAATGTGGAGCCTGGAATCTTGTGCACACCCATGCAGGCATACACGAAGGAAAAGTTGCAGGTATTTTGATTCAGACTGGGGCAGAGGTTGCCCTAGTTTCTAGGTTTAGAGATGGTGAAACAAGATTGACTGTCAGAGCACCTAGGTCATCAACAATCAATGGAGTACATCTGGGTCAGATGATGCAGACACTGAGTGAAACATTGGGAGGAGAAGGCGGCGGCCATGATGGTGCTGCTGGTTGGACTGGCAAGAGCGATAGAGTTGCTGCAGAAAGCGCTTTCATCAATTTACTGGCACGGACTAGGAGGGATCAAAGATGAATCCAGAAGAAATAATCCATGCCTTTGAAAACGGTGAAAGAGAACTTGAACCGTTATTAGAAAAAATGGGATGGACAAGCTGGCTTGGCATCGCCGAACTCGGACTTGTTTTGCAAAGTGATATCGTTGCATTCTTGGAGGACAAATTGAGCCCTGCAGAATCAAAAGTGCTTGAACTAGTCAAGAAAAGAATTGCAGGCGAGATCGATTTAGATTCTATAGAAGAAGCACTTGCGATTGCTAGAACGCCTGAAACTAGAGACTTAGCGCTCGAAGGTAGATTACGAATGGAAAGAGGTTTAGTTCATTTTGAAAACGGTAAAATTGAGGATGCTAGAGATGATCTAACGTGGGCAGAAACTAGATTGAAATCTGTTGCCAAAGCTAGCAGAGATCATGATATTTCTCTTCTAAATAAAGCAGCATTCCATCTTTCGATCGATGAACCAATGATGGCACTGCATGTACACGGAGAGATATCAAGGAAATCAGGGCATGCAAACGAAACTATCGCAATTTCTCGGATTCAAGCCTCTAGAATACATTTGGCGTTTGGACACATCTTCGATGCTGCGAGGTGTGCTTTTAACGCCCATGCCCATGCAATGATTGCTAAACAAATTGAATTGGCGGTTGAATCCGGTGCAATATTTGTGGAGATATCATCTGGATTCATCAGTAAAGATGCTGAAAAATTTGCAGATCAAGTCACCAAATCAAAGCCACTCTCTGCTGGTGAAACAGCACCAGTTTTGCAGGTGCACCCCGATGATGTATACGGTGTCCTTGAATGGTGTATAGAAAATACTCAAGATGGATATTCAGGTGAAGAGAGGCCTGACCTAAGAGCGCTAGTCATGCTAGCAAAACGCCTTGATAAGCCTGAAATGTTCGCAGATCTACTTTCATCTCCTAGCGAAGTTGATGATGCACATCTTGCAGCGCTATGTGCTTCGATTAGCGAAGGAGATTCTGCTACAATATGGACCGACAGAGTTACAGAAATTATGACTCTAAAGGACATCTAGAGCATAGACTGTGCTTTGAGCATCCATTCCTCTGCCCAGGACTCACCAGAGGTAAATAATGAGCGTGCCATAAAGAAGGCTTCAGCGGCTTCACCAGCTTCAATTAAATCNTGCAATCTCTTCAAATCAACATCTACAGGTTCTTCCTCTAACACTTCTTTTTCTTCAATAGGAACAACTGAGACACTCTGAGACAAATTCTGCATTCGTGATAAGAAATCAGCCCGAGTTTCTAATGATGGNCCACTCCACGGGATAGCTTCTTCACCATCCATTGCACCTTTTAGCCTAGCCAAGAAGAGGTCTCGCACCTGCTCAGTCGGACGAATTTGCTGAACGTGGTCATAACACAGCCATGCTTGGTCAACCTCATTTCGACGTTCATGTAACCGGCCAAGTTCCATCCACAATTCATGGTTAGCAGGTCTATGAGCAAGTAAATGATGGACTAGCTCGATGAACATGTCCTCATGACCTGCGCTTCTGATTCTCTCCAATCTTCGTCCATAGATTATGTTCGCCCTTTGATCTGTAAAATCTAGGCCCTTACATCTAACTGCAAAATTATCCAAACTATCTGAATCTAGTTGATTGAACCAAGTTTCTGGCTCTAATGAATCTGTCAAGAATGCAGCTTCGAGTAATTCTAGCCCAACTTCCATGTGATTAACACCCTTTAGTTGTCCGAGTTGATTTGGGTCACGCCCCAAGACAATGAACAAATCTTCCAGTACCAATGATAGTCCTTCACCATCATGGCGCATGTGTTTGATCTCTGCTAGGCAACGCCAATTTCTTTCATCTGTGAAATCGTATAATACCGCTTGCTGAGCGTTTTGTTCCGCCCAAGCTAAATTCTCATCTTTGCGCTCNGGGTCCTTTCTTGCTAACTTAACAAATCTGTNNGCCTGTGAACGGTGCCTGCTACCTAAATTCCTACGAGGGTGCTGAAGGATGGAAGCACTATCCATTGAATCAACTCACTGAACAGACATGAAACCTGACCTATCATAACCCCATGGTATTGTTGCATCGATTCCAATTTTTGCCGTATTTCCATCATTGAGGCGGGATGGGTCTAAGCTNGAGCCCTTTTGATTTGAAAGAATGATTGAGTCTGAATCCGGTTGCCACCTAGTCATCATGGCCCACTCTACCCGAACAGGATCTGTGATGTCGATATCTTCATCGACAATTGTTACCATTTTCATTGACCGATGACCATCNAAAGCAGCCTGTATTGCTCTTTTTCCGTCGCCNTCATTTTTGACACGGATTTTGACTACAGCAGCTAACCAGCCACCTCCCCCTTCTGTCATATGAACATCTAGGCATTCACAAACTTCGCTAACGGCAGATTTGATTGTAGGTGCTCTTGGAAGCCCCATCAGGGTCTTGTGTTCAGCCTCTGCTGGGATTANNGCATGGAAAATTGGATTATTTCTATGCGTTATTCCATCTATTTCGATGACTGGTTCTTGGCGAATATCATCAACTGTACCNGTAATGTCAACATATGGGCCTTCATCATCATTTTCAGTAGTAATGCGGCCCCACATTGCATATTCAGCATTAGCAGGAACTTGAATTCCGTTCGGTAATGAAAGCAATTCTAATGGCTTACCATACACCTTTTCGTGAAGTGCCGAAGCGATTGTTAATTCATCGATATTAGTATCAAATGACATTGCTGCCGCGAGTAAAACTACAGGGTCTGGAGCGTTAATAATTGCTACNTTTACCTCATCGCCAACATCTCTTGCTTCGCCTGTCATTGTGTGAAGGTGCCTTGGTACAATTCGTGCCACTAAGTGGTTATCATCTCGCAATAATTGTCTATGGAAGGACATATTTCTAATCCCTCCATATTCGGCTATTATTACGCTAGAAGACATGTATCTCCCCCTATCTTCTCTCCAATGATGAGGAATCGGTAAATCGGTCAATTTAGGTGGTTGTTGCGGATTTTGCATAACCGGTCCTGTTTCAACAATTTTTGGTTCACTAGGGTTTTCCATAGCCCAGCCGAGTAAATCGATAAAATCCTCCGGCGCTATTGATAGGGCTGCACATAGTCGAGGTCTTGTTAGCAAATTAACTGCTATTTTGTGACCTGGGGCTTCAATCAAATTTTCAAACAACAAAAGGTCGTGACCTGTCGATTTAGATTTATCAAAAACCCCGTGCAGTACACTTGTTGCTTCGTTCACAACAGTGGCCGCACCTAGCAAATCTCGGAATGCCATGATACACTCGTGTAGGATTATAACCAAGAACATTGGCACTAGATTTCGGCGGCTAGTGCATCATTTGACCNAGGTTTTTCAATCGGCACCATGAAATAGGGGGGGNAGGTCGGCAAGTTGCTTCTCTGGAGTTTTTGACATGGGTCGTGGATTGTTCGCTGGAACCAAGATGGCAAAAGATCGCCAAAAGTTTAGATGGTCTGATCGCAGATACAAGAAGCGTATGCTCAAGTCAAGAGCTAAGCATGACCCACTGGCAGGTTCAACTCAAGCAAAGGGTATCGTTATCGAAAAAGTCGGTATCGAAGCAAAGCAGCCTAACTCCGGAATCAGAAAAGCCGTGAAGATTTCGCTAATCAAGAACGGAAACAAACTCACTGCATTCGCACCGGGTGACGGTGCTATCAACTTCATCGACGAACACGATGAAGTAATGGTCGAAGGTATTGGTGGACGCATGGGACGTTCATACGGAGATATTCCTGGTGTACGTTACAAGGTTATCCAAGTCAACGGAGTTTCACTNGATGAAATGGTCCGTGGACGAAAGGAGAAGCCTGTTCGATGATTTGGAGTGATTGTGATGAGTGACGATGTCGAAACNCAAGAAGAAATCACTGTCGAAGAGGCAAAGCCAATCGCAGGTATTGGAACACTAGTATTCGGTAAGTATGANGCTNCNGAAGTTGTATGTCGCGACCCCGGACTTGCACCATACATCAACCTCTCAACTGTCGGAGTTCCACACACAGGTGGCCGACACGCTAACGCATGGTTTGGAAAAGCACGCCTGTCTGTAGTAGAGAGATTCACAAACAAACTAATGCGTACTGGGAAGTACACTGGAAAGAAGATGGGCGCTTTGAAAGCATTCGAGAATGCTCTAGATTCTATGGCTGCTAAGAGTGGAGAAAACCCACTGCAAGCATTTGTTGACGCAATTTGCCACGCTGCTCCTATGGAAGAAATCACTCGAATTAAGTTCGGCGCAGTATCTCAACCAAAAGCTGTTGACAGTTCACCATCTAGAAGACTAGATGTCGCACTAGGAAACTTGGCCAAGGGTGCTCAGCAAGGCACCTCCAAGTCCAAGCGAACTCTAACTCAGTGTATCATCAACGAGTTAACCAAGGCAAGCGTTGGCGATGTTACTTCATTTGCAGTAGCAAAGAAAGAAGAAGTTCAGCGCATAGCAGCAAGCGCAAGATGATTGTCAAATCATCTCGAATGTGACCAACGGACCCTAACAGTCAATAACGGCATTCAGAGCGAGCGCTATATGACAGGATCCAATGNAGTCAAAATTAATTGGTTGAATTCTATTTTTTTATTCGCAACTCCAGTCTTTGCATTAATTGGAATTATTTTGCATTGGATTTATTTTAGCNCACCCGGTCTCCTTGAATTGATTGTGTTTGTCGGGCTTTATTTCGCATGTGGTCTGTCAATAACAGTTGGATATCACAGATTATTTTCACATCGCTCACACAACGCAAAATGGCCCCTGGTGCTATTCTATTCAATATTCGGCGCAGGGTCTTTTCAAAACTCTATCATTGAATGGTGTTCTGACCATAGAAGGCATCACAAAATGACCGACTCAGAGGATGATCCATACAGCGCGTCAAAGGGATTTTGGTATTCGCACATTGGATGGATATTACTGGAAGAAGAAAATTTCACTAATGATTTCTCAAACGTCAAGGATTTACAACAAAGTAAAATCATCATGTGGCAGCACAGGAATGTCTTCCTGATAGGAGCAATCTCAGGTTTAATTTTACCNGCAGTTATCGGCTTGGTGGTTGGTGGAATATCTGGAGCAGTCGGGNGCTTTGTTTGGGCTGGTCTAGCAAGAGTTGTATTCGTTCATCATGGAACATTCTTGATCAACAGTGCAGCTCATATCTGGGGAACGCAACCCTACTCTGAAGAAAATTCCAGCAGAGATTCATTTTGGCTAGCTTTCCTAACCTTCGGAGAGGGATACCATAACTTTCACCACACGTTTCAAGCAGATTACAGAAATGGNCACAAATGGTATCACATGGACCCTAGTAAGTGGTGGATTCAGTCATTCAAATATCTGGGTCTAAACTCGGACTTGAAATCTACTCCAAAACATACTATTGAAATTGCGAAAGCCAACATGCGATTCAAAAAGAGAGCAGACAGACTGCAACAGAGAAATGTGAGCATCCATAGATTCGAAGATCGCTTAACAAAATGCAAAGAAAACTTACGCAGTAAGATGTACGAAATTCAGAAGGCAAAGAGAGAGATAAAAAAGATGGCTAAAGACTCAAAGATAGCCATGAAAAACAAGATTCGAGAACTTAAAGATTCAATAAAAATCGCAAGGAACGATTTACGTCAATTATTCAAGGAAATGAAGGCCGAATATAGGCAAGCAAAGACCACTGCATAAACAGGCTACAGCACACGATTTGCTCGTAACTTGCGTAGTCGATTTGATAAACCCCTTCAATTTGGCGAGAACAGACGAGAGTCAGGTGATTTACCATGGGCCGTAAAGAAGACAACATCAAGAAGGCAACAGAAGTTATGCACATCCTACCACAGATTCGTAACTTATGTATCGCTGCTCACATTGACCACGGAAAGACTACACTTTCTGACAACCTAATTGCAGGTGCAGGAATGATGAGCGAAGACCTAGCCGGAAAGAGTAGAGTTCTGGACTTTGATGAACAAGAGAGCGCACGTGGAATTACCATTAACGCTGCTTCTGCATCCATGGTTCACAACGTTGAAGGTACTGATTTCCTAATCAATCTAATCGATACACCAGGTCACGTTGACTTCGGTGGAGACGTTACCCGTGCGATGCGTGCTGTTGACGGATGTTTCATCCTAGCATGCGCTGTAGAGGGGCCAATGCCTCAAACAGAAACTGTTGTTCGTCAAGCATTGAAGGAGAAGGTAAAGCCTGTACTATTCATCAACAAAGTTGACCGTCTAATCAACGAATTGCAAGTAACCCCTGAAGACATGATGGAGAGATTCAAGGAAACCATCACCAAGGTCAACAAGTTGATTCGCCAATTCGCTCCTGAAGAGAAAAAGAAGGAATGGCAAGTCAGCGTAGGCGACGGAACTGTAGCATTTGGTTCTGCATACCACAACTGGGGTATCACAGTACCATACATGGCTAAGTCTGGAATTTCATTCAAAGATATCTTCGAGTATTGTAACAACGAACAACAAAGAGAACTAGCCCAAAAGGCTCCTGTTCACGAAGTACTTCTAGACATGGCAGTAACNAAGCTTCCAGGTCCTGTTGAAGCACAACCATACCGTATTCCAAACATTTGGACTGGAGACCTAGAGACCCCAATCGGTAAGGCGATGGTAAGTTGTGACCCTGAAGCTGAATTAGCAATGATGATCACAAAGATTTGGATGGACCCTCACGCTGGTGAAGTCGCCGTAGGAAGATTGTATTCCGGTGCTATTAACCAAGGTGAATCAGTTTACGCAATCGGTGCTGCAAAACCAGAGCGTGTTCAGCAAGTGAGCATGATGGTAGGTGGAGACAGAATCACTGTGCCAAAGGTAGTTGCAGGTAACATCGCAGCAATTACCGGTATTCGCTCTGCAGCAGCTGGTGTAACATTGTCTCGTGACAAGGATTTCACTCCATTCGAAGCAATTAGACACTACTCAGACCCTGTAGTTACCGTTGCGGTTGAGCCAAAGAGCATGAAGGACCTTCCAAAGTTCATCGATGCTCTAAGGTCACTTGCAAAATCTGATGCATCGCTACAAGTTATGACAAACCAGGAAACTGGTGAAGCACTTCTNGCAGGTATGGGAGAACTGCACTTGGAAATCACAGTATACAGACTGGAAGAAGAGCAGAACATCAAGGTAAAGGTCAGCCCACCTATTGTTGTTTACAGAGAATCTGTTGAAGGAAACAACAAGGGACGCTCTTTCGAAGGAAAGTCACCTAATCGTCACAACAGATTCATGATGGAATGTGAACCACTTTCTGCTGAGGTTGTAGCTGCCTTGAGAGAAGGNCACTTTGGAAATGGCACAATTAGGTCAGGAGATGCTAAAGAAATCGGAAGNAAATTCGGTGAATTCGGAATGGACAAGGACCTAATGCGCAAGATTTACGCTATCAANGGCACCAATGTCTTNGTCAACGATACCAAGGGTATTCAGGGACTTCACGAGACTCGTGAATTGATTATTGAAGCTTTNAACGAAGTCTGTAAGAAGGGACCTGTAGCAGATGAACCTGTGATGGGAATGATGGTCAGACTAGTCGATGCTAAGTTGCACGAAGATGCAATTCACCGTGGACCTGCGCAGACTATTCCAGCNGTTAGAAANGGTATCAAGGGNGCAATGCTACGTGCTCGCACTGTTNTGATGGAGCCAATGCAGAGATCTCACGTCAGCGTTCCAAACGACTGGTTAGGACAAGTAACTCGTGAAATCACTAACAGAAGAGGTATCATCGAAGATATGCCATCTGAAGGAGAAGCAACCACTGTTATTGGAACACTACCAGTTGCTGAAACATTCGGTTTCTCTAACGATATTCGTGCTGCATCTCAAGGAAGAGCAGTCTGGAACTCAGAAAACATTGGATTCGAAATGCTNCCNCCACAACTATTCGACAAGGTAGTTGGGGAAATCCGCACAAGAAAGGGATTGAAGCCTGAGCCAAACCCNGAATCTTACTACGCTGACTGATTAGACAGTTCATCCAGGTGACTTGGATGGGTAAGATTCTAGGAATTTTTGTTTCTAGTGGAGGCGTACCTAAACATCCTGTTGAATCTGTGAATATCACTGCAGCAGGTCTTTCCGGGGATAGTCAGGCTGACAAAAAAAATCATGGCGGAATGATGAGGGCAGTATGTGTTCTTGAGAATGAAATATTGACAAAATTACAATCAGAGGGACACCCAATAGTACCGGGTTCAACTGGGGAGAATCTACTTGTTGAAGGATTCAATCTAGAGATTGGAACAATATTCAGAGTTGGAGATTCTGAGTTGGAAGTTGTCTCTGCTGCAACGCCCTGTAAGACGATTGAAGCATCATTCATTGACGGTTACTTCAACAGATTATCTCACAAAAAATATCCAGGNGACACACGATGGTACTGCAGAGTTATCAGNCCAGGAACAGTCAGTAGATGCGCTTGAGTTGGTAATCAGTCAACTCTCGCAATGCTCTAAGTGCAGGATTATCTGTAATCCGATCTAGACAGTCGTGTGCCTTACGGTGATATGCTTCTGCTTTCATTTTTGCATATTCTATGGAACCTAAGTCATGCAATGCTTGGTGTCCTTTAGCTACTTGCTCTGCAGATACATTCTCGCCCTTACCTAGAACTGCAAGCAAATCATCCTTAGCCTGTGAAGATGGCTGCCTCAATGCATGAATTACCATTAGAGTCCTCTTTCCTTGAGCAACATCACTTCCACTAGGCTTTCCTAGTGTATCTGAATCTGACAGAACATCGATTAAATCATCCATTAATTGGAAGCATAATCCTAACGCTAAACCCCAATCATGCATGCATTGAATCACGTCTTCATCCGCACCTGCAAGGTGAGATCCTACTTCGGCACACGTCAAGAACATGGCAGCAGTTTTACCATGAATCATTTCGATGTATTCCTCTTCGGAGACTACCTCTCGATTTTCAAATTCGATATCGAGTTGCTGTCCTTCGCTACATTTTCGAACCATCCTGCCTATTCTCTTTACCAAGAATGGTAATAGTTCTGGCTCTATTCCTTCTGCAACTGCCATTGCCTCAAATGCTATGGCTAACATTGCATCACCTGCATTAATTGCTGTNGGCAAATCATACTCAATATGAACGGCTGGACGACCTCGACGAACATCGTCATCATCCATGATATCATCATGAACTAAAGTGAAGTTGTGAATGATTTCTATCGCCGCCCCTACATCCAACAAGCCTGAATGAGTATCTCCAACGGCCTTAGCTACTAACCAAGGCAATGTTGCTCTAAGCCTCTTACCTCCACCTTGTAGTAAATGCATCATTGCGCCTGACAATCTNGGGAGTTTACTGTGAGTCAGTGCTCGCTCAATCCTACTCTCAACCAAATCTTTGACTTCAGCGATACTCGTAGACAAATCTGCACCAATTGCATTCGGCAACATATGAGAAACATCTCCCATGTCATGAATTAATTCATCAGAAGATACGCAACCNGGTCTCCACCAATCATCATCCATTATCCTTGCAGCAATACATCGGAACCAGGGTGCAATCACATTTTCTAGGTCATCAGCNACCAACATTTCTTCCAAGTCACTTTGTGAAACCCATTTAATTTCACTAACTTCATTCGGATTGGGGTTAACATCAACATCAGCATGAATAACTAAGCAATGATCGATTTCTCTCTCAATCCAATATTCGTCTTGTCTTGCTTGGTATCGCATTTTTGTGACAAAATCAAATTTTTCTATTGGGACTTGCGACGGATGAATTCCCAATTCTTGTTCCAATTTTCTAACAGCAGCTCTCTTCACACCCAGAGCATCTTTGAGTTCCATTTCTTCTTCAGAATGCAATGGATGGGAACAGCAAGAGTTTGCCCACACATCGGGAAATGTAATCTTGTGCGAAGCCCTTCTTTGGAGCAATAATCGGCCTGATGAATCGAAAAGCATCACGCTGAATGCTCGATGAAATTTCCCATCTAAATAATGAGCGTCAAATTTCGAGATAGGACCGATTACTTGGTCATTTTCATTGACTTGAATCAGGGCTTCTGCCATCAGTGACTCTTGAATTGAGTCNGATTCCGCCAACGCTTGNGAAGCATCAGCCTCGATTTGCATGGTCGGAACATCCTCAANGCCATATCCAGACATGCACTCACCGTACAACCGGTTTCGCGTCCACTACATCAACAGTTCCCCGAAACTATTCTCGNACCAACTACCGGTAATCCCTCAATTGCATCTGCAACTCTTTGAGANATTTCACCATTGACCAGTATTACATCAATGCCTTTGGAAGCGATCATCGCTCCTCTAGAAGCCTTCAATCCAATACCTCCAGTCACATCAATCTCNACAGCATGNTCTCCTTCAAATTCCATTGATGGATTCCATTCGACGATCAAATCATCAGGGCCCGCTTTACTAGGAGGAACTCTCAATATACCATCTACATCACCAATGGCAAAAATAGCTCTTTCAACACCGGGTATTTCCGTAGCGTAACGCAACATAAGATCGTCTCCAGAAAGAATTCCGAAATCATTTGATTCATCATCTACAACATCGCCATAAACAACAGTTATGCCATCGTAAATTGGTAGTTTCCCAGAAAAATTTGGACCCGTACCTTTTGCCCACNTATGTGGAGGAAATGATTTCACATCTAAACCTCTTGACTCAAGAGATGAAACTACTTTTTGGTTGAGTTGCAACATATCGTTACGTACTTCAGAGACTGCTCCATCTTGNNNNATTCCNGCAACTCTTCCTTCTGCCAAACGGAATTCCTTTGCTTTCATGTGACCAAATGATCCAGCNCCATGTACAATAACCAACTTTTTATTCGATTTTTTACAAACATCCGCCAATGAATCAATCACTGACTGATTTACGGTGCACAACTTATCTTTGTGAGTGATTAATCCGCCTCCCCACTTGATGACAACTGTGCCGGCCATGCATATGCCACACATTTCCTACTAATGTGTGCATTGGATTTACATGGGAGTCAGGATAGGCCCGTAACATGACAGAGTCACCAACGGTGGATGAGTTCATCCGGCACATGCAAGCAGAATTGGATGCATGCGAAGAAATTGTTGACAAAACGGAAAGACAAAAACGCCAATGGCAAATTGAATCCTCATTGTTATTGGCAATCGATTTCGCTAACAAATTCAAAGAGTTGTCAAAATTAGGACAGAATCCGATGCAAATCGTACAGGCACTAGCAACGCAGGACCCGGATTCAGCTAAAATTGCTAAACAAGTAATTGCAATTGCCGGCGGTTTCTGCCCCCATTGTGGTGCAAATATGGATGCAGACTTAGATTTCTGCTCNAGTTGCGGAAATTACGTGGAATGATTANTCTTCTTCCCACATTGCAATCATGTCTTGGATNGAGGGGTCATCCTCTTCGACATGGTACAAGTAGTCAGGTGGCATCTCTTCGCACAAGAATACTGTCTTTCCTGCTCGCCAAATAGTGAATCCGTCTGCAATTGCTCTAGTAGTGTCAACTTCCAAAATCGCAGGGCGGCTAATTCGAACGTGTCCTGCTTCCATAGCATTGGAAATTGTCTTTGACAAATGAACGTGTTTTCTGTCGCCTGCTGTAATACCATACTCCATGTGAGTTGAAACAGTTTCAGGGTCGCATGGCCAATACAAAGCTTCGGGAATGTCGTCGGTAGGTAGGTCAAGCTCCAATTCAATAGAATGGCCATAAGTTGCCCTTATCATTTCACCTTCGACCTGGTATCTACCCTTATCATCGGCGTTTGCAATAGCCTCAAAATGCCAACCTCGTAACCAATGGAAGTGCCTTCGCTTGTTCTGTATTGCCTCGGATAATTCNCGAGAATTTACCCATCCATTTAGGTCCATTTCAACATCAAATTTCTCAGGGGCGTGTCTCAATACTAATGCCAAAATTCTTCCTAAACTGTTGGCTTCTCGATCAGACATGATGAACTTGCCCTCAGCATTACATTCAGGACAATTCGTTCCACTGAAGTGCCCATGTGTTCTACATTGTCGTAGCATATTGCGACCTGCCGGCAACTACTTCATAATCAGTTCTATCCACTGAGATATTATTCAGGGCAATGATGATGAGAGCAGACTTGTTGGAAGGTGCATGCGGGCAGTGATTGCAGACTACTTGCGAACTCCGTTTCACAGAGCCCATAAAGGNGCCTTAGCATCTGTTAGACCCGAAGACATGCTTGAAGCAACTATTCGNGNAATCATAAAGAAAAATAATGTTGAAGTTAATGACATTGAAGATTTGATNCTAGGATGCGCATATCCNGAAGGAGTTCAAGGGCTCAACCTTGGGAGAATAGCAACATATTTGCCCGAACTACCTAATACAATTCCAGGAATGACAACAAATCGTTTGTGTGGATCCTCGATGCAGGTTGCTCACACTGCTGCTGGATCGATAAAATTAGGTTCAGGAGAATTGTTCTTAGCTGCGGGAGTAGAAACGATGTCCTTGGTCAAAAGAGGAGGATGGAATAGAGATCTACACTCAGGAATAGAATCGAAATTTCCTGATGCATACATTTCAATGGGATTAACCGCAGAAAACCTTGCCAAGGATTATTCGATTTCGCGCCTTGAACAAGAGGAGTTTGCTTTNCACAGCCACAANAAGGCTCTTAGTGCCCAAAGNAANGGACTACTTACTNACGAAATAGTAGGAATAAAAACCAAAGAAAGTGTAATTGAAATGGACGGTTGTATGAGAGAAACATCAGTCGAAAAGATGGCTAGACTACCCCCTGCTTTCCTCGAAGATGGAACTGTAACAGCAGCAACATCTTCTCCCCTCACCGATGGTGCAGCATGCAATTTGATTTGTTCAGACAAATATGCCGAAGAACATAGCATTGGAGGGCTTGCAGAGATAGTTTCAACTGCTGTGGTAGGTGTTCCCCCACATATCATGGGAATTGGGCCTGTTGAGGCATCTAAAAAAGCTCTAAGCAGAGCAGATATAACAATGGACGATGTAGATGTAATCGAGTTGAATGAAGCGTTTAGTGCACAATCAATCGCCGTATTGCGTGATCTAGATATCGACCTTGAAGATTCGAGATTAAATATCGACGGAGGTGCATTGGCGATTGGTCACCCACTAGGNGCAAGCGGTGCCAGGATTCTTGGAAAAGCAGCATCATTGCTGAACAGGGTTGATGGTGAGTATGCACTAGCATCGATGTGTATCGGTGGTGGCATGGGAATTGCTACTGTTTTGCGCAAATACGAATGATAACCTTCATCATATACCCGCATGTGTACATGAAATATGGGTATCCGAAAAGGTCGCCGTGAAGCATTCGAAAATCTAAGCATTAGCGAAGAAGGTGACTGCCCAAGATGTGGTGGCGAAAAGCAAGCATCGACTCTAGCAGGCTACCTAAGTTGTGTTAGATGTGGTTACGAGTGGAAAGACCCAAACCATGTTGCCCAGAGGAGAGGACCCCCTGAAACCTATCGCCGGGATGCAGAATTAATTGAAGAATTCAAGCAAGAAATGCAAAGTGGAGATTTGAGTAATGTCTTGGGAATTGATTCAGGACTATCTGGCGAGCAAGAAGCGTCTTTGAAGAGACTGGAAGATAAATGGATGAGTGGTATGAGCGGCCATTTCAACGCAGCTGCTGAAGAGAGAAAACCTCTGATGATTTCCTTTGATGATGATGATAATCTAGTAGATACCACAGTTGGAAGTATCACAATTGTAGCAAATGGTTTTGATGGTGGAGAAGAAGTACGCTTGGAATACCCTGGGCTTGGTACTGAATTCTATGCGTACGATGAGGCTAGCGAAACAGGATGGCGTCGGGGAAGAACAGGTGAAGACACTGCACGTTCAATTGCAAATGTGATAAACAGATTTTCCAATCTGGTTTATGCTACACAAGAGGGTAGTATGATATTGTTAGAATTACGTAGCGAGGACCTAAATCCCGATTCATTGGTAATATTCGTCGATGATCCAGGAGGAACCGATATTGTTGCTGAAAAGGCAGGAGTTTCAATGGATCCAAGAGACGTTAGGATGGTTGAAGACTACAGGGTTGTTGTTGAAATCTGTTTAGCAGACGGAATAATATCTCCTTCAGAAGACCAAATGCTGTGGGCNATGCGTCAGCAATTGGGTATCGATGATTACCTACACGTTCAGATTGTTCAGCAAATTTTCGGAGACCACGCACTCAAAGAATGCACGAATTGTGGTAAGATGGCAGAACTTTATGCTGACTATGCTGCATGGTATTGCCAATCATGTGAAAATTGGTGTTAGTTAATTGAAATATAGATTATTTTTCAATGGTAATTGGAATACTCACTTTAGGTATTCTTCATAAGGTGAGAGCCAATCGCCCAAATAGGCGAGTATTATGGCTAAAGAAGTACTATACATCGGAATTGACCTTGGAACCTTTCGCTCTGTAATGGTATCAAGCGACAGTCACGAAGAAGAAGAGCTTACAGTAATTGGAACTCCAAAGGACCCAATTGCACGAAATTTCCTGAAGAGAGATGTTCTATTCGGTAATGAAGCACTAAAGAACAGACTAGCTCTGAATCTATTCAGACCTCTAGAACTTGGTGTCATCAAGGACACACCTGAGGACCGTCAGTTCATTGCTCACTTCATTACTCACTTAATCGGTTTGTCAGATCCAGAAGATTATGACCGTGTAGTCGCAGTTATTGGAGCTCCTGCTGAAGCAAGCCACGTAGACAAGACTTCAATCTTTGATGCCGCTGCTGGTTCAGTTAACGCTGCGATGATTATCTCAGAGCCTTTCGCTGTGGCTTATGCACTAGACATGATCGAACACACCTTGGTTATCGATATCGGTGCAGGAACTACTGACCTTTGCCGTGTATACGGTACAATTCCAGGTCCAGGAGACCAGATGCACACCGGATATGCTGGTGATTATGTGGACAACCAAATAATCGTTGAAGTACAGAAGAAATACAACGGTGCTCAAATCACCAAGGACATGGCACGCCGCTGGAAGGAACAGTACTCGTTCGTATCTACATCCACTCCTGATGAGCCAATCATGGTTGACTTCTCTATCGAAGGTAAGGCAATGTCTCTTGACATCACCGATTGTGTCCAAGCTGCTTGTGAATCTATCGTTGACCCAATCGTTGAGAATGTAAAACAACTCATCGCTGGTTCAAACCCTGAATTCCACGATGAATTCCGCCGAAACATGGTTCTTGCTGGTGGAGGTTCCGGAATCAGAGGACTTGGAGCACTTATCGAGCGCCGTCTATCCGACATGGGCGAAGTCAACGTGCACGTAGTTGACGACCCAGTACGCTTGGGTGCAATGGGCGGTCTAAGACTGGCTATGGAAGTACCTGAAGACATGTGGAAGAACTTGACTCTAGCATCTCGCTGAGTAGTTCATTCTTCTTCTGGTCCTCCAAGCACCAAAGGCGAATCGCAGTGAGGACACCTGTCCTCATAAGATAACAACATTGGATTCACAGCCAAAACTGCCAAGCATGATGGACAGGCTGCAAGCATTTCGTTCGCAGGTAATTTGTGACCTTCATCATAAATTGAGTAACCACTGTAACCCATTTTGTATACAGGATGGAAGTGTACTCTGATGAATCTAACCGAAGAAAATATTGCGTAACATACGATTGCTGCAAATACTAGAGCAGTAATTGATCCTGAAAGGACTTCACTTACAAACAAGAGTAAAATGAAACAGAATATCAGTGTAAGTCCACCGATAATAATCGGCACGAACCAATATGCCCAAGCTGCTTTACTGCGGTAACCCAACCACACTGCGAGAAAGAATACTCCAGGAATCAAAGCAAGTTGTCCAAAAATTTGGTAAAAGAAAAATGTGACAATCAAAGAGTCAACTACGAATACAAACGAAGAGCGACTATGTAGTGCGTCAATCGGGTTAGAATGCTGAGGCCTAGAGCCTGCGAGAATCATCTCATCAGCATCAGACATACCCGCTTCGAGGGGAGATTAACAATTGAATCAACCGGTTATATGTGAAACAAAGTCCTATTTTATCAGCGAAGCCGTATTGAAGCAGTGTCTTTTGGCCGTATCATGCGTGACACCGATGTAGAGGCCCGTGGCAGTTCACTAAGTGGACGCCATGTCTTGCTAGGTGTAACTGGAGGAATCGCTGCAGTTGATACGGTCAGGCTTGCGAGAGAATTGCGAAGGCATGGTGCTGAAGTTTCAGTGGTCATGACGCCATCATCTCAAGAGATAATCACTCCAATGGCGGTCAGGTGGGCATCTCAAGGCGAGGTTATCACTGATTGGGATGGTGATTTGTCTGCCCTATCCGGTTTCGATGCAGTATTAGTAACACCTGCAACTCGCAATTTAATCGCCTCATTCATTCATGGTCTGATGAATGGACCTCTACTAATGGCGCTTTCAGCAGCTCGCGGGAGGGGCTGTCCAATCATGATGGTACCCTCAATGCATAATGATCTTGCCAATGACCCTGTCACAGAGGACCTAGTAATCCAATGCGCAAAACAGGGTGTTCAAATCCTATGGGGGGCCGAAGAAGAAGGCAAGAGAAAGACTCCTGACCATGAAGAAATAGTGGCACGTCTAGGTAACCTAGTCAATAAGAATGACACTTCTGTAGTAGTGACGTTAGGCGCAACACGTAGTGCAATTGATGATGTTAGGTATGTCCAAAATACCTCTAGTGGTAAGACTGGTTACAAAATTGCAGACGACCTGTACCGTCACGGAATGGATGTAACCTGTGTTAGTGGTGTAACCACAGTAAGCAAACCTGAATGGCTGCCACTAGACATTAAATGCCCAGAACCAGATTCTATGCTGGATGAATTGAAAGCGCTTACAAAAGATGAGATTGATGTTTGGATTCATGCTGCCGCAGTTCTTGACTATGTCATACCCGAACCTGTCGAAGGTAAAATTGCATCTCTACAAGGAGATCTTAACATTCAGTTGAAGGAAGGTGCAAAGCACATCAGTGAGCTAAAGGAAATGTGTAGTGGGTCTGTCAGAATCGGTTTCAAATTGGAAAGCGGAGTCAAGCAGAAGGACCTTGTTCATCGAGCACATGCCCAAATACAAACCGCAGGAATGACTGCAACAATCGCCAATAGAATGGAAGATTATGGCAAAGAAGGTATGCCAAGAGGTTGGCTCGTAGACTCCCATGGTGCCCACTTCATTCTCGAGACTGAGGCTGATATGTGCGATGCGATTCGTTCAGTTATTGAAAACAACAGGTGATTTTTCTGCGTCGCTTCGTCATTGTAGGAACAAGAGCAATGGCAAAAGGCAAACTACCTTTGAATGATTTAGCAGGAGGAGCCGGACGAATGGATGTGCTGATTAGGGCACTTATGTCTTCGATTTTAACCAGTCATGGAATTAGGAGTGATGTTGAATTCACAATGATCTTACTTGGAGGACCTGGTCCTGCACGAAGAATCAAATTCGTATCAAATGAATTGAAAGGAATTCATGCCGAGGAGAGAGCTGTTGCAGGTAAAGTGGCTGCTGTCATAAAAGAACCAATCCCGCCCCGAGGGCATTGGATTGAGCGTAGTCCGGGAATCTACGACGGAGGAGGAGATTTGGACATGACTTTAGATGATTGGGATTGTCCCACAGTCAGATTGGAGGCAGATTCTCCAAATCTATATTCTGGCTCACTGCCTAGTGATTTTTCGATTGGCGACATTGGATTCATCCTAGGCGACGACAAAACCCTCGAATGCGAAAGAGGCATTCCTAGAAGCCTAGGGAGTAACTGGTTACAAGGCCATAC